>CAVAPV010000001.1:0-34992 GCA_963590525.1 Agathobacter rectalis
GCAGCGCCAGGCTGCGGGAGGGTAGGGCGCCGCTGGGCCGACCGGGGGCTCTCGCGTTTGGGGGCTCTACGATGATGCGAGTCGTCGCCGTAGCAGACGCGCTGACGCGGCTGTGTCTCGCGGCATACGATTGTGACGTAAGTGCTCGAATGCACGTTGTTTCTTAGCTGTTTTCATTCTCATCCGCGGAAATATTCACAAAACTTTGCCGTGTTTATTTTCGTTGCGTTTTGCTTGAAACGGCAATACCAGTGACGTTTAGGTTTTTGTTTGGCTGCTGATACTGCGTTATCATGGACGGCACGTTTTTAAATGCTCGAAAGGTTATCTACTATGTCAGATGCGACGATGCCCGAATACAATCCTGCAGATATCGAGCCTAAATGGCAGAAGATCTGGGAGGATGACGCGCTGTTCAAGGTCGACAACGGCAGCACTCGTCCGGCTAAGTACATTCTCGAGATGTTCCCTTATCCCTCTGGCGACATCCACATGGGCCATGCTCGCAACTACAGCATCGGCGACGTCATGGCTCGCTATTGGCGCATGAAGGGCTACGACGTCTTGCATCCCATGGGATGGGACGCGTTTGGTCTTCCTGCCGAGAACGCTGCCATCAAGCATAAAAGCCATCCTGCCAAGTGGACTTATGCCAATATCGAAACCCAAAAGGCAAGCTTTAAGCGCATGGGCTTCTCGTATGATTGGGACCGTCAAGTCGTGGCCTGCGACCCCGAGTATTACCGCTGGGGTCAGTGGATGTTTCTCAAGTTCTGGGAGAAAGGCTTGGTGGAGCGTCGCAACAATCCCGTTAACTGGTGCCCCAGCTGCAAGACCGTTCTCGCTAATGAGCAAGTGACCGAGGGACGCTGCTGGCGTTGCGACTCCGAGGTCGAGAAGAGGCCGCTGACACAGTGGTATCTCAAGATCACCGATTACGCACAAGAGCTCTTGGACGACCTTGACCAGCTTGAGGGCTGGCCCGAGCGCGTCAAACAGCAGCAGGCCAACTGGATCGGCCGCTCTGAAGGCGCCGAGGTCACCTTTACGCTGTGCGACGCAGATGGCTCTGTTCCCGCACAACCTACGGCAGACCAGCTCCTCACGGTCTTCACCACTCGCGCAGATACCCTTTTTGGCTGCAGCTTCTTCTTGCTGGCACCCGAGAGCACTATCCTCAGGGGCCTTGTCGAGGGCACTGAGTACGAAGCTGCTGTCATGAAGGTGGTCGAGGATGCCAAGAAGATCACCGCCGTGGAGCGCGCTCAAGGTGCAAAGGAGAAGCACGGCGCTTTTACCGGTCGTTACGTAGTCAACCCTGTCAACGGCGAGAAGGTTCCGGTTTGGGTGGCAGACTACATCGTCGCCGACTACGGCACTGGCGCTGTCATGGCCGTCCCTTGCGGCGATCAGCGTGACTTCGAGTTTGCCAAGAAATACGACCTACCCATCGTGCCTATCATCGTCAAGATAGACGACCCCCTGTACGAGAAGCTCAAAGATGAGCAGGGCCGTGTGGTTACCTCTGTTGATTGGGACGAGGCCATGGCAGCCGAGGGCATCTTGGTGCAGTCTGGCAAGTTCACAGGTTTGACGGGTGGCAAGCACTCCGAGGCAGAGGCAGCTATCGTGGCCGAGCTCGAGCAGATGGGCCGTGGCAAGCGCAAGGTCGAGTTCCGCCTGCGCGATTGGCTCATCAGCCGCCAGCGTTATTGGGGCAACCCCATCCCCGCTATTCACTGCGATGATTGCGGTGTGGTCCCCGTGCCCGAGCAAGACCTGCCCGTGCGCCTGCCCGAGGATATCGATCTGTCTGCCGGCGAGACGCTGGCTACGCATGAGGAGTTCGTCAAATGCACCTGCCCCAAATGCGGTAAGCCTGCACGTCGTGAGACAGACACCATGGATACTTTTACGTGCAGCAGCTGGTACTACATGCGCTACACGGACCCCAAAAACGACACCAAGCCCTTTGAGAAGGACGCGGTCGACCGCTTTATGCCTGTCGATCAGTACATCGGCGGTATCGAGCATGCCATTTTGCATTTGCTCTACTCGCGCTTCTACACCAAGGTCCTGCGCGATTTGGGAATGCTTAGCTTTGACGAGCCGTTTACCAACCTCTTGTGCCAGGGCATGGTGCTTGACGAGCACGGTGACGTCATGTCCAAGTCCAAGGGCAACGTCGTGTCTCCCGAGAGCATGATCGAGCACTACGGTGCCGATGCCGTGCGTGCTTGCATCCTCTTCATGGCGCCGCCCGACAAAGAGCTTCTCTGGAACGAGAAGGGCCTTGCCGGTATCTACAAGTTCCTCAACCGCGCGTGGCGAGCGGTGTGCGACCTTTGCGGCAAGGCAGATGAGCAGACGCTTTATTCGGCGGATGCCAAAGACGATGCCGCAGCAGCTGCAAAGACTCTCTTGCGCGAGCGTCATCGCGTGGCCGCCAAGGTCGAGGAGGACTTTGGCCGCAATCAGTTCAACACGGCTATCAGTGCCATTATGGAGCTTGTAAACGCCGCTGGTTCCTACCTGCGCATCAACAGCCTGGAGATGCGTAAAGCAGATGCCGAGCTTGCCGCGTTGGATGCAGATGTTGCCCAGACCATCGTCAAGCTCTTGGCTCCTATCGCCCCGCATTGGGCCGAGGAGCTGTGGCATGAGGTGATGGGCAACGATGGCAGCGTTTGCGAGCAAGAGTGGCCCACCTTTGACGAGAGCCTTATCCAGGCCGAGGAAGTCGAACGCGCTGTTATGGTCAAGGGCAAGGTCCGTGCCAAGATCCTCACCGCGGCAGATGCAAGCGAGGAAGAGATCGTCAAGGCGGCTTTGGACGCCGTGGCAAGCAAGATCGAGGGTTTGACTGTGCGTAAGACCATCGTCGCCGGCAACGTTGTCAACGTTGTGGCCAATTAGCCGATAGCTAGCCACGCCGACTTGCTTCTAAGAGCGCAGGCAGCCCCTGCGCTCTTTTTATATGCCTGTAAGGCTGGAAAGATGCGGCTCAATCTGATATAAATAATCAGATTGCATTTCTATGCTTTGCGCATAGAGCCCCTAGGGCGCAGTATGGTTTTCAAACCGCTGAGATGCTAAAGATGCCGTCAAAAGGAGGAAGTGGGCATTGCCCGCTTTCTTTGGTTTTATGGGGAAGAAAGGGTTTCATGGCAACCAAAGCAGAGAAGCTCATCGAGGTGTTGGAGCCGGTAGCGGCTCAAAACGGTTTGGAACTGGTTACCGTCGAGGTAGCCGGAACAAAGAAGAACCCTATCCTGCGCGTCTATCTGGACACGCCGGAAGGGGGCATCAACCTCGATCAGCTGGCCGAAGCCCGAGAGTGGGTTGACGTCGCGGTAGACGAGCTCGACCCGTTTGCAGGCTCCTTTGTCTTGGAGGTCTCTTCTCCCGGTATCGACCGTCCGCTGCGCAAGCAAAGCGATTACGAGCGCTTTGCGGGCGAGGAGGTCGTTGTTTACCTTAAACCCGGCGAGGCGCGCACCAAAGAGACGGGCGTGCTGGCGGGCGTCGAGGAGGGCCAGATCGTCATCGAGTCTGGCGAGGAGCGCAAGACCATTGCGCTCGACAGAATCAAGAAAGCAAACATCGTGGGCCGCATCGACTTTTCCCAAAGCGGTTCCAAAAGTAACGGCGATGCCAACTAGGGCATCTTGATCGAGAGGAAACACAACATGTCTTCTGAACTGATCGGAGCGCTGCAGGATCTTGCCAAAGAGCGCAACATCGACGAATACGACGTCTTGGAGCGTCTTGAGCAGGAGCTGGCCAAAAGCTACGAGAAGATCTTGAAGCTCGACTGGGATGCTCGCGTCACCATCGACCGCAACACCGGCAAGATCTACGTCTACGAGATGGTGGGCATTGGCGAAGAAGATCCCGAGACCGGCGATTACGAGGATTACGAGGAGCACGACGTCACGCCCGACGATGTCTCCCGCATCGCTGCGCAAAGCGCAAAGCGCGTCATCAGCGAGATTGTTCGCGACGCTGCCCGCGCCAACATCTACAAGGAATTCGTCGAGCGCAAAGGCGAGCTCATCACCGGCACCGTGCTGCAGTCCACGCCTGATTTCACCATCGTCAAGATCAGCGAGGGTGTAGAGGCTGAGCTTCCGCACTACGACGGCCGCAACGGCGGTGCCGAGCGCAACGAGAAGCCTGCAGGCGAGTACTACCAGCACAACCAGCGCCTCAAGGCCCTGATTGTTGATGTGCGCGAGCCTAACACCGAGGGCGGCAACGGCCGTCACGAGGCTTCCCGCCCCGCCATCATCATCAGCCGCACTCATCCCGATCTCATCCGCCGCTTGCTCGAGATCGAGGTCCCAGAGATCTACGACGGCGTTGTTGAGGTCAAGTCCATCGCCCGCGAGGCAGGCGCACGCTCTAAGATCGCCGTTTGGTCCCGCGAGAGCAACCTCGATCCCGTCGGCGCTTGCGTGGGTCCCAAGGGCTCTCGTATCCGCATGGTGGTAAGCGAGCTCCGCGGCGAGCGCATCGACGTTATCCAATGGAACGAGGATCCCGCAGTCTACGTTGCCAACGCGCTTTCTCCCGCTAAGGTGAGCCGTGTTGTCATCGACGAGGACACGCATTACGCAACCGTCGTCGTGCCCGATGACCAACTGTCTTTGGCCATTGGCAAAGAGGGCCAAAACGCTAGGCTCGCCGCACGCCTGACTGGCTGGCATATCGATATCAAGTCTGCGAGCATCGTCACCAACGACATGCTTCAGGTTTCTGGCGGTTCTTTTATCGACGACGATGATGAAGACGCCGAAGACGGCGCAGACAAGCGTTGCGAGCATGTGGGTGCAGACGGCACGCGCTGCCGCAACCATGCTCGTCCGGATTCCCGTTTCTGCGGCGTGCATGCAAGCGATGAGGAGTCTTTGATCTAGATGGCAGACAAGGCGCCCACCCGCACTTGCATCGCCTGCCAAAAG
Organism: Agathobacter rectalis; assembly: GCA_963590525.1. GTDB lineage: Bacteria > Actinomycetota > Coriobacteriia > Coriobacteriales > QAMH01 > W2P13-069. The sequence goes on from CAVAPV010000001.1 coordinate 4,965, forward strand.
CAGGCTGCTAGAGCAGAGCTCGTCAGGGTTGTAAAAGCCCCAAACGGCGATGTTTTTATCGACGCAAAGGGCAGATCCGACGGCAGAGGCGCCTATGTATGCTGCGATGCCGCGTGCTTTGCTAAGGCAATGAAGAAGCGGATGTTTGATAAAAAGCTGCGCAAGAGGCTGAGCGCAGAGCAAAATCTGGGCCTCGAGAAGGAGTTTGACGCTATCTGCGCAGCAGGCGCGAAGATGCGCGCAAGTGGAAGGTGATTATATGGCAAGCATGCGAGTACACGAGTTGGCCAAGGAGTTTGGGATGAGCTCCAAGGAGCTTCTGGCAAAGCTCGAAGAGATGAAGATCCCTGCTAAAAACCATGCGTCTACGCTCGTTGACGCATACGTGGATAAGATCCGCAAGCAGCTTGGCCCCGAGCTGGCCGAGCGCGCTGCGCAGATCGAGCGTGAGGCCAAAGAGGCCGAGGAAGCAGCCAAGGCTGCCGCAGAAGAAGAGCGCCGTCGCATCGAAGCCGAGCACAAGGCTGCTGCAGAAGAGGAGCGTCGTCGCCGTCAAGAGGAGAAGGCCCGTCGCGATGCCGAGATAGCCGCTAAGAAGGCCGAGCAGGAAGCCGCCAAAGAGGCCGAGCGCGAAGCCAAGCGTCTCAAGCCCACGTCTGTCTTTGACAGCCTGCTGTCTCAGATCGCTGCAGAAAACGACCGCCTCGCCACCGAGAAAGCCGATGCTGCCAACGCCCAGCGCAAGGCTGCAGACAGCAAAGACGCCGCCAAGGGCAACAAGTCCCGAGGCAAGGGTGCCGCCGATGGCAATGCGTCTTCTGAGCGCGGTAACAAGAAAAAGAAGAAGGGTCGCAAGCCCGAGGTCTCTGTCGACGATCAGTCTGAGGACGATCGCTATCGCCAGATGGCCGTTGCCGCAGAGCAGCTTCAGCGCGACAAGGTGCTCGAGGAGGCTCGCGCTGCCGTCGCAGAGGCCGAGCACGAGTCCAAGGGCCGTCGCAAGAAGCGCAAGGAGCGCCGCGCAGCAGAGGCCGCCAAGAAGGCCGAGGAAGAGGCGATCAAAGAGGCGGAGCGCACCGGCATCGCCGTGGGCGTTGTCAAGGTCGTAAGCGGCACCACCGTGGGTGAGCTTGCAGAGCTGCTCGAGGTTCCCGGCAACGAGATCGTCAAGCGCCTGTTCTTGCTGGGCACGCCGTTGACGCTTACCCAGACCATGAGCGACGACCTCATCGAGCTCATCGCAGACGACTTGGGCCGCGAGGTCAAGGTCATATCCCAGGAAGAAGAGATGTCGTTCACGTTCCACGACGACGAGGCAGACCTCAAGCCGCGCCCGCCCGTGGTCACCGTCATGGGTCACGTTGACCACGGCAAGACCTCCTTGCTCGACGCCATCCGCGAGACCGGCGTCGTCAACACCGAGGCTGGCGGTATCACGCAGCACATCGGTGCATCCGTGGTCTACATCAACGGCCAGCAGATCACCTTCATCGACACCCCGGGCCATGAGGCCTTTACCGCCATGCGCGCCCGCGGTGCGCAGGTTACCGACGTCATCGTCTTGGTTGTCGCCGCCGATGACGGCGTCATGCCGCAGACCGTTGAGGCTATCAACCATGCCAAGGCCGCAGACGTGCCTGTGGTTGTCGCCATCAACAAGATCGACAAGCCCGGCGCCAACCCCGACCGCGTCAAAACCGAGCTTTCCGAGCACGGCATCATCCCCGAGGAGTGGGGCGGCAAGAACATGTTCGTCGAGGTCAGCGCTAAAAAGCGCATCAACATCGACGACCTGCTCGAGACCATCATCTTGCAGGCCGAGGTCTTGGAGCTCAAGGCCAATCCCGACACCACGGCAAGCGGCTTTGTCATCGAGGCGAACCTCGACAAGGGCCGCGGCCCCGTTGCAACCGTTATCGTCCAGCGCGGTACGCTGCATGTTGGCGACAGCTTGGTTGCCGGCATGACCTATGGCCGTGTTCGCGCTTTGATTGACCCCAAGGGTAACAACGTCACCGAGTGCAAGCCCTCTGACCCCGTGGAGATCTTGGGCCTGGGCGCTGTTCCGGGCGCTGGCGACGAGTTCTGCGTCTTCGAGGACGAGTCCGATGCCCGCAAGCTTGCCCAGGAGCGCGAGTTCAAGGCACGCCTTGCTGCTCAAGAGCAGAAGTCCCACGTCAGCTTGGACAACCTGTTTGCCCGTATGGAGCAAGACAAGCTCGCCGAGCTCAACCTCATCGTCAAGGCAGACGTCCAAGGCTCCATCGAGGCTTTGGCAGACGCCTTGGGCAAGATGGATCAGTCCGAGGTTCGCATCAACATCATCCACTCCGCTGTTGGCGGCATCACCGAGACCGACGTCATCTTGGCCGGCGCCTCCGACGCCATCATCATCGGCTTTGGCGTGCGTCCCGAGGCCAAGGCCCGTGCCGCAGCCGAGCGCGAGGGCGTCGATATCCGCCTGTACCGCATCATCTACAAGGCTCTCGAGGACATCAATGCCGCACGCGTTGGCATGCTTGCCCCTGAGGAAGTCGAAGTCGATACGGGCTCTGCCGAGGTCCGCGAGCTGTTCCGCATGCCCAAGGTTGGTGTTATCGCCGGCTGCCTGGTCACAGAGGGCGAGATCAGCCGCTCCGACACCGTGCGCGTTGTGCGCAACAGCGTCATCGTCTACGAAGGCGCCATCACCTCTATGCGCCACTATCGCGATGACGTCGACGTTATCCGCGCTGGCTCTGAGTGCGGTATCGGCATCGAGGGCTTCCAGGACATCAAGGAAGGCGACATCCTCGAGGGTTACCGTATCGAGCAGGTCGCACGCAAGGAGTAAGGGATGAAGCAGACACCCGCAAGCCGCAAGGCAAACGAGGCGCTGAGGAGCAAGATCGCCAACGTGATCTTGTTCCACATCTCGGATCCTCGACTGGAGATGGTGACCGTCACCTCATGCGAGGTCTCCAAAGACCGCGCAGTGGCTGATGTCTACATCTCTGCCGATAAAGAGCGCTACGACGAGGTCATGGAAGGTATTGCCGCCGCTAAGGGACGTATCAGGTCTCTTGTGGGTAAAGACCTTGGATGGCGCGTGACACCTGAGCTCAGGTTTTATATCGATACGACCGTTGACACCGCCGAGCACATCGCTGCGGTGCTTGAAAGCGAGCATAAATGGTTCGATTCGATTTCTCAGGAGCAATAGAGCTTCTCAAGGCGGCCAAAACGGTCGCCTTGTGCGGTCATAAGAATCCCGATGGCGATTGCCTGGGTAGCATCTTGGCTTTGGCCAGCGTCCTCAACGACGCTGGCATCCAGGCAACGCCGCTTTTGGCTAACTCGTACCAGCCAAAAGACCTCGCGTTTCTTGAGGGCTACGACACGCTTGTCGCAGCGGGGGACTACAAAGGCGACCCCGATGTGTTTGTGATGGTGGACGTTCCCAACGACGAGCGCATGCTTGACGGCGCCGCTGTCAAGGCAAGGGCCAAGTCCAGCATCAAGATCGATCATCATGCCGGTCCCGATGATGTGGCCGACCTATGCTATATCGACGAGTCTGCTGCCGCTGCCGGCATGCTCGTGTGGGAGCTTGCAGGACAGCTGTGCAACGAGCGCAGCGCGAGCGTCGCGCAAAACTGCTACGCCGCCTTGCTTACAGATACGGGGTCGTTCCGTTTTCAAAACGCAGATGCAGATGCTTTTGTTGCTGCAGCGCAGATGGTTGCCGCTGGTGCGGACCCTGCATTTGTTGCAACAGAGGTTTACCAACGCAAGAGCCTTGCATCGCTCAAACTCTCTAGCAGAGTGGCTGATCGCGCTCGCTTTGAATGCGAGGGGCGCTTGGTCATCTCTTGGATGGATGACGCAGATCTCGCGGATCTGGGTGCAACCAAAGAGGACTGCGAAGACCTCATCGACGTCGTCCGTCAGATCGACGGGCCGCAGGTTTGCGTTGTCCTGCGCGGTCAGGCCGATAGCATCCGCGGCAGCATCAGATCTAAGTCAGGCCATGATGTGCGTGCCATCGCCATGCAGATGAATGGCGGCGGTCATGTTGCCGCATCTGGCTTTACCCTGTACGGAGACATGGAGCAGGCGATAGCCGAGGTAATCGAGCGCGTCGCTGCATCGTTTGAGCCTGCAACAACCCAGAGTGCACAAGAGGGATGTCGATGAAGCGCGGCGCAAGCGGCCTTTGCGGAGTCTTGGCCGTAGACAAGCCTCAAGGCGTCACATCGCATGATGTCGTCAACGTTATAAGAAGACTCACCGGAGAAAAGCGCGTGGGCCATGCTGGCACGCTCGATCCGATGGCAACGGGTTTGATGCTCGTGTGCGTTGGCGCCGCAACGCGGCTTTCTGCATACTTGACCGGGCACGATAAGAGCTATGTCGCGCGCATCGTCTTTGGGGCGGCGACAGATACCGACGACGCAGAGGGCAGGGTTATCTCCAGCCAGCCGGACGCAGATCTGGCCGAGAGGCTTGCATCTTGCGGGTTTTCCAACGAGCAAGAGCTGCTCGACAGTATCTTGGGCCGCAGCATGCAGCTACCGCCCGCGTATTCTGCCATCAAGAAAAACGGAGTTACAGCTTACAAGGCCGCACGCGAGGGCAAACAGCTTGAGCTCGAGCCACGAGAGGTTGTTATCGACAAAGCAAGGCTTGTTGGCTGTGGGACAGAGCATGTGCGTTTAAGCGATGGTGCCGATGGCCTCTTTGAGGACGATCTTATCTATTGGGATGTCGAGCTTGCTGTGAGCAAGGGCACCTATATCCGTTCTATCGCCCGTGACCTGGGTTGTAGATTGGGATGCGGCGCGCATCTGAGCGCGTTGCGTCGCACATCGGTTGCCAGCTGCAAGGTCCAAGACGCTTATACGCTTGAAGCGTTGGCGCAGATTGCTGCAGATGGACAGGAGCTTCCCTGGGCCGATCCTGTAGCGCTTTTGGGTTTTGACGATGTTTACGAGTTGAGCCAAGAAGACATGAACGATGTCTCTTGCGGCAGAAAGCTGGGCCTAAAGGGCGATATGCCCTCAGGACCGGTTTGCTGTGTTTGCAAAGGCAAGCTGATGGCCGTGTATGCGGCGCAAGACGGTGCCCTCAAACCGGAAGTCGTTATTCCCGGGGGTGTTTCGGGCGTGTCTGCTAGCAGTGCCCTGGCGCATAGTGCGCGCTTGATCAGTTGGGACCTTAAAGAGACGCCTTCTTTTGCATTGGGGCGCAGGGTCGTCGCAATCGGCGTTTTTGACGGATTGCATGATGGTCACAAGTCTCTGTTTGCCGCTGCAAAAAAAGATGCGCAAGAGCGCGGATGCGGTCTGACGATACTCACCTTTGATATAGACCCAGACGAGCTTTTTGGGCGCGAGCCCGCAAGCTTCAAGCTCATGAGTAACAAAAGCCGGCTCGCCGCGCTTGCCTCAGAGCAATCGGCGGGTGCAGACGAGGTTGTTGCCATCGTCACCGACAAAACCAATCTCTCGCTTGAGCCTGCAGCCTTCCTGGATAGGCTCGCAAGCCAGATAGACGTGGCAGGCGTCCATGTGGGGGCCGATTTTCGCTTTGGCAAGAAGGCAGCGGGAACGGTTGCCGACATTCAAACATGGTGCAAGGCGATAGGCGCGGACTGCTATCCTCAAAAACTGTACAAGGCAAAAGGGGAGATCGTGACTGCTACGCGTGCCAGGAGCCTGATTGCGCAAGGCGACGTCGACGCGGCGTGCGAACTGGGCGCGATCCACGAGGTCTGCGGTACGGTCGAGAGAGGCCGCGGAGAAGGCACCGGCATGGGTTTTGCCACTGCAAACGTCGCTCCCGATGGTCTTACAATGCTGCCAGCAGAAGGTGTTTACGGCGGTTTTGCAAAGGTCGACGGCCTCTGGTACGCCGCTGCGATCAACGTGGGCGTAGCTGCGAGCTTTGAGAATGCGACATCGCTCATCGAAGCGCATATGATCGGCTACGAAGGAGAGATGTACGATAAGGCCATAGAGCTGCGCTTTGCGCATTGGATCCGCCCGCAAATCAAGTTCGAAGATATTCAAGAGCTGATTGCGACGGTTACAGGCAATATAGATTGGGTGCGAGACAACCTCGTGCCTCGGGCAGAAGAGATGAACAAGGGCAGATAAACCATGGCAAGAATCGACGAAGAGGATATCCGGCGCGTTCGCGAGGCGACCGACCTGGTCTCCCTCGTCGGCGAGCATGTCATCCTCAAGCAGAAGGGCCGCCTGTTTTGGGGATGCTGTCCCTTCCATAATGAGAAGACCCCCAGCTTCAAGATCGATCCGGGCACGCAGCTGTGGCATTGCTTTGGTTGCGGCAAGGGTGGAGACGTCTTTGGCTACGTGATGGAGTCCGAGAAACTCGAGTTTCCAGAAGCGGTTCGCCTGCTGGCAGACCGCGCGCATGTCGAGATAAAGGAGACCTCTGCCGGTGGCATGCCCAGAGGGCAGCGTCAGCGTCTGATGGACGCATGCGCTGCGGCCGAGGAGTTCTTTCATCTGCAACTTATGCGCTCAAAAGACGCTGATGCTGCCGCAGCGCGCAAGTATCTGGGCGAGCGCGGCTTTGGCAGCGGGCCTTCGACCGATTGGAACCTGGGCTTTGCTCCAGGCCATGGCAAGCTGTGCCGTCATCTGCAGGACAAGGGGTTTGCCCGCCAAGAGCTTATCAAGGCAAATCTGGCGTTTTCGTCTGACAACGGGCGCATGGTCGACCGCTTCTTTAATCGCGTGATGTTTCCCGTCCACGACCTGCAGGGCAGGACGATCGCCTTTGGTGGGCGCGTGATCGGCAAGGGCGAGCCCAAGTACCTCAACACGTCCGAGACCCCGGTGTTTCACAAGTCGTCCAACATGTTTGGGATCGACAGGGCAAAATCAACCATCGTGAGCAGCGGATGCGCCATCGTCGTGGAAGGCTATACCGATGTCATCGCCATGCACGAGGCTGGCATCACCAATGCCGTGGCCACCTTGGGTACGGCATTGACGGCTCAACACGTCAAGCTCCTAAGCCGCTTTGCCTCTACGATCGTCTATCTCTTTGACGGCGATGCTGCAGGCCAAAAAGCTGCCATGCGCGCAACGGAGTTCATCGATTGGAGCTCTGCGGTAGAAAGCGGGCGCGAACCCATCGAGCTCAAGGTGACGGTCTTGCCCGACAACATGGACCCGGCGGAATACATCGCCGCTAAGGGGCCAGACGGCATGAGAGCGCAGGTCGCAGCGGCTCAGCCTCTGCTCAAGTTCTCCATCAACCGTGTCTTTGAGCGCTACGACATGTCAAAGCCGCAGATGAAGGCAAAGGCCATGGAAGAAGCCCTGCAGATTCTGTATCCCATACGCAACTCGATGATGGCGACGGATTACGTCAACATCATTGCGGACGCTGTTAATCTGGAATATACTGATGTACTCCATGCTCTAAAGGAACTTAGGCCTCCTGCGGCTGCCCGCCGCGAAGAAGAACAAGCGCCAGTCCAAGAGCAGCCCAGCCAAACGAAAAGCTTCGCTACGGCAAAGCTCACGAGAGAAAGCAAACGCTTCTTTGATATGGAGCACGAGCTTGTCTCCCTGCTTGTGTCGGATGCGGCGCTTGTCGCAAAGCTGAGAGAAGAACTTGTTCAAATCAAGTGGGAAGACCCACGTGCAGAGGCAATGGCCAAAGCCCTGGTTTCCTACGAGGGCCCCTTGACGCCCGCCCAGGCATACAGCGTGTGCATGGGTTCGTGTCAGGAGGCCGCAGCTATCTTGGCCAGCGCCATGACAGACGTTGAGCCAGGAGAGCAAAGCGAGTCAAGGGCCAGGCTCTTGGTTCGCAGTTTGCTCGAGCATGACTTGAATCGGCGCATCCGCCAAGCCAAGGCGCGCATGCGCGATGACGATTCGCTCACGCCAGAGCAAATGGAGGAGCTGTTCAAGAAGACCGTAGAGCTGCAAGCGCAGCTTGTGGAGCTTCGAAAAGGCACGCAGCTGTAGGCTGCATGCAACCAGAAGGAGAATACGTGGCTGCTAAGAAGAGCGTGAACAAGAAGGCTGCAGAGGCTGCGGCCGGCGTTTTGGAGCAAGAGCTCATCGACAAGATCGACGAGATCATCAAAGACTCCGGCAAGAAGACCACCAAGAGCAAGATCGAAGAATCCTTTGCAGATGAGGAGCTCAACGCAAAGCAGCTTGAGTCCATCTGCGAGTACTTTACCGCCCGCGGCGTCAAGGTCGAAGATGACTCCGGCAACGCGGTTGGCACGGCTGTAGAAGAAGAGGCCGATGCCCATATGTCCGATGAGGACATCATGGAGGGTATCCCCGAAGACGAGCTCAAAGCAAGCAAGGATGCAGATGCGCTGCTCAAGCAGGCGAGCAAGGCTTCTTCTAAGAAGAAGGGCCGCGAATCCCGCAAAGCACGTGCTGAGGCATCCAGTGTTGCCATGCTCACAGGCGATCCCGTGCGCATGTACCTCAAAGAGATCGGCAAGGTTGACTTGCTCACTGCAGCAGAAGAGGTCGACTTGGCTCAGAAGATCGAGGCCGGCCTTGAGGCTACCAGGCAGCTCGAAGAGGCCCAAGAGCAAGGCATCGAGCTCGACCGCAAGGAGAAGCGCCGCCTTGGACGCATCGAGCAAGCTGGTTGGGATGCAAAAGACGCCCTCATCGAGGCCAACCTGCGCTTGGTCGTCTCTATCGCAAAGCGCTATGTGGGCCGCGGCATGCTTTTCTTGGACCTCATCCAAGAGGGTAATCTGGGTCTTATCCGCGCGGTAGAGAAGTTTGACTACACCAAGGGCTTCAAGTTCTCTACCTATGCAACGTGGTGGATCCGCCAGGCAATCACCCGCGCTATCGCAGATCAGGCGCGCACCATCCGCATCCCGGTCCATATGGTCGAGACCATCAACAAGCTCGTGCGCATCCAGCGCCAGCTGCTCCAAGAGCTTGGCCGCGAGCCAACTCCAGAAGAGATCGGCGAGAAGATGGACATGACCGCCGAGCGCGTGCGAGAGATCCAGAAGATCTCCCAGGAGCCCGTCTCTTTGGAGACGCCCATCGGCGAGGAAGAAGACTCCCAGCTGGGCGACTTCATCGAGGACCACGAGGCTGTGCGCCCGGATGATGCAGCAAGCTTTACCATGCTGCAAGAGCAGCTGGGCAAGGTGCTCGATGGTTTGGCAGAACGTGAGCGCAAGGTCATCGAGCTGCGCTTTGGCCTTAAAGACGGTCATCCCCGCACGCTGGAGGAAGTGGGCCGTGAGTTTGGCGTGACGCGCGAGCGCATCCGCCAGATAGAGAGCAAGACGCTGGCCAAGCTCCGTCACCCGAGTCGCAGCAGCAAGCTCAAGGATTATCTCGAGGAGTAAGGTACAATACTCCCTACGCATAGGGGCCATTGGCGCAACGGTTAGCGCAGGGGACTCATAATCCCTGGGTTGCAGGTTCGAATCCTGCATGGCCCACCATAAAAGATCGCAGGCCGGAGAATTGCTCTCCGGCCTGTTTTGCGTTGTGAGGGAGCTGGGCGTTTGAAGGTGGCAGCAAACATAGGTGTGCGGCAGCAAAGGAAGGCGGCAAGGTCCGGAAAATGGAATGCTACTGGCTCTCTTGTCAAAAAGCGCGCGAAGTAGGCACTTCAAACGCAGCGTGGCAGGTAGCGAACTGTTGTTTGCTGCAAACCCGCTGGTCACAGCCTCGCGATTTTGAGCTACTTGGTATAAGCCAAAGCAAGTGCCTACTTCGCGTACTTTTTGGTTTGCTACCAGCGGATCGAGGAGGACGCCGCTTAATTGGTAAGCCTAAACTAGCCGATAGGGTTCATTCGCTGCAGCCAGTATCACCGATCGTCTTTTGTTCATGCGTGTGCTGCAGCTAGGTTCATGTGAATGCTGACGATATAAAAGAAGGAGACTGGCGCTTGGCCAATCTCCTTATCTTGTTTGGAGCGGAAGACGGGACTCGAACCCGCGACCCCAACCTTGGCAAGGTTATGCTCTACCAACTGAGCCACTTCCGCAAATATGGAAGAAAGAGCCGGACAAGCCGGCTCTGTTATATGTGGAGCGGAAGACGGGACTCGAACCCGCGACCCCAACCTTGGCAAGGTTATGCTCTACCAACTGAGCCACTTCCGCGCGCAAGCCGATACTATACGGCATGGGGGCTTAGGTTGCAAGAGAAAGTTGCGATAAAACTTATCTGTTTTCTGATATCGCTTATCATTAATTAAGAATGCTCTCGTGCTTAGAAAGTCAATTCTATTAACTAATTTGCTATGTTACTGTTACCTTGAGCTGTAGTTGAATTTAGGACCACTAACGGTTTCGTAGGAGATAGCGAGATGCATACGGGCAAGCCGGCGCTGACGCTGCTTCTTTTCAAGAGGTGGCTTCTGTTGCCGCTGCAAAAGGGAGTAACGCGCTGGCTTGCCCATTTTGCCCTGCTTTCTTTTGCTCTTGCGATAGCGCTCTTGCTTCCAGTCCATCATTCGCTAAAAGCCGGAGTGTATTACGCATCTGGATACGACTACAGAATCGCATCTGTTGACGAGGTAGAGCTCAGCTCAATCTCAAATCAACCGTTCTTGCTCCAAAAGTGTACGCTGTACTCTACTTCTATGCAGTGTTTATCCTTTAAAGGGCACAGCATGCGAGCGGATGTAAAGTATTGCCAAGCCTCCGACGATCTTGAGCTTTCCTGGTTTCCATCGAATCGTTTTCTGAGCTCTCTTTCTCCAACTGTCTTGGAGGGTCAAGAAGGTTATCTGATTTTGGATTATAGGTTGGCTCGCTCTTTGCAGGTCTGTACTGGAGACTCTCTGGATATTGATGGTTTTGAGAGGCCTTTGGTGGTTGGGGCTGTTTGCTCATCGATCGATATCTACGCAAACCCTCCTGCTGTTGTCGTGTCGGATATGAGGCCTGATGAACTCGTTTCGCGGGAGTTGAACGCAGAGACGATGTTTGTGTCTGTATGCGACAAAGACGCGGCCGATCATTACTTTTCTTCTGAGTACCCGTTGCTGAGCAAAGACGCTGATGACGAGCATAGATTCGATATTGCCCGGCAAACCCTTTCTACAAGAGCAGAGGACCTTGCTGCGGCCGATAAAGGAGTGCTCAATCTTGGGCTGACTGTGGTCCTGTATGTATTGGGGTGCGTTCTCGCAGGACTTTATGCTTGCAGAACTGTGCAGCAGTTAGTGTCCCAGCATAGAGAAGAATGCGTGACATTGTGCATGCTCGGAACCAGTAGGCGGCGCCTTGCTGTCATGATCGCTTTTTTGGTTGAGGCAGAACTGCTGAGTGCTGGCTTCGCAGCTGTTTTGTCAAGCAAGGTGATTGTCGAAAAACTGACAGCGTTTAAGTACTCCATGGTGGAGCAAGTGCTCTTTTGTGTTCCATGCATGACGTTAATTGCGCTGTTAGTAGTGATTGCTTCTGGATTTTCGTGCATTGCATACACGCGTTTTAAGGAGGGGCGGTGAGGCGCATGAGCGTTGCTTCCTTTTACCTAACAAGAAGCTTTAAGAGGAGGCCTGCTGAGGATTTGAAACAGCTGGCTTTTCTGGTGCCGACCATTGCAATTCCCTTGTTTTTAATCCTTCTTACTTATTTACCCTATGTCAATCAATGGTCTTACTTGAGCCACATGCAATATGACTTTTGCGAGTTCACAAACGCCGACGTTGCGACAGAGGGTTCTTTCCTGTACGTGAAATCGACGTCGTTTGCAGAGAAAGGCGACAACGGCGAGACTGCGGTTCGCGGTGTTTCATCGTACTTTTTTGACCCTGCAGATTCTATGGATTTTGAGTGTTCCCCCTTTGCTGAGGAAGTGATGGTTCAGGGTAAGGTGCCTCTTGAGCTTGAGCGCGGGGAAGCGATTGTGAGTAAGAATGTTGCCCAGTCGCTTGATGTGTCTGTTGGAGACTCGATTTTGCTTCCGGGTGATGATGGCTTGTATTCCACGGCTCGGGAATACCGTTTGGTTGGAATCATGATGCCGGGATACTCGTATGGCGATATCGGCAAACGTTGGGGGCTTGCGCTTGCTTGCGACTCTAAAGAGGAGTTATCGCAGACGGTGAGCAAAGCGGTGCACTTTGCTCGTGAAGATGATATCGGGGATGTTGCTGGGCAGACGGGCAATCGAATCACGCTGCTGCAAGAAAGAAATGAGGCGGCAAGTGCGGTTTCCCAAGGAGGGACGTACCTACTGCTGATGATCGCAGCTTTATTGATACTCGTTCTAGTAATGTCTAGGGAAGCTTCACACCGGTTTGAGTTGGCGCGAGGCGATATCGCCGTGTTGCTTGCCCTAGGAGCAGAAAAGAGAGGGCTTTTGCTCGGGCTTGCAGTCGAGGAGTTTTTGGTGATGGCATGTTCGTCTGCCTTTGCAGTGCTCTTGCTTAAGGCTGTGTTTTGCTGGCGCGTGTTTGAACTGACCTTTACGGTAGAAGCGATGCTGTTTTGTCTGAGCCTCCTTTGCGTGCTTGAGGTTTTGATTGTTGCTTGGTTTTATACGCGCAAGAAGGTCAAAGGGGCTTTTGCTGTTGCGAGTGTGGATTTTGAGAGGAGGCAAGGGCGATGAGCTTCGTTGAGCTGACAGACGTCTCTGTCTCTTTTAAAGATGGAGCAAAACTAACGCGGGTTTTTGACGGGGTTTCTTTTGATGTCGCTAAAAGGGATTTTGTGTCTTTGACAGGTCCGTCTGGATGCGGCAAGAGCACGCTTTTGAAAGTGATTGCCAGCCTTGTGAAACCCGTAAGTGGCGAGGTGAGAGTGGGGGATACGAGAGTCGATTCTCTATGTGGCGGAGAAGAGGAACGTTACAGAAACCAGATATTGGGTTTTGTTTTTCAGGATTATCGCTTGATAGACTGCTTTAACGCGCTTGAGAACGTAATGACACCAGCTCTGATTTCAGGCAAGTCAAAGATGGATGCCAGGATTAGAGCAGAGAAGCTCTTGGACGAGGTCGGCCTTCTTGAACGCGCCGCATGCTATCCCTGTAAGATGTCGGGAGGCGAGCAACAACGTGTGGCTATTGCCAGGGCGCTGATGAACAATCCCGAGTTGATCCTCGCTGATGAGCCCACGGGGAGCCTGGATCACACATCGAGAGATGCTGTTCTGACGCTCTTTGAGAAGATGAATGAATCTGGCAAAACGATTATTTTGGTTACTCATGACGATGCTGTCGCTGCTTTCTCTAAGAGAGCTGTCTCGTTTGACGAGCTCAAAAGCTGTAAAGTCGCGATTTAGCTCGGTTAGTCAGCGATATATCCTTTGTGCTTGCGCGAGAGGGGTTATTTTCAAGAAACCTCTTGCCAAGTTCTCTGGTTGCGGTATTATATCGCCTTGCCGACGCAAGAAGGCCGATGGGCGGTTAGCTCAGGGGGAGAGCACTACCTTGACACGGTAGGGGTCACTGGTTCGATCCCAGTATCGCCCACCATCGATTTTTAAGGGAGCCTTGTTCAGGCTCCTTTTTTGTTGCCGCAGCAGCTTTGCGCAAAGCATGCTTGTGCTCGCGCGAAAGCTGGGTGGCGTTGCAGTCCGCTTTTCAAGCTGGATGGTTTACGTGAGGCTTGCGCGCATGCGCATAAAGACGCACCGGAACGGGACAGATGGATTACGCTTACGTTGAGACGCAAACGCAGCTCGAGCAGCTGGTAAAAGACCTTGAAGGTTCAAAGATCCTTGCTATAGATACGGAGTTCTTGCGCGAGAAGACCTACTACGCCAAGCTCTGCCTGATCCAAATCAACAATGGCAGCATCAAGGCCATCATCGACCCATTGACCGTGCATAATCTCAAGGTGCTCAATCCCATCATGCAAGACGAGTCCTGTGTCAAGATTTTTCACGCGGGTTCGCAAGACATCGACATCCTCTATCACACGCTAGGCGTCATGCCCACACCGCTGTTTGACACGCAGATGGCTGCGGCATTGATGGGGTTTCCGCTGCAGGTGGGCTATGGTCCGTTGGTTCACTCGCTTTGCGGAGTGAAGCTCGCCAAGGCCGATAGCTATACCGATTGGTCGCGTCGTCCCTTGACTGCCAACCAGATCAAATATGCGCTTGAAGATGTGATCTATCTGCCGCAGATGTACGAGCAGATGACTACTGCCCTTGCGCAGCAGGGACGCAGCTCGTGGCTTGAGGACGACTTCAAGGCTTTGGCCAACCCCGCTAAATACGAGAACGACCCTTGGGAGGCATGGCATCGCGTAAAGCGCGTTGCATCGCTTTCTGGATCCCAGTTGGCTGTTGCACGCGAGCTCGCTGCATGGCGCGAGCGCGAGGCGGCACGTCGCAACCTGCCACGCAAGTGGGTTATTCCGGATGAGGCTTTGGTCGAGGTTGCACGCAAGGCTCCGCGTAGCATCGACAAGCTCATGGAGGTGCGAGGCCTTAGCTCCAAGCTCAACACCAAGGCAGCGCGCGAGGTGATAGAAGCAGTCAAGCGCGGTAAGGCATGCGACCCCAAGGATTATCCCAAGCTGCCTAAGAGGCCCGGGGGAGAGCCGCATATCGTGGGCGCTCTCGAGCTTTTGAGCGCTGTAGTTGAGCTGCGTGCTCATGAGAACGGGGTTGCCGTGCCCGTGCTGGCTTCTCATGATGACCTCGTAAAATTGGCGCGCGGTCACCGTGACGAGTGCGAGGTCATGAAGGGCTGGCGCTATGAGATGGCGGGACGCGAGCTCGCGGATGTTTTGGACGGTAAGCTGTCACTGCGTATCTGCAACGGCGAGCTCAAGCTCTTAGCTGTTGATTAAGGCTTTTTGCACGGGTGGCGTAAGAGCGCTGCCCGTTTTCTTTGTCAATTGCGTGCTTGTGGCTGCGACTTTATTCGCGGGATTTTCGTGTCACACCTAGCTGTTATTCTTATGCGACTTGACGTGCCAAAAGAACGAGTTGGTTGGTGTTTGCATGACGCAAGAACAAGAGGGTCGTCAGGCCTGTACGGTCACACAAGCCATGAGCCTGGCAAAACGCGGGCTCGAACAGATTCGTCTCACTGTTGTGGGAGAAATCTGCGAGCTTAGCCAAAGATCGGGTTACAAGGCTGTCTACTTTACGATCAGAGACGATGACAGCGTCATGCCCTGCATCATTTGGAAAAACGTCTACGAGGCAAGCGGCGTTACGTTGGAAAACGGGAGTCTTGTAGAGGTGACGGGCTCGTTTAGCTGCTATGCCGCGCGCGGAAGCCTGCAGTTTACTGTTCGCAAGCTTGCCATTGCCGGAGAGGGAAACCTGCGCGTCCGCGTTGCCCAGCTCGCCAAGAAGCTCGAGGCAGAGGGGCTTATGAGCGCGTCTCGCAAGCGCCGTATTCCCGCTTTGCCCAAGCGCATCGCCGTCATCACGTCCCCAAGCGGCAAGGCCATCAGAGACGTCATGCGCACATTGCGCAGGCGCTACCCGCTAGGTGAGCTCATGGTCTTTGGCGTAACGGTAGAGGGAGAGAACGCGGCTCGCTACATGTGCGAGGCGCTGCAAGCCGCCCAGGAGGCTTCTCCTGCTCCAGACGTCATCTTACTCGTGCGCGGCGGCGGTGCCTACGAGACCATGATGCCCTACAACGACGAGTCGCTTGCACGTGCCGTTGCCGCGTGTTCCATCCCCGTCGTCACCGGGATCGGGCACGAGCCGGATAACTTTATCGCCGACATGGTCGCAGACTTGCGCTGCTCTACGCCAACGGCTGCGGCCGAGAAGATATCGCTGTCTGTAGACGAGCTAGCGGCAAAGGTGGATAACGCCACGCGCGCGCTCGACAACGCTTTCGACCAACGTTTGGAGGGCCTGCGCCATCGTCTTGCGCGTCTGTCTGACCGCCCTGTTTTTAAAGATCCGTGCTATCTGTTGGGTGACTACGCCTTGAAGCTCGACACGATCCAAGACCGTTTGTCGCGCGCACTGCCTAACGCCCAAAAAGACAACCAGATGCAGCTTGAGACGCTTGAGCAGCGTCTCAAGAGAGCTTTTCCTGATGCTTTTGCGCATCAGGCAACTCAGTTAACTCAGACGCAGGAGCGTCTTGACCGTGCTATGACGGCTTCGTTTGCGTCGACGGCTCATCGTCTTGAGCAGACAGCAAGCTCGCTTGGGCATGTGGGCAGCACGTTGACACAACATCACAGCAAGCAGCTGGCTTTAGCTGCTGCCCAGCTCGACGCTTTGTCTCCGCTTAAGACTTTGGCGCGCGGATACTCGATAAGCTATGCGCAAGACGGCAAGACCATCGTCAAGAGCGTCAAAGACGTTGCAGCGGGAGACAAGATCGTTGTCCGCGTCAAAGACGGCAGCATGAGCTGCAACGTAGACTCTGTGAGCAAAAACGATTAGCGATAAACCATTAGCAGTAGAAGGGATGCACCATGCAAGAGGCTCAAGACCAAAAGAAGGATATCGAGCAGATGAGCTTCAAGGAGGGTCTGCTTGAGCTTGACCAGATCGTGCGCGCTCTCGAGTCCAACCAGCTCGAGCTCGAGGCAAGCATAGAGGGCTACGAACGCGGCGTCGCGCTGCTCGGCTCGCTTAAGAAGCGCCTAGACGACGCTCAGCAAAAGGTTACGGTTCTTATGGGTCAGCTCGATGAGGATCTGGGAGACGAGATCGACAGCAAGCTCAGCTAAAAACGCCTGTTAGCGGGCAGGTTGACCCCGCTTACAGGGAGAGGGGGTGCCGCGTTGCCTGTGTGCTGTGTGACAATGGGCGGACACGATTCAGGCAAGCGCCTCTTTTCTCGAGGCCCGACCCCCACGAAAGAGGGAGTATGAACGTTCTCGTTATCAATGCCGGTAGTTCGTCGCTTAAGTACCAGGTTATCAACATGGACGACGAGAGCGTTATCGCCAAGGGCCTATGCGAAAAGGTTGGCTGCGACGACGCCTTTTGCAAGCAGTGGTACAGCGATGACAACAAGGTCATCACCAAGCCGATGAAAAACCACCTCGAGGCCATGCAGGTCGTTATCGACACCTTGGTCAAGGACCTGGGTGGTTTGGACATGATCGACGCCGTGGGCCATCGCGTTGTCCACGGTGGAGAGAAGTTTGACAAGAGCGCTTTGGTCGACGATCAGGTCCTCGCAGATATCGAGGCTCTCTCCGAGCTGGCACCACTCCACAACCCGCCTGCACTCAAGTGTATCAACGCCTGCATGGACCTCATGCCCGGTGTTCCCAATACGGTTGTCTTCGATACGGCGTTTCATCAGACGCTCGCACCGCGCAACTACATGTACGCGCTGCCGTACGAGTTCTACGAGCGCTACGGCATCCGCAAATACGGAGCACATGGCACGAGCCATCGCTATATCGCCAACCGCACGGCAGAGCTTTTGGGTAGGCCCCTGCAAGACCTCAAGCTCATCACTTGTCATCTAGGCAACGGCTGCTCGCTTACGGCAGTTGACCATGGCATGTCTGCAGACACCTCTATGGGATTCACGCCCTTGGGCGGCGTCATGATGGGCACGCGCTGCGGCGACATCGACCCCGCTATCGTCACCTTCCTCATGGAGCAAGAGGGTTACACACCTGGAGAGATCAATCAGATCATGAACCGCGAGTCCGGCCTTGCTGGCATCTCCGGCTTGTCTAATGACTTGCGCGTGGTCAAAGCGGCAACGCTTGCAGGCCATAAGCGCGCAACGCTTGCGTACGACATGTACTCCAACAGCGTCAAGAAGATGATCGGCTCCTACATAGCCGTCATGGGCGGCGTGGATGCCATTGCGTTTGCGGGTGGCGTAGGTGAGCATTGCGAGCGCATGCGCCGCATGATCCTCTCTGGTTTGGAGCCGCTGGGTATCGTGTTGGACCACGAAGCCAATAGGGCAGAGAGCGTTGAGAGCGTCATCAGCGACGAGCGCTCCAAGGTCAAGGTGCTCATCGTTCCCACTAACGAGGAGCTCATGATTGCACGCGACACCGTCATGCTCGTCAACGGAGAAGAGCAAGACTAGAGCCGCTTGCATCGCGTTGCGTGGCGTTGCGCGCCACGACGTTGGATGGCGCCTCTTGGGTGTTGAGTGGTTCGATTATAGATAAAATTGCATAAATCGGCAAAATAATGCAAAAATATTGCATATTTTGATAAAAATATTGAGTATGTACGCAAATAGGCGCATACTGTCCAAACCTGGACCCGCAGGCGCGGGTCCTGTTTGTTCTACAAGGTTTCAAGGCGCACTAAAAAGCGCGAAAGGCAGTGATCTTCATGGTACGGGCGGCAGTGGTAGGCGCAGCAGGCTACGCGGGAGCAGAGGCAGTGCGTATCCTTTGCGCGCATCCCAACTTCGAGCTTACGTGCATCACCTCTACTGGAGATGCCGGCAAGCGCATGTCCGAGCTGTACCCTGCGCTGTTGGGTATCTGCGACTTGGAGTTCGAGCCGCATGATGCGGCCGCTGTTGCTGCCAAGGCAGATGTCGCCTTCTTGGCGGTGCCCCATACCGCATCGCTTGCCATGACGCCGGCTTTGGTAGAGGCGGGCGTGCAGGTAGTGGATCTTTCTGCCGATTATCGCATCGCCGATGCCCAAGTCTATGAGCAGTGGTACGGCGCCAAGCACACGAGTACGGACCTTTTGGCTGGCGCTGTTTACGCCCTGCCCGAGGTCGCCCGCGCGCAGATCGCCGCAAAACCCGCCGTCATCTCGTGCCCTGGCTGTTATCCAACGGCTTCGGCGCTTGCGGGTCTGCCTTTGGCAGAAAGCGGCAACTTGGGTGAGGGTACGGTTACCATCGCTGCATTGTCTGGTGTGAGCGGCGCTGGACGCAAGGCCAGCGCCAAGACGCATTTTTGCAATGCAGATGAGTCTGTGGGGCTTTATGGTTTGCCCCATCGTCACACTCCAGAGATCGCTCAGACCTACACGCGTGCGGCAGGACGCGATGTGGAGGTTATCTTCACGCCGCATCTGGTTCCTATGGTGCGTGGTTTGCTCGCCACGGTGTACCTGCCGCTTGCCAAGCCTATGACCGATGAGGAAGTCTGGGATCTGTATGCCAAGCGCTATGAGAACGAGCCCTTTGTCACGGTTTTGCCGCTGGGCATGATGCCGCAGACGGCATGGGTCGAGGGCAGCAACCGCGCGCAAGTTGGCATCAAAGTGGCACCTGGCAACAAGATGCTTATCGCAAGCTGCGCTATCGACAACCTCGTCAAGGGTGCAGCCGGCCAAGCGGTTCAAGCGGCAAACATCGCCTTTGGCTTTGACGAGGCCGCCGGCCTCAACGGCTCTTGCCCGGTGGTGTAGGCGGGCTTTGCTGGCCTTGCCTGTTGAGAGATGAGAGAGGATGCGCAGTACATGCATACTGTTGAGTTCATAGACGGGGGAGTGACTGCTCCCAAGGGTTTTGTTGCCGCTGGCTTGCATGTTGGTTTTAGGCAAAATCCCCTGCGCCGCGATGCTGCCCTGGTTTTCTCGCAGCAAGAGCAGACCGTTGCGGCGGGCACCTTTACGCGCAACGTGTTTTGCGCTGCACCGGTCAAGCTCTCGCGTGAGGTTGCTGCAGGCGGTCACGCACGTGCGGTTATCCTCAATTCCGGCAATGCCAACGCCGCCACTGGCAAACCGGGCGACGAGGCGGCGCTCAAGCAACAGGAGCTCACGGCAAAAGCGCTGGGCATAGACCCTGCCGAGGTGTTCGTGGCCTCTACGGGCGTTATCGGCGTGCAACTGCCCATGGAGCCGTTTGAGAGCGGCTTGCCCAAGTTGGCGGCAGCGCTGAGCAGCTCGCGCGAGGCTGCGGAAGACGCCGCACACGGCATCATGACCACAGATACCGTCTCAAAGGAATGTGCGCTCACCTTTGAGGCTGACGGCGTTGTCTATACGATAGGTGGCATGTCCAAGGGTTCCGGCATGATCCAACCCAACATGGCCACGATGCTCGCCGTCATCACTACAGACGTCGCCATCGAGGCAGACGCTCTCAAGACGGCGCTCAAGGCAGCGGTTGATGTCTCGTTTAACAAGATCACGGTTGACAGCGATACCTCTACCAACGACTCGTGCTTTGCGCTTGCCAACGGCGCTGCCCAAGGGCCGAAGATCAAGGCTGGCACCGATGCCTACAACGCCTTTGCAGCCGCGCTGGCCCAGCTGTGCGAAAACCTCGCACGCAAGATGGCAGCAGACGGAGAAGGCGCAAGCAAGCTCGTCACCGTCAACGTGACGCAGGCGGCAAGCGATGAGGACGCGGACAAGGCTGCGCGTACTATCGCCAACTCCCCGCTGGTCAAGACGGCTATTGCCGGTCATGACTGCAACTGGGGGCGCATCGCCGCAGCCTTGGGGCGCAGCGGCGCGTCGTTTGCGCAAGAGGACGTCGACATCGACATCATGGGCATGCCCGTTTTGCGAGGCGGTTTGCCCTGCGGCTTTGACGAGGACGAGGCCTTGCGACGATTTGAGCAAGACGAGATCGTCATCGACGTGTCCTTGGGCGCCGGAGAATGCTCGACGCGCATGTGGACTTGCGACTTTACCCACGACTACATCAGCATCAACGCCGATTACCGCAGCTAGAACCCTGCAAAGGGAGCCAAGGCGGTATTTGGTGCAAAGGGTTGCAACAAGATAGGACAAGAAGGCAAAACGATGATTTTTAGGAAGCAATACCAGGAGGTGTCGATCCAAGAGCTGGGAGAGCTGCCGCACGCGGCACGCGCCAAGGCCCTCATGGAGATGATGCCTTGGATCGAGGATATCGCGGGCAAGACCGTCGTGATCAAGTACGGCGGCGCGGCGATGGTCCAAGAGGATCTGCGCGAGGCTGTGGTCGACGACCTACTCATGCTCAAGCTCATGGGCGCCAAGCCCGTTATCGTGCATGGCGGCGGCCCTGCCATCAACAAGATGATGGATAGGCTCGATATCCCCGTTAAGTGGGAAAACGGCCAGCGCGTAACCGATGAGGCCACCATGGAAGTCGTCAAGATGACGCTGGTGGGCAAGGTCAACCAAGAGCTTGTGAGTGCTATCAACTCGCATGGCTCCATTGCGGTGGGCCTCAACGGCGCAGACGCCAAGATCATCCAGGCCCAGCAGCTTGATGCGTCTTTGGGCCGTGTGGGCAAGGTCGTCAAAGTTGACACGACGCTTATCGAGGATTTGCTCAACGCAGACTACATCCCCGTTATCGCCACCGTGGGCTACGGCTCGGACGGCGACTTCAACATCAACGCAGACACCGTGGCCGGCGAGGTCGCCGCTGCGCTGGGCGCGCAAAAAATTGTCTTCATGACCGATGTCGACGGTTTGTACATGGACTTCTCCGATAAATCCACGCTGGTGTTGCGCATGGCGCTGCAAGAGGCTGTTGACCTCGCAGAAAGCGGAAACCTGGCCAAGGGGATGATCCCCAAGATCAACGCCATCGTCACGGCTTTATCGGCTGGCGTACGCAAAGCGCATATCATCAACGGCAAGACGCTTCACTCCCTTGTGCTCGAGATCTTTACCGACGAGGGCGTGGGCACCTTGATCATGAGAACGCTCGAAGACGAGTTCGACCCCGATTTTGTCGAGGCCCCGGTGAGCAACTTTGCCTCCAAGCTCGAAAGCCCCATAGCAAGCTTTGGCAGCGCTGCGGCGTTTGCCCAGGCCAAGAAAGGAGAATAGCCATGGGTGCGGCATTTGATATTGCAAAGCAGCAAGACGAGACTTACGTCATGCACACCTTTGTGCGCAAGCCGGTCGAGTTTGTGCGCGGAGAGGGCATGAAACTCTACGACGACGAGGGCCGCGAGTACCGTGACTTCTTAAGCGGCATCGGTGTGGTGAGTGTGGGTCATAGCGAGCCTGGCGTGGTAGCTGCCATCCAAGAGCAGGCTGCAAAGCTTTTGCATGTGAGCAACTACTACTACGTGGAGCATCGCGGTACGGTGGCGCAGCGCATTACCGGTTGGCTCAAAGAGGGAACGGGCACAGATTGGCAGATCTTCTTTGCTAACAGCGGTGCCGAAGCCAACGAGGGCGCTATCAAGACCGCACGCAGGTGGGGCAAGATCCATGCCAACGGCAACTACGGCATCATATCGGCCAACAAGTCCTTTCACGGGCGCACCTATGCGACGCTTGCCGCTACTGCGCAAGACGCCAAGCAGGATCCCTTTGCTCCGCTGCCAGGCGGTTTTGCCAGCGTGCCCCTCAACGATATCGAGGCGATGGAGCAAGCCGTCAAGACCCCCGTCGATGGAACCATGCCCGTGGCCGTGCTGCTCGAGCCCGTGCAGGGGGAGAGCGGCGTTTGGCCTTGCACGCAGGAGTACTTGCAGGCTGTGAGACGCTTGTGCGATGAGAACAACATGCTGCTCATCTTTGACGAGGTTCAGACGGGATTCTTCCGCTGCGGCACCCCGTTTGCCTTTATGGACTACGGCGTCAAGCCGGATATCGTGAGCATGGCCAAAGGCATCGCCGGCGGTGTCCCCATGGGCGCCTTTGCCGCGCGTGCGGATGTGGCAGCCGTCATGGAACCCGGCATGCACGGCACGACCTTTGGCGGCAGCCCCCTTGCCTGCGCTGCAAGCGAGGCCGTCACCTCTATCATGCTCAAGCCCGAGTTTGCGCAAAACATCAACGAGACGGGCGCCTATCTGCGCGAGCAGCTGGCCAAGCTGCCCTTTGTCAAAGAGGTGCGCGGCAAGGGCCTTATGTGCGGCATCACGCTGGAGGAGCCGGTGGCAGCTGCAACGGTGTTGGCGGGGCTCAAGCATGGCTTGGTGCTCAACAACCCCGCTGCAGATATCATGCGTTTCTTGCCGCCGCTGGTTTGCGGCAAAGAGGACGTCGATTTCTTGATCAGCAAGCTGCCTGCTTGCTATGAGGATGCTTGCAATGCCTAGGCAAGACGCGATGCATGCAGATGCGGAGGTGAGCTGGTGAGCGTTGCTCGCACCGATAGGAAGAGCGCTATCGCGCGCATCGTAAAAAGCACGCAGATACGCACGCAAGGCGAGCTGATGCAGCTGCTCAAGGAGCAGGGCTTCGAGGTCACCCAGGCCACGGTGAGTCGTGACATGGCCGATCTTGGCCTGGTAAAGGACAAAGCCGGCATCTATGTCTTGCCCCAGCTTTTGCACTTGAGGACGGTGGTTGCGGCGCAGGTTGTCGAGACGCGCCGCGCTGGCAACCAGGTCATCGTCTTGTGCGGGCCCGGCGCCGCCCAGGGTATCGCTGCGGCAATCGATGCCGCAGCGCCTCAAGGCGTGTTGGGAAGCATCGCCGGCGACGACACGATCCTCGTCATCGCCCAAGACAGCGATGCAGCAGAGAGGTTCCAAGCGCATGTAGACGGCTTAATCTCTAGATGACGCCCACGCAGCACGCGCTTTATTGGATACTGTTCGACTAGGTTTTGGTACTGACCGGGAGGCTAAACGGTGGCTTTCCCGCAGATAGAAAGGAAGCAAAGATGGCTAAGGACAGATGCGTACTGGCGTATTCCGGTGGTTTGGACACCTCCGTTTGCCTGCGCTGGTTGATGGACGAGATGGACCTCGAGGTCATCGCCGTTGTGGGCGAGGTGGGCCAGGAGCACGACGGTCTTGAGAAGATCAAGGAGCGTGCCCTCGAGGTAGGCGCCCTGGATTGCATCATCGCCGACATGCGCGAGACCTTTGCCAACGACTACCTCACCAAGGCACTTGCCGCAAACTCCATGTTTGAGAACAAGTACCCGCTGGTCTCTGCCCTTTCCCGTCCCCTGATCTCGCAGTATCTGGTCGAGGTCGCCCACAAGTACGGCGCCAAGTACGTTGCCCATGGCTGCACCGGTAAGGGCAACGACCAGGTCCGCTTCGAGACCTCCATCCGCGCGCTTGATCCTGACCTGGAGATCATCGCTCCCGTGCGCGTGTGGGAGATGCATACCCGCGAGGACGAGATCAACTGGGCCAAGGCCCACGGCGTGCATGTTCCCGCCACCAAGGAGAAGCCCTACTCCATCGACGACAACATGTGGGGCCGCGCTATCGAGTGCGGCGTTCTCGAGAAGCCGATGAACCGTCCGCCGCTGGATATCTACACCATGACCACGGATTCGGAGAAAGCGCCCGAGGAGCCGCAGGAGGTCACCATCAGCTTTGAGGGCGGCAAGCCCGTTGCCATCGACGGCGAGAAGCTGGGCATGGTCGACTTGGTGGTCAAGATGAACGAGATCGCCGGCAAGCACGGCTACGGCCGCATCGACATGATCGAGAACCGCATGGTGGGCGTTAAGTCCCGCGAGTGCTACGAGGCTCCCGGCGCTCTGGCGCTGATCGAGGCCCATCGCGCGCTGGAGGATATGTGCTTGGAGCGCGAGGTGCTGCGCTACAAGCTGCACATCGAGCATGACTGGGCCACCAACGTCTACAACGGCCAGTGGTTTAGCCCGCTCAAGCATGCGATGGACAGCTTCTTTGCCACCACGCAGCAATGCGTTACCGGCAACGTGCGCATCAAGCTCTACAAGGGCACCCTCATGGTGACCGGCCGCGAGAGCGATTACAGCCTCTACGACTACGGTCTGGCTACCTACGATGCCGCCGACACCTTTGACCGCGATGCAGCCAAGGGCTTTATCGACCTCACCTGCCTGTCTCTCAAGACTTGGGCCAAGAACCGTCGCGAGCAGGGCCTCACCGACGGCGAGAAGCTCGACATCTAAGGTTCGGCTCGCATACGCGCGTCTAGCCGCAAGGCTGCGATGTAGGTGCGTGTAAAACAGATAGGGCGCTGCCGGGGCAACCTGGCGGCGCCTTTTACGTTGCGCTCACCGTGCTTGCAGCTTCATCTTGCCTGCTTGGAGACGTGTCGCGCATCGCCCTTTGGTGTACCAGGCGCTATAATCCACGCATTATGCTGCCCCGATTCCATGCAAAGGACTTCTTGACGGTAGGACATTATCTGGGCGTCTTGCTTGTCATCAACGGGTCCCTCATGTTCGTCCCCGCTGTTGTGGCGGCTCTCTACCAAGAGCAGGCCCAGGTCTCGCTGTTCTTTTTTGGCGCGGGGCTTAGCCTGCTTGCAGGGTCTGCTTTGCGTTTGCTGCGCGCCTCGAGGCTCGACCGGCGCAGATCCTTGCTCTTGTGCGGCTTTGCCTGGGTGCTCGTTGCCGCCTTTGCGGCTGTCCCCATGTGTCTTTCCGATGAATTCGACGGGTTTTTGCCGGCCTTTTTTGACAGCGTGTCCATGCTCACCTCCACCGGCGTGACGAGTCTCATGGATGTCGAGCATATGTCGCATGCTCAGACTACCTGGCGTACCGTGCTGTCGCTTGCCGGCGGCCAAGCCATCATCATAACGGCGCTCTATCTGGGCTTTTTTGGAGACGGCGGCTATTCCGCGCGCGATAATGCGCGTGCCAGACATGACAGCATCACCGCTGCCATCCGCAGCACTGGCGAGCTTGTCTGGAAGGTCGTAGTCGCTTTGGTGATCTTGGGCCTTGTCGTCATCGCGGCCGTTTTGGCCGCAGGCGGCATGCCGTTGTCTGAGGTCGTTATCAACGGCTTTTGGCTTGCCGGCAACGCTTTTAGCACGGGGAGCTTTGTCCCGCATAACTCGAGCCTCGTCTTCTATCACTCCACGGCGCTCAACAGCGTCATCGCGGTTTTGATGATCTTGGGTTCGCTCAACTTTGCCGTGTTTGCCCTGGCGGTGACAAAGACCAAGCTTTCTAGAAAAGTGCTGTTTGAGAACTCCGAGCTGCGCACGTACGCGCTGTGGTTGCTCTTTTTGGTGATAGCCGTAACCGTTGTCTTGTGCCGCGACAATATCTTTGCGGGATGGGAGTCGCTCTTTAACCGCAGCACCTTCATGGTCGTCACCGCTGCCACTACTGCCGGTATGCAAACCGTCTACCCTGCCCAGATGGGAGAGTCGTTTCCCAGCAGCGCGCTCATCATCCTCATGGCAGCCATGTTTGTTGGTGGCTGCTCTTGCTCTACGTCTGGCGGCCTCAAGATGTTTCGCGCCTTGCAGGTGCTGCGCTGGTTTGGGCAAAGCGTCCAGCGCAGCCTGTTTCCCGACAGCGTGCAGGTCTTTGCGCGCTACAAGCACTTTGGCGTCAAACGCGCCACGCCCGAGGATGCGATGCTCGCCATGGTGGTTACGACGATGTTCATCATCGCCGCAGCTTTGGGCGCGGCGCTCTTTATCGCCCATGGCTACGGTGCGGTAGACGCCATCTGCGAGAGCATCTCGTATGTGACCAACACGGGATTTTCTGTCGAGCGCCCGGCTGGCAGCATGGACACGGGCCTCATGCTGGTTTCGATGCTGATGATGTGGGCGGGCAGGTTGGAGTTCATCGCGCTCATCGCCGCCTTTGCCAGTGTGGTTACGAGCGCTCGCCCGCAGCGCAACGTCATTCCCGACGGCGTGACCAGCAGCAGGAAGAGCCAGCGCAAAGAACGTAGGCGCCATCGCTTGCGTCGTCTTCGCAAGGCGATTGCACCCAAAAGCGGTGCTGCCAAGATGTTGGCGCTGATTGCCGTCGTCTCGCTTGCGGTATACGCCCCCTTCCAACCTGCTACCGCTACAGCTGCCGATGGTGATGGCAATGTCGTGCAGCAGCTTCAAATCGTCCAAAACTACCGCGAGGTCACCGTGGCCGAGCTCACGCGCGCCACCGAGCGCATGGACCAAGAGCTCGTCAGGGTGAGCGGTGAGGTCGTGGGCTATGCCGTCAACGCAGATAAAAGCCATGTCTGGATCAACATCCAAGGGGAGTCCGGCTATACGATTGGTGTGTTTGTAACCAGGACGGCGGCGTCAAGCATCGCTAACTACGGCAGCTACAACGTCATAGGTGATACGGTAGAGATCTTGGGCGTCTACAACCAGATGTGCGATGCCCATGGTGGACAGCTTGAGGTTCATGCCAGCAGCGTCGAGGTAAAGCAAACGGGTCAAGCGGTGACGCATGCACCGGACAACAAGCTGGGGCTTGTAGGCGTGCTCATGCTCTTGGTCTCTGTGATACTGACGCTTGCCGAGCGTTTGTGGCGCGGCAAACGCTATGTGAGGATACTAGGGCGCAATGTGTAGCGTGCCTTGCGCGCTACAATAAGCGCTTGCAAACCGGGAGGTGACCTGCGATGAAAGACAAAAACGACCTGAGCCAGCTACGCGAAAACGGCCCTGTGAGAGGCCTTTTGGGCGTGCTCGTTGCCGTTGTGGCCTTCTTGGCTGTCTTGTGCGCTGCGACGTTTCTGGTCTCCTTCATCATGGAGTAGGCGCTCGTGTTCACCCGACTTCACTTTGAGGATTGGCGCATCATCTGCCATTACCTGGGGGCCTTGGTCTTGATCATGGCCGCCGCGATGCTCGTGCCCTTTTTGCTGGCGCTTGCCTTGGGCGAGTACGCCAGCGCGGCAAAGTTCCTCAAGGCCTTGGGTATCACGATGGTGTGCGGCGCTGCCCTCCTTTTGGCCAAAATCGAGCGCTGCGACATGGTCTGGCACCAGGCGCTGGTCGTCACGGGTTTGTCTTGGCTGGTTCTATCGTTCTTTGGCTCTTTGCCGCTGTGGTTTTCCGGTCACTATGCCTCGTTTCAAGATGCGTTCTTTGAGGGCGTGTCTGGCATCACCGCCACGGGCCTTTCCCTCGCTATAGACATCGACCATATGGCGATCTCTATGATCACCTGGCGTTTTGTCCTGCATCTGATGGGCGGCGTGGGCGTGCTCGTCATCGCGTTGGCACTAGGTGTCTTTGGTACGGGAGCCGGAGCAGCGTCCATCTACGCTGCCGAGGCGCGCGAGGGGCGTGTCATGCCCGAGATCCGCACGATGGCGCGCTTTATCGGGCGTGTGACGCTCACTATCATCGGCGTAGGCGTTGTCGCCTGCGCGATACCCCTGCTTTTGGGTGGCCAAGAGCCGCTCAGGGCATTGTTCTCATCAGTCTGGATCAGCATCTCCGTCTTTGCTACCGGCGGTATGACGGCGCAGTCGATGGGCATCATGGCTTATCACAGCTGGCCTTTGGAGGCTGTCACCATGTGCCTCATGTTCTTTGGCGTCATCAACTTCACCTTGTATGGAGAGATCTGGAAGGGGCGTTTGCGCAACTTTTTCAAAGACATCGAGGTTCGCACCTTTGCGACGTGGATCTTTGCACTGGCCATCGTCTTGGCTGTGGTCGTTATGTCGGGAACGTATTTTGGAAGCTTCTTTGCGCTTGTGCGCCGCGTGCTGTATCTGGTTGTATCCGCATCGACCAACGTCGGCTTTTCTACGACGTATTCCGGCCAGCTCATCTATGCGATGGGCTCAGGTGCGTTTTTCATGATCGGCATCGGCATGATCATCGGCGGCTCGTCATCGTCTACTACCGGCGGTATCAAGGCGTTTCGTATCGGCATCATTGCCAAGACCATCGTCCAGACCGTGCGCGAGGCCCTGGTGCCAGATCACGTGCGCCCGCGCACCTTCTACTATCACATGGGCCGCAAGCTTCTTACGGCAGACCTTGCCTCGTCTGCACTCACGATCTTTCTCATGTACATCGCCACCTTTGCCGTGGGCGCTGTTGCGGGCATCATGTGCGGCTATGACGCCCTGCCAGCGATCTTCGAGTCTATATCAGCAGCCTCAAACGGCGGCTTGAGCTCTGGCATCGTTGCGGTGGGCATGCCCAAGGTCTTAGAGGGCATCTACATCGTCGAGATGCTCTTGGGACGTTTGGAGTTCGTC
Source organism: Agathobacter rectalis (assembly GCA_963590525.1). GTDB lineage: Bacteria > Actinomycetota > Coriobacteriia > Coriobacteriales > QAMH01 > W2P13-069. The sequence goes on from CAVAPV010000001.1 coordinate 33,678, forward strand.
GCCGTCTTTGCGATGCTTTTGCAGTTCTTCTTGTCGCTTGTCCCGCTTGACAGGACGCCCGGCGCCAAGAAACCCAAGAGGGGGCGTCTATGATGGCGCGCGTGTTGGGAAAGGCCGTCTTGGCGCTTGCTGCGGCAATGCTTGCCGTGACTGCTGCGGCGCCCATGGCTGCGTTTGCTGCTGGTCACAGCCTAGACATCGGCAGTTTGTCTAACCGCTACGAGCGCATCGAGACCAGTGATCAGCAAGCTGATACGACAGAAAACGTTGTCGTGACAACGCGCATCGGGGTTTTGGCTGCCGCAAACCGCGCCCTGGACGAGTCGACGGTGTCGTTTTCTGGTGAGGTTGTGGGCGACATCATGAATGCCGATGCAGACCATAAGTGGGTCAACGTGCTGGGTTCTGACGGGAGCTGCATTGGCGTGCTGGTTGACAACACCATGGCCGAGCGCATCAAGAACGTGGGCGATTACTCAACGACGGGCACGACGCTGCAAGTACGCGGCATCTACAGCATCGACTGCGACGAGCATCAAGGCGAGCTCGACGTCCATGCCGTTGATGTGCGCGTTTTGGATTCCGGTGGGCGCGTGGAGCATTTTGTAAGCGAGACCGATATCAACCTGGGTCTGCAGCTGTGCCTGGTGGGTCTTGTGCTCATAGCGGCGTTTTTTGTAGGCAGATGGTATTTTGTGCACAGGGACCTGCGCAAACTTGAGGATTAACGCAAAGACCGCGCAGTATTGGGCGATAAAGGAAGTCAGAGCATGATCGCATTTGAGGATCTGGGTTGTACGCAAGCGGTGCTTGATTGGGGCGCCTCTTTGGATGAAGAGCTTGTCTTGGGGCGCGTCACGTCCCTTGACCGCGGCTATCCCCTGGTCAACACGGCGCAAGAGGAGCTGCGCGCCGAGCTCGCCACGCAGATCAAGAAAAGCGATGACAGCATCGTTGCGGTGGGCGACTGGGTCGCGCTGCGCATCCCGGACGGGCACGAGAAAGCCATCATCGATGCTGTGATGCCGCGCGAGGTGGAGATCGCCCGCGTCAAGCGCGTGGGCCGTGAGAAGCAGGTGCGCCGCCAGGTGCTCGCCGCTAACGTCGACGTCGTCTTCTTGTGCCAAAGCCTTACGGGGCAGGGTCTGGATATCCGTCTTGCCGCCCGCCAGATGACGGCGGCATGCGGCTGCGGGGCGAAGCCTGTCTTTGTCTTGACCAAGGCCGATGCTGTGGATAACAAAACGACAGACAGCGCAGTGGCCGAGCTTGCCTCTTTGGCGCCCGATATCGACACGCTTGTCATCGCCGCTAA
>CAVAPV010000001.1:35260-125055 GCA_963590525.1 Agathobacter rectalis
GCCGCGACTTTTGCCGATATCTACGATTTAGCGCAAGGCTGCCGCTTTAGTGATTGTTCGCATACGCATGAGCCCGGCTGTGCGGTGAGCGGCAACGTGGGAGAACAACGCCTGGAGGCTTTTCGCGCTCTTGCAAGCTTCAAGGACGCACCACGGCGATAGGGTTCGGGCTGCTTGCTTGCCGCCGGTGCGCGACAGCAGGAACAGCCTCTAGGCATGATTGGCCGTGACGCGCCCATATGCTTGCGACCGGCACGCGACATCCGGAACAGACCTCGCACCCGATTGGCGATATTGCGCTCGCAGCTGCGGAACTCGCAAGCTGCGCTCGTTCAAACGGTCCTCGCTCCCGCGAGCACAATATCGCCAATCTGCTCCGTATTGTTCCTGCTGTCGCGTGTCGGTCGCAAACACATGAGCATGAATCGCTAATCTGCTTTCTGTTGTTTCCGCCGCCATGTACCGGTTGCAAACAAATGGATGCGAATCGCTAATCTACTTCTTGCTGTTTCCGCTGCCTCGCACCGGCTGCAAACATATGGGCGCTTCTTATCGGCATCCTCAATACTCGTTTGTATACGTAGGCGCTTTGCCATATGCAGGCTGAGCGGGACGTTTAGCGCGGTAAAATGAGGGGTAGCACTATCTGAGAGAGTCTGATTGGAGCCCCCATGAAACACAAGAAGCGCGTCTTCTCTTTGCGGCGGATGCTTGCTGTGGCCGCTGCAACGCTTGCGGCGTCGTTTGCGATGGCGCTTGCCGCTCCTGCTTTGGCAATGGCCAACAGCGGGTCTTTGACTTATGAGAAGGGGGGTTCCTACGTTACCGAGAACTTCTACAACGTAGAAGACCTGCTCACCGCGGCCGAGAACTCAGAGGGATACGTCATCATCAATCTCTTTGACGATTGGAACACCAAAGACTACGGCCGCATCTTTGTCCCTTGGGGTCGCAATTACAGCATTCATCTCAACGGCCATATGATCAATCGCGGCTTGGTTGGCAGCTATGACGACCTGTGGTACGGCGATGAAGGCGGCGAGGTCATCGTTGTGGCAAGCGAAGCCACGCTTTCTATCGACGGCGGCAATGCTGCCACAGAGCACAGGGGGACGTTAACAGACGACGGGCATTTCTGGTTGCTGGACAGCAACGGCTCCACGGTGATCAAGGGCGGCTTGATCTGCGGCGGCGCAACAGACTCGAGCCTGAAAGACGACGGCTTCACGGGTGGCGGCGGCATTGCTGCCAGGGGCGATGACGTCTCGATCACCATCTCCAACACGACGATCGCTGGCAACGTGGCCGATACGTTTACGAACAGCTTTGGTCATGGTGGAGGCATCGGCTTGAGCAGCTATGACTCCAAGCTCAAGCTCAAGAACACCGATGTCATCTACAACCACGCAGAGGGTAAAGGCGGTGGCATTGCGATGCACGAAGCCACCGGCTCGACGCTTGAGATAAGCGAGGGTTGCAATATAGACAACAACTATTCCGATCAACGCGCAGGCGGCATTTACTTTGATAACACCGATGGCAAGCTGGTGATCAAGGACAACTGCACCGTCTCTAACAACCGTTGCGTTGGCGATGGCGGCGGCGTCTATTACGGCGGCAAAAAAGGGTCGATGGAGCTTTCTGGCGGCGTGACCATAGAGGGCAACTACGCTGCGGGAAGCGGTGGCGGTTTGTATGATAACTTCAACGGCACCGAGTTCACCTTTAGCAAGACCACGATCAAGAACAACACCGCTGTGTCCGATGGCGGTGGCATCTATCTCAACGACGTGGCAAAGCTCACGCTCAAAGACGAGTCTTCGCTCCAGGGCAACAAGGCTAACCAAGGCGGCGGCCTCTTTGTGGACGACGACAGCACCTCTGTGCTGCTCGACAACTCCAAGATCTACAACAACACCTCAGCCAAGAGCGGCGGCGGCATCTACCACAACGCCACGGGTGGCAGCGTCACCTTGCAGGCGGGCTCTTTGATCGACTCCAACAAAGCGCTCGACGGAAACGGAGCCGGCATCTACAACAACTACGCTGGGACGACCTATACCCTCACCGGTAGCAGCGGCATCTACCGCAACTTCTCTTACGCATGGGGCGGCGGCATATACCTCTACGACGACGCTACGGTCTCGCTCAAAGACGGCTCTTATATTCGCCGTAACACTGCCACGCAAAACGGTGGCGGCATCGTCAACCACGATGCAGACTCCAAGATCTATCTCTCTGGTTACTCCAGCATCGACGACAACACCGCTGGTGAGAAAGGCGGCGGCATCCACGCCTACAAGGACACGCACATCGTGGGCGATCGCACTGCCAAGATCCAGCAGAACTACGCCCCGGTAGGTGCCGGCATCTACGCCGATTACGAGCTGTATCTCAAAAACATCGTTATCACCGGCAACTTGGCAAAAAGCTACGGCGGTGGTGTCTACTGCAACCACGGTGATTACCACGCCCTCGAGCTTTCCGACGTCGTGATCATCCAAGGCAACAGGGCAACCGACGCCGGCGACAGCAACCTGACGATGTTTGGGAGCCAAAACGCCTGCGGTGGTGACGGCAGCAACCTCCTAAGTCCCAACAGCCGCATAGGCATCAGCATCCTCGAGTTTGACGGCGGCCCTTACAAAGTGAGCGGGAACAAAGCGTTTTTGACTAACATCAAAGACGACTGGAGATATGTCGTCTTCTCTGACGACACCAACAGGTCGATCGAGAAAATGGGCAGCTACCTCTACCTGACCGGCAGCAAGGCGAGCTTCGAGCTGAGCGACTACGTTGGCGATGACAAGACGGGTTCTCGCTGGATTCGAAACGGCAGCACGGTCACGCTTGCAACAGACGACTATGCGCAAAAGGGAATGGCGCTTGACTACTGGACCGTCGAGGGCGTTTCCCAGGTGAGCAGGCTCGAGCCCCAAAACGGCAAGGCAAGCTTCACGATGCCTGCTAACAGCGTGGTTGTGCGCCCGCATTACACGGCTATCCTTGGCGCGATAGAGCTCACGGTAAGCGAGAACGGGCTTTGGGCAGAGCTGGGCGATGATCTGGATGAGTCCGAGGTCTCGGCGATAAGGCTGCGCACGGTGCGCGGTGCTAGCTTTGGCATCAACACCACCGATGAGATTCGCAGTGCTGTCAAGGTGACGGACGTGTCTGTTGCTGTTGACGAGCAGGGCGCTAAGCAGGTGACCTACACCATCGAGGTCTCCAAAGCCGTGTTGGATAACTACGGCATCAAGTACTTGGACGGCGAGCTTGCGCAGTCGAGCGTGAACGTGCGTGCGAGCTTCAAACGCGCGGATGCTACTGATGTAAAGGTTTCTCAGGCAAGTGACGGGGCGTTGGTTGTGAGCGCTACGGCGAGCTTTGACGCGCCTGCAGACGCGGTAAGCATCGCCGCCGTCAATGTGAACAAGACAGACGCCAAACCCTTTGACGGCGTTGTGGAGCAGGTTGCCGACGTGCTCGAGTCCGACGCCTCTGCAAACAGCAAGGCGTTGGCCAACCAGGGCAACGTGGTGTTAGAGGTTCCCGATGAGCCCGGCTGGAAGTTTGTCCGCTGGAGCAACTTGCCGCAGGGCGCTACGGTCGACGCCAAGACCGGCACCGTTACCGTTCGTGCAGACCTTGCTGCAGGCTTGGCGCTTACGGCGCTTTACGAGCCGCTGGCAAGCGCCGTGGCCATTACCGTGGACGAGCTCAAGGTGGGAGAGGAGTTTCCCACGCAGATCAGCTCCCTGCTTATTGCGGGCGCTACCGAGCGCGACCTTACCAACTACGTCAAAGACAACATTGCCGTGAGCTGGATCAAGGCAGACGGCAGCGCTGCAGGCAACACCGTCGAAGGCGATGCGAGCTACAAGGCGACGATTACCGCAACGGACCAGGCTGCAAGCTATCTCTTTGGTTTTGACGACGCAGTGCGCGTTACCGTCAACGGTGACGAGGTGACAAGCTCCTTGGACGCATCTGCCAAGAAGCAGCAGGTCACCTATTACGCGAGCACCGCAAGCGACACGCGCTACGATCGCCTGGCCTACAAGTACCTGAACACCATGGTCTACGAGACGACCGATATCGACGACTGCCTGCCTGTGAGCGCGACTTACCTGCTCAAGAACGGCCAGTCCTACAAGGCTGCTGTCACTTGGGACAAGTCCACGGTGGACGAGGCTCAGACTTCCGGCTCTTTTACCGTCAAGGGCAGTTTTGAGGACATCTATGGGGATGCCCACGAGGTCTCCCAAAATCTCGAGATCATCGACCTGGGCGCGCCCGAGGCCAGCTACGAGATAGCCCAAGACGGCAGCGGTGCTCAGACCATCACCTTGGGCAAGGGCTACGGATGGATGGGTCAGGTCGAATACAGCGCGTACTATCTGGTCATCGATAAGAAGGCAAACCTCGACAGCATCGATCGTGGCAATTTCCTGCCCTACACGCAGCCTGTGACCATCCAGCCTGGCCAGACGCTTTTGACCTTTGCCAAGGTGCAGCTCGCTAACAGCGTGAAGGAAACCGCCATAGCGGGCTACTCGTGCTCGATCAACAGCGCGCAGGTTACGTTGGATGCCAAGAAATGGACTTACAACAGCACGGGCGTGGCGCCGGCCCCTGTGGTTACGCTTGGCGGTAAGGAGCTTGTCAAGGACCAGGATTACACGGTGAGCTACAAGCGCAACGACAAGGTGGGCCGTGCGTATGTCGTCGTCAAGGGTTGCGGCGATTACTCGGGCTCGGTAAGCGTTTCCTTCAAGATCGTGCCCACTAAGATCAAGGGCGTTGCAGCCAAGACTGCAGGCAGGCATAAGGTCAAGGTGAGCTGGAACAAACACAAGGCTCAAACCGACGGCTTCCAGGTGAGGTATGCCGCAAGCAAGGCTAAGGTCAAGGCCGGCAAGGGTAAGACCGTCAAGGCCAAGGACGCTGCCAAGACGTCCAAGGTAATCAAAGGCCTCAAGAGCGGCAAGCGCGTCTACGTGCAGGTGCGAGCCTATAAGGTTGTCGATGGCAAGACCTATTACTCTGCTTGGAGCAAGGTCAAAAGCGTTAGGGTTAAGTAAGGGAGCAGATGCCCGCTGACGTGCCGCGCCTAGCGGCGCGACCGGGCGGGCAATGCCCGCCCCTACGTGCACCTGCGACTTGCTTGTTCTCGCAGCGTCGCGGCGCAGGGAGGCCCGCGGGTGCGGGTAGGGGAGAGCACGGCTCTCCCGCGTAGGTCTCGATGCGCGGCGGGGACCTGCTGGCCGCGTTACCACGTAGGTGCCGATGCGCGGCGGGGGCCTGTTGGCTGCGTTACCATGTAGGGGCGAGCATTGCTCGCCCGCGTAGGTTGAAAGGCGTTGCGGCTCATGGTCTGGTCTGCGTCTCCATTGTGTCGTCTTGAGCGCAGCGGTCGCTAGGCTGCGAAGTCGAAGGATCTATCTCTGGCTTTTATCAGCCTGCACAGAAAGGTATGTTTCATGCAAAAGCTTTTTGGCGGTATCAACATGAGCTGGCCCGTTTTGATCGCGTTCGCGATTGTGGCTGGCTTATATACCGGCGTCATGGCGATGGTCCCGGTGCTGGAGCCCACATCGTTTCACGACATCTCGGTCTCCTACGAATGCTGGGTCGTCTTTGCGTTTGTGATCGCCTGCAACTGCAAGAAGAACTGGGAATGCGCGCTCAAGATCTTCGTGTTCTTCTTGATCAGCCAGCCTCTTGTGTATCTGGTGCAGGTGCTTGCCGGCACGTTGGACTCGCAGCTTGCCCTTGGTTATTACTTGCATATCTGGGGCCCTGCAACCTTGCTCACGCTGCCGGGAGGCTTTGTCGCCTACTACATCCAAAAGCAAAACGTGCTAGGCGCGATCATCTTGGGTTTGGGATGCGCTATCCAAGGCCTCATGGGTGCGAGCTACGCAGCGCGCATGCTCGCCAACCCGCCGTTTCATCTGCTCACGGTCATCCTCTGCTTTGGCTCTATCATCGTCTTTGCCCTTTGCATCCAGAAGTCTGCCAAGAATCGCATTGTTACAGTTGTGATTGCGGCAGCGGTTACGCTGTCTCTGGTGGTATACGTGCTTATAAACGGTTTGTCGCTCTACTAGCTTTGCGTTTTACTCGCTTAAAACGGCGCGGCAAAAAGCTATGTTTTGAGCTATTTGGTTTGATCGAGAGAGGATTTGCATCATGGCAACTCAAAGAAAGATCGGCATCATCGGCTTGGGTCATGTGGGCGCCCATGTTGCTAACAGCCTCCTTTTGCAAGGCATTGCAGACGAGCTCTATCTGTGCGGCCTGCATGACCAAAAGCTTATCTCCGAGGCTCAAGACCTGCATGACTCGCTGAGCTTTGTTCCCTACAACACGCAGATCATCAACTGCAGCAACCGCTACGAGGAGCTTGCTCAGTGCGACATCATCGTCAACTCGGTTGGGAATGTGGCTCAGGTGGCCCAAAGCCGCGACGGCGAGCTCTTTACCTCTACCGAGTCTGCCAAGACCTTTGCCGAGACCATCGTGGGCGGCGGTTTTGACGGCGTGCTTGTATCGGTCTCCAACCCCTGCGACGTGGTTTGCACAGCCATCTGGCATCTGACCGGCTACAACCCCTCCAAGATCATCGGTACGGGCTGCCTGCTTGACTCCGCGCGCCTGCGCAGCGAGATCTCCAAGGTAACCGGCGTGAGCCCCAAGTCTGTGCATGCCTACATGATCGGCGAGCACGGCTTCTCTCAGATCGCAGCGTGGAAATCTGCCACCATCGGCGGAAAGACCATCGACGAGCTCGCGGCGGAGTGTCCGGATAAATACGGCTTTGACCAGGCCGAGGTAGAAGAGCGTGCGCGCAAGGGCGGCTACGTGACCTTTGCAGGCAAGGGCTGCACAGAGTACGCGGTGGCCAACTGCACGGCTCGTCTGTGCGCGGCCATCTTGCATAACGAGCATGCGGTGCTTTCTGCCTCTACACTCATGACCGGCCAATACGGCGAGGAAGGTGTCTTTACGTCCTTGCCTTGCATCGTTGGCGCAGAGGGCATCGAGCACGTGTTCACGCCAGAGCTCTCTGATGCAGAGCTCGAGGGCTTCCACAAGAGCTGCGAGCACATCAGGGAAAACGTTGCCCAGATAGCCTGCTGGTAAAGCAGCATATACAGCTGGCGATAAAGCCGGGTCGGCCCTCGCAGCGAGGGTTGCCCCGGCTTTTTTATTGCCTTTTGATCTGCGGTTTTGGAAAAATCGATCTCACGCGCAGGAAAATCCGAATTTTATGGTGTGTTGCCATTGGCTGGACACCGTAAGAAGCTTCCCCTTTGTATCCTCGCAATCCTGGCTTTTAGGCGTGTGCCAAAGGCGGTGCGAGCCGCCCGGCGGCGTGTGTATGAAAAACATCAGATGGGGGATTGTAAGGGGGTATTGAATTTGTTATCATTCGATGTCGCGTCTGTTACTGGTTTCGCGTAATTCCCTCACGCTAGATTAGTGCAACAGCGCAATTCGGGTATTAGTTGAAAGGCAAAACCAGAATGTACGCAATCATCAAAACCGGTGGCAAGCAGTACACCGTCAAGCCGGGCGACGTCATCGACGTTGAGAAGCTCGAGGGCGAGGCTGGCACTCAGATCGAGTTCCCCGTGCTCTTCCTCAACAACGGCACCGATGTCGTTACGGATGCAGACGCTCTTGCAAAGACCACCGTCCTCGCAGAGATCGTTGACCAGCACAAGGGCCCCAAGGCCATCATCTTCAAGTTCAAGAAGCGCAAGGGCTACAAGCGCCTGCGCGGCCATCGTCAGAACCTGACCAAGGTCGTCATCACCGAGGTCGCTGGCGTCAAGGCAGAGCCCAAGGCTGCAAAGCCTGCCAAGGTCGAGGCCGAGGCCCCCAAGGCAGAGGCTACCGCAGAGGCTCCCAAGGCCGACGCCGCTTCCGCTGATCTGTCCAAAATGACTGTTGCCGAGCTCAAGGCTTACGCTGCAGAGAAGGACATCAAGCTTCCTTCTTCCGCTCGCAAGGCCGAGATCATCGAGCTCATTCAGAACGCTTAAGTTAAGGGAGGCGTAAGAGAATGGCACATAAAAAAGGTCTTGGCTCCACCCGTAACGGTCGTGACTCCCGCGCACAGCGCCTGGGTTGCAAGAAGTTCGCAGGTGAGACCGTCCGCACTGGCATGATCCTCGTTCGTCAGCACGGCACCCACTTCCACCCCGGTGAGAACGTTGGCCGCGGCAAGGACGACACCCTGTTTGCTCTGGCTGACGGTACCGTCAAGTACACCAAGGGCGACAAGCGCAGGGTTCACGTTATTCCTGCAGAGGCTTAAGCCTTTTGCGACATAGCATGTAAGAAAGCTCCCGTTTGGGGGCTTTCTTCGTTTTGTGCGGTATTTGTGCAGCCGCCCCATTGGTCTTGTGGCCTGTGGGTTTGCCCTGTGGCCGATGATAGAATCTCTGGGTACTTACGCAACAAAAGGAGCTTTGACGCTATGTGCGGAATCGTTGGATATGTGGGCAAAAGTCAAGCTAAGGACATCTTGGTAGGCGGGCTTAGGCAGCTTGAGTATCGCGGCTATGACAGCGCGGGAATCGCCGTTCCCGATGGTGCCGATGGACTTGAGGTCGTCTGCCGCGTGGGAAAGGTGCAAGAGCTTGCGGATGCTGTGGCAGATATGGATCTTCCCGCTACCTGCGGTATCGGTCATACGCGCTGGGCTACACATGGCAAACCAAGCGAGATAAACGCCCATCCGCATCGCGATTGCTCGGGCAAGATTGCTGTCGTCCACAACGGCATCATCGAGAACTTTGCAGCCTTGCGCGAGCAATTGAGGGAGCAGGGCCACCAGTTTGCCAGCGAGACAGATACGGAGACCGTTGCTCATCTGCTCGAGGATTACTACGAGGGCGATCTGGCGGCTGCCATGCGCAAGACCGTAGCCCAGTTGCAGGGCGCCTACGGTATTGCGGCCATCCATGCCGATCATCCGCATGAGATCGTCGTCACGCGCAAAGACAGCCCCATCGTTGTGGGAAGCGACGGCAGCTCCAGCTTGGTTGCCAGCGATATGGTGGCCGTCATGGAGTATACGCGCGACGTCGTTTTCCTGGACGACGGCCAGCTGGCTATTCTTCGCGAGGACGGCATCGAATACCAGGATGCAAGCGGCAAGGCGTTTGAGCCGCAGGTAACCCATATCGATTGGGATACGGATGCCGCCGAGCGCAGCGGTTATCCGGATTTCATGCTCAAAGAGATCCACGAGCAACCGCGCGTGGTGCGTGACACCGTGCAAGGCCACCTCAAGGACAACAAGATCGTGCTCGAGGACCTGGCTTTGACTCAAGAAGATATCGAGGCCATCGACAAGGTCTATATCATCGGCTGCGGCACGAGCTATCACGCGGGTCTCGTTGCGCGCGAGCTCATCGAGGGCTGGGCGCGCATCCCCACTACGGTTGAGGTCGCAAGCGAGTTCAGGTATCGCAACCCTATCGTGACGCCGTCGACGCTGGTCATTGCCTTGTCGCAATCCGGAGAAACCGCCGATACCCTGGCTGCTGTGCGCTTGGCGCGCAGCAAGGGTGCCCGCGTTTTTGCCGTGACCAACGTCATGGGCAGCCGCATTACACGTGAAAGCGACGGCACCCTTTACGTCAAGGCCAACATGGAGATATCTGTTGCGGCTACCAAGAGCTTCTTGGCGCAGATCGCTTGCGTGACGCTCATCGCGCTGTTTTTGGCGCAGCGCAAGGGCCGCATGTCGAGCCGCCAGGTGGTAAGCCTCTACCACGAGCTGCGCGCGACCCCCGCTCAGATCGAGTACATACTCTCTGACACCTCTGGCATCGACGAGGCAGCAGAGCTTCTGGCCGGCTGCCACAGCGCCATGTACGTGGGTCGCGGTATCGCCTCTACCGTGTGCAACGAGGGTGCTCTCAAACTCAAAGAGATCAGCTACCTGCACGCCGAGGCATACTCTGCCGGAGAGCTCAAGCACGGCCCCATCGCCTTGTTGGATGAGACGGTTCCCGTTGTGGCCGTGGTCACAGAGAGCTCGACGCGCATGCAGACGCTCTCTAACGTGCAGGAGATTTTGGCGCGCGGGGCAAAGGTCATAGCCATCGCAACAGAAGGCGACGAGGACGTACGCGAGATTGCCGAGCATGTGATCTACGTCCCGCCGGTGCGCGAGTGTTTTAGCGCTATCACGGCCAGCGTTCCCTTGCAGCTGCTTGCGCGCGCCGTCGCCCTCAAGCGCGGCTGCGACGTGGACCATCCGCGCAACCTGGCAAAATCCGTGACGGTGGAGTAGCTGACATGACCGATCAGATAGCAGAGCAGGCAACAGGGCAGCAAGAAGCGCTGCAGCAAACAGATGACGCCGTGAATCTTGATGAGTCACGGCCCGCAATGCCCATCGCGGGCTTGGGCGTGGACATCGTAGAGATCGCGCGCATGGAAGAGATCCTCAAGCGCACGCCGAGTTTTAGGGAGCGTGTCTTTACGGCTTTAGAGCGTGATTATTGCGATGCCAAGCATAATCCGGCCATCCATTACGCCACGCATTTTGCCGCCAAGGAGGCTGTTCTCAAAGCGTTGGGAACAGGCTTTGCCGACGGCATCGGCTTTACCGATGTCGAGGTCTCCCATGACCTCAAGGGCAAGCCTCTTGCCATCTTGCATGGGCGCGCAAAAGAGATTGCAGACGAGCATGGCATCATAGACATCCCCATATCGCTGAGCCGTACGCACAACACGGCAGTGGCCAACGCCATTGCCACAAGCGAGGCAACAAAGCCTGTCGTAGCTCAAGAGCGTGTGAGTCCCAAGCAGCAGATCGCCAGCGCGTTCAAGGAGCTGCGGGGTATGCTCGACGATATGGATGATGACGAGCCTGCTCGTCAATAGCATGCTGTTTGATTGACAAAGGAGAGGCTGATGACTGTGGCCAGCATGCATGCAAGCGAGTTTGGAGCCGGTGATGCGGCGCGCTTGATAAGCGCTCCCGCTGCCGATGCCAACAAGTACACGCGCGGCAAGCTCGTTATCGTTGGCGGCAGCGCGCAATATCCGGCAGCCCCTGTGATGAGCGCACTTGCTGCTGGCAGGACAGGTGCCGGCTACACGGCGCTGTGCGTGCCCCAAAGCGCGGCAGGCGTTGCTCATGCTCACTTGCTGAGTACGACAGTTGAGGCCATGGCCGAGCAAGACGGCGCCTTGTGCGAGAGATGCGTGGTAGCACTTGAGCACTCGCTTGCCAAAGCGCGCGCTTTTGCCGTGGGGACGGGTATGGGGCGTACCACGGCGACAGAGGCGTTCTTGCGGGCTTTTTTGACCTCGCCTGTGGCTTGCAGGATCCCCGGCGTTGTAGATGCCGATGCCCTTGCGCTTCTGGCTGGCTGGCAAGAGGGCCTTGCCGCGTTGCGTGGTGAAGACGCAGAGGCGTTGGTGCTTACGCCACATGCGGGCGAGGCTGCTCGCTTGCTGGGAGAGGGTCGTCGGGTGCAAGATCTTGTTGCCGATGCGCTCGAGCTTGCGTCACGCTACAAGAGCGTTGTCTGCCTCAAAGGCCCCGATACGGTAATCGCCAGCCCTGATGGCCAGGTTCGCGTTGTGATAGCAGGTGGCCCGGAGCTTGCCAAAGCTGGGACAGGAGATGTCTTGGCAGGAATCATAGGCGCGTTGCTCGCTCAAGGCGCAAGCGCGTTTGATGCAGCATGCTTGGGTGTCTACTTGCATGCCAAGGCAGGAGCCATCGCCGCAGCAGACCTTGGGGTTTGCTCTATGCTACCAGAGGACTTGCCGCACTACATCGCCAAGGCTATCCGCAGCTTGGAGCCGCGCAGCAACAAGCTGGCGCAGGCTCAGGCTAATGCAGAGCGCAGGGCGGTTTCTGGGTTGTAGCGTGCAGGTTGGCTGTGGCATCGCCGCCTTCCCAATAAGGAACTCACCTTTAGCCTTGCAGGTTATACCCCTGGGCTTTGCTGCATTTCTTGCGGCTCTTTGGCGTGTAGACCTGCGGTTTTTGGTCTACCATGGTCTGAAGTCTTACACCGCATGCTGCTCAAAGGGGGTTATATGTCGGATTTTGTGAACTATTTTGGATCAACGCCGCATGTGGCCTCTAAAAAAGAAGAGGATGCAGCCGCTCCCGTCGCAGAACCCTTTGACAGCGCAGATGGTCAGCTGAGCTTTGGCGAGCAGGTCGATAGGGCTGCGCATACGCCCTCGGTGGGACTCAGATCTGACTACACTCCCCAAACGCTTTTGCGTGATGCCTGGGTAGAGGTCGACCTATCTGCTATCGCCTACAACATCAAGACGGTGATGCGCGCTGTTGGGTCGCGTCGCCTGCTTTGCGCGGATGTGAGTGCAGATGCTTACGGGCACGGCGCTGTTCGCGTTGCCAAAGCGGCGCTTGAGGCTGGCGCAGATCGCCTGGCCGTTGCCACTCCAGAAGAGGGTGTGCTTTTGCGCCAAGCGGGCATCAGCGCCCCGATTCTTATCAAGACCCAACCCTGCGCAAACGCCATCGAGCTGCTGGTTGCCTACAATCTCACGCCGGCGGTTTTTGATGCCAAGTTCGCGCTCGACTATGCCGAGTATGCAGACCTCCAGGGCAAAAGCGCTCCGTTTCATCTCGAGGTCAACTCTGGGATGAACTGCAACGGCGTCTTTTATCTGGACGCAGCCGATTTTATCCGCAGCGTGAGTTTTCATCGCGCGCTCAAGTACGAGGGCACCTTTACCGTCTTTGGCATCTGCGACAACCGCGACCAGCTCGATTTTAACGAGCAGTGCCGTCGCTTTGAAGAAGCCTTAAGCCAGATTCGCACGGCGGGGTTCGATCCTGGCATCGTGCATGCGGCAGACAGCTACACGATCTTCAAGTATCCGCAGCTGCACTACAGCATGGTGCGCATGGGCAGCTGCATGTACGGCATCGACGCAGACCTCTATGCCACCTCTATTAACGTGCTCAAACCGGTCATGAGCGTCAAAGCGCGTGTATCCCAGGTAACAGAGCCCCAGGTGGGAGAGGGTGTGGGCCGCGGTTACAACTACCGCGTGGGCATGCCGGTGCAGATCGCCACGGTGCCCATCGGCTATGCAGACGGCATCTCGCCTGCGCTTGCCCGCAGTGGCTTTAGGGTGCTGTGGCATGGCATGGCCATAAACCAGGTGGGCGATATCGGGATGAACCAGATGATGGTCGAGATTCCGCTCAAGTACTCGGTTACCGGCGTCAAGGGCTCGGCTTTGCCAGGCGACGAGATCGTCATCATCGGCGAGCAAGGCGACCTCATGATCGCCTGCGAGACGATGGCCGAGTCTTTGCAGGCTCTGTGCCCGCAGATCACCGTTCTCTTTGGCCAGCGCCTGCCCAAGGTGTACCTGTGACGGCGCCTGATAGCGCTCGCAATGCTCAATGCGCTTTGGAGCAGCTTGCGGAGCAATGCGCAAGCTGCGTTGCGTGCGAGCTTGCCGCTACACGCACCAACGTCGTTTTTGGCGTAGGCGATGCATCTGCCCGCGTGATGATCATAGGCGAGGCGCCCGGCAAAAACGAGGACCTCACAGGCGAACCCTTTGTGGGGGCAGCGGGCAAGAGGCTCGACGCTATGCTTGAGCGTGCGGGCATCAGGCGCAGCGACGTCTACATCGCTAACATCTGCAAATGCCGCCCTCCCAAAAACCGCAACCCCAAGCAGGCAGAGATCGCTGCCTGTACGCCGTGGCTCAAAGAGCAGCTTGAGCTGGTACATCCAGAATGCATCATCACCTTGGGCAACTTTGCCACGCGTTATATCCTGCAGACAAACGAGGGCATCACCGGTCTGCGCGGCCGTGTGCACAGCGTAGACGGCTTTAACGTTCTGCCCATGTTTCATCCGGCCGCCTGCATCTACGACCGCAGCAAGGTTGCGGCGCTCGAGGCGGATTTTGACTTGCTAGGCTCTTTACTGGGCAGCCGTCCTGCCAAGGAGGAAAGATGAAGGAGTATCTCTCCCATAGCGTAGAAGAGACGATGAGTGTTGGTGAACAGCTTGCCGCAGACGCAAAGCCCGATGACTGCATCGTGCTCACAGGCGATCTTGGTGCTGGCAAAACGCACTTTACCAAGGGCTTTGCCGCGGCTTTGGGCGTCAAAGAGGATGTGACGAGCCCCACGTTTGCCATCGTAGAGGAATACGAGGGCACTAAGCTGCGTTTGCTTCATTGGGATCTCTACCGCTTGGAAGAAGACTGGGAGCTCGAAGACGTCGATTGGTACGGCCTTACAGAAAGCGGCGCGGTGAGCTTGGTCGAATGGGGCGATAAGTTTCCGGATGCTTTGCCAGACGATTATCTGCACGTGGATATTCGCGTGGCTGACGATGGCACGCGCATCATCAACGTTGGGTAAAAGGAGCCGTGTTTGGGTGGCTTGCCTTCCTGCTGCAAAGCGGTTGGGGAGACATGCAAGCAAGAGGTGGCCAACCGGTTCACATCATCGCCACCGCCCTGTTGCCAAGCTGTGTAAACCTGTTCAGGCTTTTTTAAGACCTTGCCGTTAAACTTGGTTGCATTATGGCAGAGACTAATCCTTACAAAGTACTTGGCTTGTCCGATGGCGCCTCTAAAGAAGAGGTGACTAAGGCTTACCGCAAGCTGGCCAAGAAGTACCATCCAGACCTCAACCCCGGCGACGAAGAAGCCGCTAAGAAGATGGCCGAGGTCAACGCTGCGTACGATTCCATCACCAACGGCACGCCGTACGGTCCTAAGGCCCGTCAGCAGGCGCACAACCCCTACGCCTCTGCCGGCAACCCCTACGCCGGGCAGTCCGGTGCCGGCGGCTACGGCGGTCGCGCCACCTACACCTACGACCCCAGGACGGGGCGCTACACGCGCGTGGACGGTAACGGCAGCAGCGGGGAGTACTATGATCCGTTTGAGGAACTCTTCCGCAGCTGGTATGGCAACCAGCAGGGCAGTTCCTCGTCTAGCAGCAGCGGGCAATCCTCGTCTGGTTACTATCAACAGCAACAACAGCAGCGTCAGCAGCAACAGCAGACCAGGCGCACGACGACGTCTTTCTTTGGCGGAGGCTGCCTGACGTGGATCGTTGGGCTTATCATCCTCAACATAGTTCTCAACCTGTTCTTGGGCAGCTGCTCCAACTTGTTCTACGGAGCTCATCGCGTGTACAGCACCACACCGCAAAGCCAGTATAGCCAGGTCTACAGCAACAATGACAGCGGCTCTGACAGCAGTTCCAGCCAAAGCAGCGGTTCTGGAAGCTACGGAACCTACAGCGGCTACGGCAGCAGCAGCTCCTCTTCCACAGTGACTTCGACGCTTTAGGAGCTTCTTGCGCTGCACGCTGCGCCTTTATGCGCAGTGAAGTAAAATGCCAAGCGATTGTGCAGTGCTTTACCGGAGGCGAGATGTCCACAGCTAAAGACAAGCAAAGAGCAAACGACCGCAGGATGGGCCTTACTTTTGTGGCTGTCCTCGTGGTTGCGGTGATCATATTTGGCGGTGGGGCCTACTTGTTTACCCGGGCCTTTACCGGCCATGTCAAAACCGCTGCAGACTACGAGACCATGGAGCTCGAGGCTGCCAGCTATTCTAGCAGCGTGCAGGCCAGCGGCTCGTTTGAGTCTGGCAACACGACTACCGTCAGAAGCGAGGTCGACGGCAGCGTGGCTAACGTGGCAGTCAAAGACGGAGACGTGGTCAAGAAGGGCGATACGCTCTTTACGATAGAGAACGAGGACATAACCGCCGATTTCTCCACGACGCTTGATGCCTACGTCAAAGCTCAAGACGATGAAAACGCCGCCATCAAGCAGGTGACAAGCGGCAAGGCAAAGCTCAAGCAGGCGCAAAAGACGCTGACCAAGGCCCAGACGGCGCTTGACAAGGCGCGCACCGATGCAGAGCAATCGGACGAGGAAGATGCGGCAAGCTTTAACGAGAAGCCCTATCAGGCTGCTGTCGAGGCAGCCCAATCCAACGTCGATTCTGCCCAAGAGACGCTTGACGTGCTGCAGGAAAACAAGACAAAGGCCGTTCAGGCAACCGAGGCGGCCAAAGTCGCTTATAAGAAGGCCGCAAAGAAGGTTTCCAAGCTTACCGTCAAAGCCTCTGTGGGCGGAACGATCGCATCGCTTGCCATCGAGAAAGGCTCTGCGGTGACTGCAGCTTCAGAGGCAGCGGCGATGAAGATCGTCGATACAGGCGACATCGTCGTCGTGGTCGAGGTCCCCGAAAGCCAGATCGCCAATATCGCCAAGGGGCAAAGCGCGACGGTGTCTTGTCCTTCGCTTGATAACGTCTCTTGCAAGGCAACGGTGACGCGCGTGGCGGATACGCCGGTCGAAAGCGACCAAAACGCGTCTTTGTCCAGCCAGCAGGTTTCTTCGTCTGATGGCACTCAAGACGCTGACAACACCGAGCAACTTGCAGCAGAGGGCGCCAAATACCAAGTCACTTTGAAGCTCAAGAAGCATGACGACGCGATCAAGATCGGGATGAGCGCGGATGCCGATATCACCGTGCAGGACTTTGGCACGGTGTTCTATGTGCCTTCTACCTGCGTAGCTACGGGTAATTCCGGCTCTTATGTCGAGGCTGTTGTCGATAAGAGCACCGTCAAGCAATGCGGGATCACCCAGCTTGGCACTGCAGACGATGGCAAGCTCATCATCCAGGGTGCGTCGCTTGCAGACGGCACCGTTATCAGGACGGATCTTTCAAACAGCTAGCACGTCTTTGCGGACAAGCGCTCTGCGCGTGATTCTACAAAATCCCGCTCTTATACAAGCGGGTTGGTTTTCTATCAACGAGGTGTGTTTTGGGTTCTCAGGCTTTGATTGCGTTGGCATTTGATACGGCAAGCGAGATGCTTGCTTTGTGCGTGGGCGATGTGTCCGGTGCGCATCCGCACGTTATAGAGGCCCATGACGCTGCGGCCCCACGTAAATCCGATCAAGTCCTGCTTTCCCGTGCGGGCGACATGCTCGCCAAGGCGGGGCTTGCTGCTGGCGATATCGACATGGTCGTCGTTGGCAGGGGCCCGGGCTCTTTTACGGGTGTGCGCATCGGCATCGCAACAGCTAAAGGCGTGGCCTGCGGTTTGGGCTGCCCGGTCTACGGTGTCTCTACGCTTGATGCTGTAGCGTGGCATGCATGGCGCGGCGGCGTGCGCGGGCGCGTGGGCGTGGTAGAAGACGCCATGCGCAAGGAGGTCTACCCCGTGCGCTACGATCTGAGTGACAGTGGAGTAGAGCGCTTGGATTTGGACAGTGTCGCCAAGCCTGCCGATGTTGCAGCCAAGTGGGCTGAGGCAGGCGAGCCACTTACGCTTTTGGGTGACGGCCTGCACAAGCATGCGCAGCTCTTTGACAACGAGCTCTTTACCCTGGCGCCCCAGGAGCTTTGGACCCCGGATGGAGAAGGCTTGCTGCAGGCATATGCTGCCTTGCGTGATCAAGAAAGGCTGGGTAGCGGGGACCCTGCCCTTTTGCTGCCCGTGTACACGCGCCTGTCTGATGCAGAGGAGGCGGAGCGCGCCCGCCTGTGCATAGCAGACAACATGCCTGCAAGCGGTGTTGCCGACGGCCGCGCCGTTGGAGGGCTGTTCTTGCATCCGATGTCTGTCAACGATGCCGATGCGGTGGCGCAGCTGCAGGAGCGCGCCATGCCCAAGGACGCATGGACAAGCGGCAAGCTTGCAGACGAGATAGGCCGCACCGATCGCAGCTGGTGGGTGGCGCGCAAGAACGGAGCGCTCGTGGGATGTGCGGGCGGCCAGGTCGTCGATGGTGAGCTGTGCATCTTCAACGTGTGCGTTGATCCCGACGAGCGTCGTCAGGGCATCGCGCAACGTTTGCTCGAGCGCGTCACGACCGACGCCCGTGCCCTTGCCGCAGATACCGTCACCTTGGAGGTGCGCTGCGACAACAAGGCCGCTTTAGCGCTCTACCATGCCATCGGGCTTGAGGATGTGGGCGTGAGGCCGCACTACTACCATGACCGCGCCGATGCGATGATTATGCGCGGCACGCTTCCCTTGCATTACAACTATGGCGCGGCGGATGCCATCAGCAACCCCATGCGCACAGGAGACGGCCCCCGTGCAGCAGCAGATGCCTGCCGCAAAGCTCAAAAGCCGCTGATTCTCGCCATAGAGAGCTCTTGCGACGAGACAGCCGCTGCGGTGGTCGACGGGCAGCGCAATATCTTGGCCGATCAAGTGGCAAGCCAGATCGACTTCCATAGTCGCTTTGGCGGCGTCGTGCCAGAGATCGCAAGTCGCAAGCACACCGAGGCTATCGTGCCCACAGTGATGGATGCCATGGAGCAAGCAGGTGCCTCTTGGAGCGATCTGTCTGCTATCGCGGTAACCCAAGGTCCCGGCTTGGTGGGTGCCCTGGTAGTGGGCTTGGCCTTTGCCAAGGGCCTTGCCTTTGCCACGGGGTTGCCGCTCATCGGCGTCAATCACTTGGAGGGGCACCTCTACGCAAACCGCTATGTGGCGCCCGATATCCAGACGCCGTTTGTGGCCCTGTTGGTAAGCGGCGGTCACACCATGCTCGTGCATGTTAAGGATTGGGGCGACTACGAGGTCATCGGCTCGACAAAAGACGATGCGGTGGGCGAGGCCTTTGACAAGGTTGCCAAGGCCTTGGGCCTGGGTTATCCCGGCGGGCCCATCATTAGCCGCTATGCCGCAAGCGGCAACCCCAAGGCGATCGAGTTCCCGCGTGCGATGATGCACAGCGGCAATCTCCAGTTCTCGCTTTCTGGCCTCAAGACGGCTGTGGTCACCTACATCAACAAGAAAAACGCTGCGGGCGAGGCTGTTGACATTCCCGACCTCGCTGCAAGTTTTCAGGCGGCGGTGGTTGATGTGCAGACGCATAAGGCCTTCAAGGCTTGCCGGCAAACAGGCGCTAAGACGCTGTGCATCGGCGGCGGCGTGGCAAGCAACCCGGCTTTGCGCGCGGCGCTGTCCGACTATCTTGGTCGCCGCGGTATCCGCGTTATCATGCCGGACGCGCATGCCTGCACAGACAACGCCACGATGATCGCAAGCTGCGCTGTGGATCTCTGCAACGAGGGACTCTTTGCCGATCTCACAGCCGATGTCATCGCCCACATGCCCCTGCGCACCAAGGACTAGCGTCTATGGATGCTAAGGCTAAGACAACCTTGCTGCTCATGGTCTCTGGTGGCTCGGACTCCGCGGCCATGCTCGAGCTTGCGGCGCTGTATGCGGCAGGTAGGCAGCCTGCCGGCCCTGCAGGGCAGATGCTTTTGCAGATGATGGGCAAGGCGTTGCCCAAGCCGCAGGATGTTGCGCTTTTGGTCTTGCACGTCAACCATCTCCTGCGCGGCAAGGCCTCTGATGGCGACGAGGATTTTGTCGTCAAGCGCTGCCAGGAGCTGGGCGTAGCGTTTAGGGTGCGTCGTGTGGATGTCGCAACGCTTGCAAAGGCCAGCGGGCACGGTATGGAGGCGGTTGCCCGCGGCGAGCGCTACCGTCTGGCATCAGAGGTCCTTGCTGCTGCATCGCGCGGTCAAAACGGCCTCATCCTCACCGCCCATACCCTAGACGACCGTGTCGAGACCTTTCTCATGCGCTCGCTTGTGGGCACCGGCCCCGGTGGCTTGGCAAGCATCCCACGCCGTCGCGGCAATATCGTCCGTCCGCTTTTGGACGCAACGCGTGCCCAGCTGCGTGATTTTTTGGCCGAGCAGCATCCCGGCATGCCGCAAGAAGAGCTTTGGCGCGATGACGCCACCAACGACGACGGCTCCAATTTTCGCAGCAGGGTGCGTCATGAGCTCGTACCCGTCATGCGCGCGCTCAAGCCGGGCTTCGAGGCAAGCCTCGCACGGACGATGGACCTTATCGCCGAGGAAGACGATGCGCGTGCGCAGGCGGCACAGGGCGTGGTGTATCGCAACCTGGAGCTTGACGAGCAAGGCGCCGTGTTGCCCCTTGCGGCGTTGTCTGCGCTTGACGTGCCGCTCAAGCGCAGGGTTATCCGCCAGTGTCTGCTCGTGGTCAACCCCGATGCCCGCCTGGAGTCTGCCCAGATACAGCGCGTTTTGGACGGTATCGAGTCTGGCGGGGATTTTGCCGTGGACGTGGACAGCTCGATCCGTGTCACCGGTGACGCAAAGAGCTTGCGCATGCGCACTGTGGGTTAAGCTGCTGGCGGCTAACAAAACCATCAGTTGACGGATTGCGCCGCGTGGCGGGTTGCCGTCTTGTCAATGGCATAATCGGTGGATGTCCAAAGTGAGGAGTGTTTGATGAGTCATCCCGATATCACCCAAGTCGTTTTGAGCGAGCAACAGCTCAAAGAGCGCGTGGCGCAGATGGGCAGCCAGATTGCTGCCGATTACGCCGGCAAAGACCTCGTCGTCGTCTGCATCCTGCGCGGCGGTGCGATCTTTGCGACAGACCTCGTGCGCTCCATCGACCTCCCCCTGGAACTCGATTTCATGGCCGTGAGCTCTTATGGAAACTCCACTACCTCTACCGGGCGCGTCCGCATCCTCAAAGACCTGGCAAGCTCTATCGAGGGCAAGCACGTCTTGATCGCAGAGGACATCTTGGACTCCGGCCTTACCTTGAGCCATCTCATGACCTTGCTCAAGCATCGCAAGCCTGCCAGCATAGAAATCGCCGCGCTTCTCAAGAAGCAAGGCGCCCAAAAGGTCGATATAGACTGCAAGTACGTTGGGTTCGACTGCCCAGATGCCTTTATCGTCGGCTATGGTCTGGATTACGCAGAGCGTTATCGTAACCTGCCCTTCATCGGCGTTTTGGACCCAAAGGTTTACGCTTAAAGGAATCACCTCACTAGAAAACGAGTCATAAGGAGTTCTCTCGACGTGGAAGAGCCCAAGACCAACAACAACAAAAACACTGGGTCCAACGGCAAGGGCCCCAAAAGCCCCAACGGCAGGTCGTTTATCCTGTATGCGCTTCTTGCGATGGTGTTTATCGCCATCATCTCGACCCAGTTTTGGGGCAACCAGCAAACAGAGCAGGTAGACCAGCTCGCCACAAGCGAGTACGTCACCGCTGTCAACGAGGAACGCGTGGTAGAGGTCACGTACTTTGCCGCCAAGGCAACGCTTGAGGGTACCTACTACAAAGACTCCGGCGCGCAGTCCAGAAACGAGGTCACCAAGTTTGCAAGCGCCTATATCGGCGATGACTCCCTGCAGGCTTTGATGGCCGCGCATCCCAAAGTCAAGTTCACCGAGGACGTCTCGTCCTCCAACTGGATGCTGAGCTTGGCCACCTCTATCATCCCGCTGGTTTTGTTCGTCGCCGTGATGATCTTCTTCATGCGTCAGATGGGCGGCGTCACCAACAAGCAGATGTCGTTTGGCAAGACCAAGGCCAAGATGGGGGCTCAAGAGACGCCTAAGGTCCGCTTTGCAGACGTTGCCGGCATCGACGAGGTCGTCGACGAGCTCGAAGAGATCAAAGACTTCTTGGACAACCCGGCCAAGTACCAGGCCATGGGTGCCAAGATTCCTCGCGGTGTGCTCTTGGTGGGGCCTCCGGGCACTGGCAAGACGCTGCTTGCCAAGGCAGTTGCCGGCGAGGCGGGCGTGCCCTTCTTCTCTATCTCTGGCTCGGATTTTGTCGAGATGTTCGTGGGCGTGGGTGCATCGCGCGTCCGCGATCTCTTTGGCCAGGCCAAAGAAGCCGCCCCCTCTATCATCTTCATCGATGAGATCGATGCCGTGGGCCGCCAACGCGGTACCGGCATGGGCGGCGGTCATGACGAGCGCGAGCAGACCTTGAACCAGATGCTCGTCGAGATGGACGGCTTCGAGGACAACGAGTCCGTCATCCTCATCGCAGCAACCAACCGCGCAGACATCCTCGACCCGGCGCTGCTGCGCCCCGGCCGCTTTGACAGGCAGATCACCGTGCAGCCGCCCGATTCCAAGGGCCGCGAGCAGATCCTCAAGGTCCACTCCAAGGGCAAGCCGCTGGCTGCCGGCATCGACTTGAGCCGCGTGGCACAGCTTACGAGCGGCTTTACCGGTGCAGACCTCGCTAACCTCATGAACGAGTCCGCGCTTTTGGCGGCGCGCCGCAACAAGCCCTGCATCACCTCCGATGAGCTCAACGAGTCCTTTGAGCGCCAGGTGGCCGGCTTGCAGCGCAAGGGGCATGTCCCCAACGAGAAAGAGCAGCGCTGCATCGCCTACCACGAGTGCGGCCATGCCTTGGTGGGCCACTTGCTCGACAACGCAGACCCCATCCACAAGATCACGGTCATCGGCCGCGGTCAGGCACTGGGCTATACCTTGTCCATCCCCGAAGAAGACAAGGGACTCAAATCCCGCAACGAGATGATCGACGACATGGCGATGCTCTTGGGCGGTCGCGTTGCCGAAGAGATCGTCATCGGCGACATCACCACTGGCGCCAGCAACGACCTCGAGCGCGCGACCAAGATGGCGCGCAACATGGTCACCGTCTACGGCATGAGCGACAAGCTGGGTCATCGCGTCTATGGCCAGCAAGAGCACAACCCCTTCCTGGGTCGCGACTACACCTCTACGCCGGATTACTCGGATGCTACGGCAGATCTCATCGACGCCGAGGTCACGCGCCTCATGAACGACGCGCACGACACCGCGTACCGCATCCTCACGCAAAACCGCGACCAGCTCGAGCTCATGGCCAGCGTGCTTCTTGAGCGCGAGACTGTCGAGGGTCCGGCTGTTGAGGCGTTGCTCAACGGCAAGTGGGACGAGTATCTGGCAGATGAGGCAGCGGGCAAGATCACAAAAAACAGCGATCTTTTTGGCTTTGATGAGACCGCGCAAGAGGCTAAGCCCCAAAAGCTGCAGGCTTCGGCAAATGACGGCGCTGCTCAGGATGCCGCTGCTGCCGACGAGGCAGATTCTAAAGCCCCCAAGGCAGATGCCGCGAACTCTGCAAGCCCGGATGCGCCCAAGCCGCCGGAAGGCTACTAGCAAGCCGTTGCTCTTGAAGGCTGCAGGTTGCGCCTCTCTTTGAGAGCGGCTGGCTCAAAGGCAATCAAGGCAGGTGTCTTTATGGCGCCTGCCTTTGCTTTTTGCCTAATAACATTGCGCAGTTGGGCCTTGGCGTTACCTGCTGCGCTATGATTACGCGATACGTTTTGGCAAGGTAAGGAGACATACAGATGGATCACGCAAAGATCGAGGAAGGCGTTCGTCTCATCCTCGAGGGCGTGGGAGAAGACCCCAACCGCGACGGCTTGCTTGAGACGCCGGCTCGTGTTGCACGCATGTACGAGGAGATCTTGGCGGGCATGAACGAGGACCCGGCCGAGCTCTTTGCCCACACCTTTGACGAGGGCCATCAGGAGATGGTCGTTGTGCACGATATCCCCGTCTACAGTATTTGTGAGCACCATCTGGTGCCCTTCTACGGTGTGGCGCATGTCGCCTACATCCCCAACAAGAGCGGACGAGTGTGCGGCATCTCCAAGCTCGCGCGCTTGGTCGACCTCTATGCGCGCCGCCCGCAGGTGCAAGAGCGCCTTACCAGCCAGGTGGCAGATACCTTGGTCGAGCAGATGAACCCCAACGGTGTCATGGTGGTCATAGAGTGCGAGCACATGTGCATGACTATGCGCGGTGTGAAAAAGCCCGGTTCCAAGACCACGACCTCTGCCGTGCGCGGCACCTTTGCAAAAGACGAGCGCACGCGCGCAGAGGCACTGCGCCTCATCATGGGCGGGCGTAGCAGATAACCGCTTTGAGATAGCTTTGACAAGGCAGGGGCCGGATTTATCCGGCCTTTGCTGTAGTAACGGGAACTTGCAAAAAGAAGGTGCGTTTTAGGTGATCTGGAAGGCAAAAGACAGGGTATTTGACGGCAAGCCGCTAGTCATGGGCGTGCTCAATGTAACGCCGGATTCCTTTAGCGATGGCGGAACCCACAATGCTTACGACGATGCAGTTGCTTTTGCGCAGGAGATGCTCAAGCAGGGGGCAGACATCATCGACGTCGGCGGAGAGTCTACGCGTCCGGGTTCTGCGGCGCCCTCTGTTCAAGAAGAGCTTGATCGCGTGCTGCCGGTGGCGCAAGAACTGGTGCGATGCGGTATGTGCGTGAGCGTCGACACGCGCCATTGGGAGGTCGCCCAGGCTTGCGTTGAGGCGGGCGTGCATATCATCAACGATGTCTCGGGGTTTAGAGACCCTAAGATGCGCGAGGTCGCTGCGGCAAGCGACTGCGGCTTGGTGGTCATGCATATGCTGGGCGAGCCGGGTACCATGCAAGATGCCCCGCACTACAAGGACGTAGTGGTCGAGGTGCGTGATTATCTGCTGGCTCAAGCTCGTTTGCTTGAAGATCTGGGAATCGAGCCCCAGCGCATCTGCATTGACCCGGGCCCCGGCTTTGGCAAGACCTTTGAGCACAACCAAGCGCTCATCAGCGCAACAAAACAGCTTGCCTCTTGCGGCTACCCACTTATGGTGGCTGTGAGCCGCAAGAGCTATATAGGCGCTGCGGCAGGAATCGACGTTCCCGCACAGCGTGATGAGGCAAGTGCTTTATGTGCGGCGGCGGCGATGCATCATGGCGCGCTGGTTGCTCGCGTGCATGATGTGGCAGCAACCAAGCACATGCTCGTCAACTCAAAACGCGTTCTTGTGGCGCTGGGGTCCAACATGGGGGATCGCAAGGCCTATTTGGATGCAGCTGTTGAGGCGCTGCGTAAGACGCGTGGCGTGTGGGTCTACAGCGTGAGCAGCTACGTAGAAAGCGAGCCTGCCTACAAAGAGGACCAAGCGGCCTTTGCCAATGCGGTGGCAGTGCTGCAGACGGTGCTTGCTCCGCAGGAGCTGCTCGATGCGCTGCACAAGATCGAGACCTCGTTGGGACGTGTGCGCCATGAGGCAAACGGCCCGCGCACCATCGATTTGGACATACTCGACTACGAGGGCATGGTGAGCGATGGCGTCTCATTGACGTTGCCTCATCCACGTATTCTCGAGCGCGACTTTGTCGTCACGCCGCTGCTCGAGGTCGAGCCGGGATGCGTTTTAGCTGATGGTGCGCCGGTTGTGCGCGACAGAATCGCCTACGGCAAGGTCATCGGCCAGCTGTAGGGTTATAGGCAAAAAGTGTTCGATCTAGGCTTGGCGCTGCAAGTCCTGCGGGGCGGAAGAGCCGCAGTCGAGACATCTAGTCGCAACCCAGGTAGATCCGCAGGTGAAAGTAGGGGAGAGCACTGCTTTTCCGGCAGGTCGCTGTGACGTGCAAGGGCCATGTGCTCGCGTCGCTCCAAAAGCCCTGCGTGCCTGACGGCACGCCCTATCACGTCGCGCCTCACGGCGCGACAATTGTGATCTCTTGGGTAAACTGTCTTTCGTTACAGCTGCGACAGATAAGAGCGGTGCGCTGTGCAAAAAACACGCAAAGTAAGTGCCTACTTCGCGTACTTTTTGCTAGCAAACTCGAGCCCCACTCAGGCAATCCGTGGCCGTATGCCGGCAAGTAATTTCGAACACGCTTTTTGCCTATATGCCAAAAGACGTCGCCTCAGGTTGTCCCGGGGCGACGCTTGTGTTTGCTATGGCGGAGATGCGTGCGAATCGAACACACCCAAGACGCTTTTCACGCCTCACAACGGCTTTGAAGGCCGCGGGAGCCACCAGACCCCAACCATCTCCGTTTTGCGTCCGTATATCCTAGCAGCAATCAAGGGCAATGCGGTGTCGATTGGTTGGATGTCGGGTTTGCGGCAGCTTGCAGGCGTGCTTCGACGTGTGTAAGCGGACTTACCGGTGCCTCAAAGGCTTTGCTCAATTGCGTTGTAGCAGCAGCAGACATCTATGCATGCAGAGTGCGTTGCTATACTTCTTTGCTGACGATAATCCCTTGCTAAGGAGGAGAGCATGGCATCGCATAACCCCTGGGAGCTTTACGACGAGATGATCGAGGGCATCCCGCAAGACATCCAGGTCAAAGACTACGCGTTGGGTATCCATTGGTCGTGTCTGGAGGCAGAGTGCGGCATGGGCGTGGCCTTTACCACGCGTCAGGGTGCTATGCGCAAACAAAAAGACGACCTGCGAGGCAAAAGCCTCAAAGAGGTTGCCGCGCTTTCAAAATCCTGGTGCTTTGAGGAGGCAACCCTAGGCGTGGCGGCGCTCAATGCTTGGTATTCCAATCCAGAGCGCCTCGAGCTCTACGGTATCAAGACCGATTTCGAGGACAATCTGGATGCAGACGAGTCAAGTCCCCGTTTGGGCAAGAAGCTCGACGCCTTCCAACTTTACAAGCCGCAGATTGCCGCTCAAGGCGATGCAAACGTCGTGGTTGTGGGACATTTTCCCCATGCGGCAGATATCAGCGAGTACGCCAACCTCACCATCTTGGAGCGCGTGGTCAAAGACGAATGGGATACGCCCGACCCCGCCTGCGAGTACGTTATGCCCGCGGCCGATTATGCTTTTATCACCGGCGTCACGATTATGAACAAGACGGTTACGCGCCTGCTCGAACTGTCTCGCAGCGCCCATACAGTCATGGTGGGCCCAAGCGTGGTTATGGCACCTGCGCTTTGCAAACGCGGTGTGGAATGCATGGCTGGCAGCGTTGTGACCGATCCGGAAGCTGCCAAGTTTGGCTGCGCAAACGGGGCGGGGCAGATCTTTGGAAAGAGCCTGCAAATGGTCATGGCGCGGCCGTAGGCTGCCTTGCAAAGCGCCGCAGGCTTCCAGATCGGTGCTGCCTGCAGCGCTTTTACTGCCTTACAGCTCCTTAAAGTACTCCCCAAGAGCGGTGACGCATTCATCGGCCTCTTGCTCGTTAAGCAGGGTGCGTACCTCTAAGAAGAGCTTGTCGTGGCTTACGCGACCTATCACGGGAAGCGCGCGATTGCTGATCATGTGGCGCTGGCAGTCTGCGACGCTGCCCTGTTTGAAGTCGATAGAGACAGCCCAGCTGTCTATGTCGCACATGGGCAGCGCCCCGCCGCCCGCGCGGCAGATGCTTTGCTCGACGGTGATGTCTGCAGCATCGCAAGGTAATGTTGCCCTGAGCTTTTCTGCCAGGCTCTCTGCTGCTGGCAAAACGCTTTCTGCGCTGGCAGAGAGCATGCGCAGCGTGGGGATCTCTTTTTGGGCGCGCTGCGGGTCCAGGTAGAGGCGCAAGGTCGCCTCAAGCGCGGCAAGCGTCATCTTGTCTAGGCGTAGCGCACGGGCCAGCGGGTTTTTCTTGAGGCGGTCGATGAGCTCTTTGCGGCCAGCGATGATACCTGCCTGCGGCCCGCCCAAGAGCTTGTCGCCGCTAAAACTCACGAGGTCTGCGCCCTGCGCAATGCTTTGCGCAACGGTTGGCTCGGCGTAGTCTCCAAAGCAATCCAGACGAACAAACGCGCCTGAGCCCTGGTCTTCGTAGACCAGGATATCCGGCTCATCGCAGCCAACGCGCGCCACATTTGCCTTGTCTGCAATCTGGCGCAGCTCGCTTACCGTTACCTCATCTGTAAAGCCGATAACGCGAAAGTTCGAGCGGTGCACCTTGAGGAGCATGGCGGTGCTGCTGCTTATGGCGCGCTCATAGTCGTAGGGGTGCGTCTTGTTGGTGGCACCTACCTCCACCATGGTTGCATGGCTTTGGGCCATGATGTCTGGGATGCGAAACGAGCCGCCTATCTCGACTTCCTCGCCGCGCGATACAACGGCCTCGTGACCTGCGGCAAACTCCGAGAGCACCATCATGACGGCGGCGGCGTTGTTGTTGACGGCTATGGCAGACTCCGCCCCGGTCAAAGCGCAGATGAGTTGCTCGCAATGGCTGTGACGGCTGCCGCGTGCCATGGTCTGCGTGCTGTACTCTAACGTCGAGTAACCGCTTATCACATCGTTGACGGCGTCTACGGCGTCTTTTGCCAGCGGGCTTCTGCCCAGGTTGGTGTGGACGATGACGCCAGACGCGTTGATTACTCGGCGTAAAGAACGTTGACGCAGGCTCAGCGTTTTGAGCTGTGCGGCTGCGGCGATCGCATCAGCCTCGACGCTGTCGATGCACCCGGCGAGTATCCCTTGGCGCACGTCGTCGACGGCTTGGCGGACGGCATCGGCAACGATGCTGCGGTCGAGCTTGCGTACGGCTTGCTGCAGTGCCGGGTGCCCGAGGACCTCTTCTACTTGGGGAAGCGCCCTCAAAAGCTCGTTTCTGCTGCTCATCGCCTGTTCCTTTCCAAATGTTTGCTGCCTGCCCGTTGGCTTGGATGTCAACATGCGGTTATCCTACACGAGCTTTGCCCGCGTAAAGTGCTGTACCGTGGGTGTGCTCGCCAAACAACGCAGCTCCCTGGAGGTAAACGGCAGCAAGGAGGATAGCCGGTGAGGATCTTGCATGTGACAGCGCAAAAGCCCGATAGCACGGGTAGCGGCGTCTACTTGGCTCAAACGGTCGCCTCCCTTGCACGTCTTGGCTGCAAGCAGGCGGTGCTTTGCGGTGTGGACGTTGCGGATGACATTAACCTGCCCGATGGCGTGGATGTTTTTCCCGTGCGTTTTAACACCCCAGAGCTGCCTTTTGACGTGTGCGGCATGTCAGACGAGATGCCTTACCCCTCTACGCGTTACCGCGATCTGACCCCGTGTATGCTCGAATGCTTCGAAGCGGCTTTCACAACACGCATCAAGGAAGCTATCTGCAGCTTCAAACCGCAGGTTATCGTCTGCAACCATCTGTATCTGGTGACGGCTTTGGTGCGCGAGGTCACGCGCGTGCTGGAGTGCAGCTGCCCGGTGGTTGCCATCTGTCATAACACCTGCCTGCGCCAGCTTGGCCAGCATGATTTGGAGAAAGAGCGCATCATCGCTGCGGTGCGTGATGCGGATTTGATCTTGGCTCTGCATGCCGAGCAGCGCGAGCGTATTGCGCGGATGTTTGGCATCGATGCGGCAGACATCGGCATCATAGGCACGGGTTACGATGCGAGCATCTTTAATTGCGCGACAGCAGAGCAAGGCACAGATGGGCTGCCCGCCAAACAGCCTCTCTCGGTTGTCTATGCCGGCAAGGTTACTTACAAGAAGGGCGTAGGCAGCTTGCTTGATGCGCTCGATGTGCTCGAGCTTCCCGCTAAGAGCGTGCAGGTGCGCTTGTGCGGCGGTCTTGGGCCGGATTACCAAGGCGGCGTGCTCGAGCAACGTATGCAACGCAATAGCCAGCTGGTAAGTTACGCGGGGCGCCTAGCGCCACAGGTGCTTGCCGGGGAGTATCGCGCGGCAGAGCTTTTTGTCTTGCCATCTTTTTACGAGGGGTTGCCCCTTGTGGTCATAGAGGCTTTGGCCTGCGGCTGCAAGGTCGTGGTCACCGATCTGCCGGGTTTGCGTCCGTGGATAGAGGCCAACATCCCAGACGCTCCTGTTAGCTACGTTGCCCCGCCGCGCATGGTCTCGGTTGATGAGCCGCTTGAAGAAGACCTGCCTGCTTTTGCGCAGCGCTTGGCGCAGGCTATGCAAGATGCCTTTGCTCAACCAGCGGTTGAGGCAGATGTGAGCGCGCTTTCTTGGGATGCCTTGGGCAAGAGGCTTTTGGGTTGCTGCCAAGGCTTGCTGCGGTCTTAAAGCTGCGTTTAGCCCCAAAGCGCCGCCTGTTGATTGCGATAGCGGTGCCAAGCGGTGCAGCATGCAGCCGCCGTCTTTACAAGTATTCCATTTCCTGCAAACTCGCTATCTGCTAGTATATTTGCACCTGTGAGCGCATCTGCTCATGCAAAAACGTAGCATTCAAACACACCACTAAGGAGGTGCCCCATGGACGAAGCCGGCATCGAGGAGCTCCTCGACGAGCTCACCGAGCGCATCGAGAACTCCAAGCCCGCCCTGGGTAACAGCCAAAAGCGCCAGGTCGAGATCGGGCCTGTTTTTGAGATTATCGACGAGATCCGCGACATCCTCCCCGAAGAGCTGCGTCAGGCGCGCATCATCGTGCGTGACCGCCAGGGCATGATCGAGGCTGCAGAGATCGATGCCAACCGTATTCTCGAGGATGCAGAGCGCCAGGCAGACCAGATTGCCAGCGAGCAAGAGGTCGTCCGTCTGGCCGAGGCCAAGGCAACAGAGATCATCGAGGAGGCCATGGTCCGCGAGCGCGAGATGCGCGTTGGCGCAGAAGACTACGCAGACCAGATCTTTGCCAACCTGGAGACCAACCTGGACAACCTCCTCAAAAACGTCACCCGCTGCCGCGCTCGCCTCAACAACACGGCAGACTAACGGCTTGCCAGCCAAGCTTTTTGACACCGCAAGGAGAACCAATGCAGGCATTTCCCCAATCCATCTATCCCGAGCTCGCCAACTTTGGTGGCATCCGCAAGCTGAGCGGCACCCTCGATGAGCTCTCGTATGAGGTTGGCGGCATGCATGTAGAGACTCCGGGTGGCTTCGAGTACGAGGCAACGCTTACCAACACCGGAGAGGCCATCTTGCTTCAAGGCAATGTTCGCACGAGCGGCACCACGCAGTGCGCACGCTGCCTTGAAGAAGCCCGCGTTAGCGTTGAGGCAGATTTGCAGGGCTATTTTCTCTTGAACCCCGACGAGCTTGCCCAAGGCTATGAAGAAGACGAGGTCGATGTCGTCGACGCAAACGGCGACTTTGACATCTCCTACAACATCTTGGCGGCCGTGGCCTATGCCACGCCCTTTGTGGTGCTGTGCAAAGAGGATTGCAAGGGGCTGTGCCCGCATTGCGGCTGCAACCTCAACGAGCAAACCTGCGATTGCGCTGCCAAGCCAGACCCGACCAATCCCTTTGCGGCGCTTGCCGGCTTGAGCTTTAGCGACGAAGACGTTGCTCGTGGGCAAGCCGCGCATGACGAGTTTGGCGATGTTGCCGCTCAGGTGCAAGAAGAAGCAGACATTCCAGAGCTCACCCCGCAAGAGGCGGCAGAGCTTGAGCGCGCGCTCGATGCCATCTTTGCCGATGGGGCTGCCGGTACCTTGGAGTTTGACGAAGAAGGAAACCTCGTCTTTATAGAAGACGAGCAAGACGACATCCAAGACGACGAGTAGGGCTGCGCGTTGTCTGATTACTACAAGACCTACACCTGCCCGGTTTCAAAGGACTGCGGCGGTTGCGAGTGGTTGGCCGTTCCCTATGAGATCCAGCTCAAGCGCAAGCACGAGGCGCTCAAAGAGCTCTTCGAGCCCTTTGGCGTAGAGCCGGACGCCGTCTTGGGAATGGACGAGCCTTTGGCCTACCGCGCCAAAAGCATGACGCCGTTTCAGCCGGCGCCGCGCGGCAAGCTTATCCATGGCATGTACAAGCTGGGCACGCACAAGCTCGTAGCGTGCGAGAGCTGCTTGGTTGAAGACCCGCAGGCGCGCCCCATCTTTGACTCCATCGCCCGCTTGGCGCGTGAGTTTAGGATCAAGGCCTATGACGAAGACCGCGGCAGTGGTCTTTTGCGCCATGCTATCGTGCGCTGCGCTGCCAATACAGACGATGTCATGGTCACGCTTGTATGCAACAGCAAGGAGTTCCCGCATAAGAGGGAGTTTGTGCGCGCTCTGCGTGACGAGCATCCAGAGATCTCTACGGTCGTGTTCAACGTCAACACCCGCAATACCAATGCCGTTTTGGGCAACCGCGACAGCGCCGCATATGGGCAGGGTTGGATAGAGGACAAGCTTTGCGGTCAGACCTTCAAGATCCCCAGCTCTGCGTTTTACCAGACCAATCCCAAGCAGACCGAGGTCCTCTACAACACCGCTGTCAAGCTGGCTGGCTTGCACGGCGGAGAGACCGTGCTCGATGCTTATTGCGGTATCGGGACCATAGGCATCGTTGCAGCGAGCCAATGCGCCAAGCAGCAGCGCGAGGGTACGGCGCCTGTCCACAAGAAGAAGGCGGCCAAGGCGGCAGCCAAAGGCAAAAAGGGAGCGCAGCCGCAGGTAAAGCACATAGAGCTCACCGGCGTGGAGACCACGCCCGCGGCGGTAGAGATCGCTGCAGAAAACGCGCGTCTCAACCACATCAAGGGCGCGAGCTTTGTGGCTGCAGACGCGGGGGAGTACCTGCAAAGCTGCGGCAAGCATTTTGACGTGGTCTTCATGGACCCGCCTCGCGCTGGTGCATCAAAGGAGTTCATCGAGGGCTTGATCGCCGCGGCTCCCAAGCGCGTGGTCTACATCAGCTGCAATCCCCAAACGCAAGCGCGCGACATAGAGCTGCTGCAAGGCAACTACAAGCTTGAGCGTGTGGTTCCTGTGGACATGTTCCCGCATACCAAGCATGCCGAGACCGTGGCATTGCTGTCTAAGGGTGCAATCGACTCGAAATAGGCGCATGCGGAGTTCTCGTTGGGGAACACGGCAATGCCTGCACTCAGCTCCATTCCTTGGCCAAGAGGAAATCGCGGATATTTCGATGCTTGATCCCGTTACGGCTCATGTCAAACTCGTCGAGAGAAACGACGTATTTGGGGAAGTTGTCGCGGATGCTGTCATATGCGCCAAACTCGCGCTTAACGGTCTCTTCTGACGCCAGCAGATAGGCGACCTGAACGTACAGTTTCTCGCTGCGCTTGGTGCATACAAAATCGATTTCTTTATCGCCTGTTCTGCCCACAGTTACTTCATAGCCCCTGCGCAGCAGTTCCAGATAGACGATATTTTCCAAAATGAGATTGATATCTCGCATATTGCCACCGAAAACGGCCTCGCGCACGCCATGATCGGCAATGTAGTATTTTTCATTGGATGCAAGGATTTGTTTGCCCTGTAAATCTTCCCGCTTCACTTGATAGAACAGGTATGCTTCGCGGCAGTATTTGATGTAGTTCAGAATTGTTTCTGGAGCAACGGTGCGTTGCTCGCTTTTCAGGAACTTTGCAAGAGAGGTAGCCGAGAAGGTCGTACCAACATTTGCAATCACGTAAGCAATGATTCGTTCAAGCAGATCGACGTCTCGGATTTTATTTCGTTTTACGATGTCTTTGAGCTGGACAGAGCTGAACAGATCTTGAAGATACTGTTTGGATGGCGCATCTGCGTAGTGGAGATTGGCGAGGTAGGGCATACCTCCGGCAAGCAGGTATTTTTTGAAACACTGCTGGATGGGCGTATCAGGCGCAACCGAGTGGTACAGCTCCATGAACTCCTCAAACGAGAACGGATAAATCACGAACTCCACATATCGGCCGCCTAAGTAAGTCGCAAGCTCTCCGGACAACAGCTGTGCATTGGAGCCGGTGATGTAGATGTCACAATCTAGCGAAACGCGGAGAGAGTTGATGCACTTCTCCCAGTCCTTGACCTCTTGCACTTCATCAAAGAACAAGTAGACCTTGCCCTCTGTTTGTGCGGCTCTTGCGGTGATCTCGTCATGCAGGGTCTGTGCGGTTTGGAGGTGGGAATAGCTCATATCTTCAAAATTGATGGAGATAAACTGTGCCGGGCTGACACCGGATTCTGCGAGTTCTTGTTTGATCAGCTCTAACATGACCGACTTCCCGCAACGGCGGATACCAGTCATGACTTTAATCAGTTCTGTTCCGATAAAAGGACGGATACGGCTCATGTACAGCTCGCGTTTGATCATAATTTTTGGCCCCCTCGCGATTGAATAGAGCGCAGTACATTTATAGGTGAATTTTAATGGCTAAATAGTAAATTTATAAGTTGTATCTTATAAAACTCAAAATGCGGCAAAGAAATTAAGATAAAAACGAATTTTGATGAAGCCGTAGATGCTTTTGGATCCGCAGAGGGTTTTGCCAAAAGAGGCTTTGCGTCGTCTGCGGTGGCAATAATCGAACTTGAAAAAGCCCTAGAAGTGCCGTTGGGCGGCAGGAGAAAACATCCGCGCACCCTGAGCGGCTGTTATTGCATTTACCGTATAAAATCAGCTCACTGGATGAGAATGATCGGATGCTTTGCTGGGAGGCATGCGTTATGGCACAGGAGCCAACGACGGCGGGAGCAGATTCCAAGAAACTTGCCCAACATATCTCAAATTCTTACCCGAGCTTGGAATCTAAGGCAACTGCAGAACTCTCGGGCTTGCTGGACGAGAGCATGATCGCCGCCCTCACGGCGGATTATCTAAATGTTTATATAGTCGAACCCGAGGCAAACCTGGGGTCGATCCTAAAGCTTGACGGGTATGTCGTTGCCGGTATCCATAAAACGCCAAAGAACTTCCCTTATCTGGAAATGCTTTCAAGATATGCAAACGACCGCGTATGCGATGAGGATAAAGAAGGGTTCTTGCAGATCTTTGAGCCGGAGGCTTTGACCAAGATCTTTGCCGATGGAAGAGAGAGGCTTGAACTCAACTACCGGGTTCCGGTCGATGGTGGGCTTGAACACTACAGCGGGCTGTATATCCGCATCTCAAAGGACGCAGAGCCCTTAAGGCTCATTGCGGGCTTTAGAAGCACAGAAGACGCCATCACCATACAGAGCAAGACCAGAAGAGAGGGAATGGACAGCGCATACGAGGCTTTGTCCGACCTGTATTTGGCGATGTTTCGCATCAACATCAAGGAGAACACGTACGCGTCGATCAAAACGACCGAGGCGGTTTTAAAGTACACGATACCCAACAGCAGCCGCTACGACGTCAATCTGCAGGCGATTATGACGGCACTGGCCGACGATGAGAGTCTGGAATCTGCATTGGAGTTTCTCGACTTGAGCACCATCGAGAAAAGAATGCAGGGAAAAAAGCACATATGCGTCCATTTCAAGGGCAGGGTTGCAGGCTTGTGCAGGCTGCATCTTATAAGGGAGTCTTGCGATGCAAAGGACAAGCTGAGCCACGTGATCCTTGCAGTGGAGGTTTTAGACGAGGTTGCCAAAAGCTACGAGAAGCTCGATGCGATGCACGAGATCATCGCGGCGTCAAAGATGGGCACCTGGAACATCTACCTGCTTGACGGGC
Organism: Agathobacter rectalis; assembly: GCA_963590525.1. Taxonomy (GTDB): domain Bacteria; phylum Actinomycetota; class Coriobacteriia; order Coriobacteriales; family QAMH01; genus W2P13-069. The sequence goes on from CAVAPV010000001.1 coordinate 70,214, forward strand.
AGCCCCCAAGAATGGAAGCCGATGATCTCATGTTGGGGCTTCTAGGGGTCGCAGGCAAAAATCTGACACCCGAGCAAATCTACGACGCATGGTTTGCAAACATCTCTCCAGATTCGGTGGAATCGGTTTTGCGCAGCGTTGAGAAAATGAAGAGCGAGGGAAGGGATGAGAACACCTATCTGTGGAAGCATCCCGTTTTAGGAGAGAGGTATGTGCGCTGCGGCGGCACGGCCAAACCGGTAGAAGGCGGGTTTGTGCTCCGGGGGTACCACTATGACGTCGATGATGTAGTACGCGAGCAAAAGAAGAAGGACAAAGCGCTGGCAGAGCAGATCGCGATCATCGACACGTTGGCTTCGAGCTTCAAAAACGTGTTCGTAGCAAACCTCAACAGCCAGACGGCAAAGGTGGTGCGCCTTGCAGAAGACTACGATGTCAGGGCCGTTACCGACGTCATGCAAAGCGAGTTTCCCTACGACCCCGTGATAAAGCAGTGGATACAAGAAAACGTGCATCCAGATGACAAGGAGAAGATGACCCAGGCGCTCAGCTTGGAAAACCTCCGCGAGGTGTTCTCTAGGCAAAACGAGTATAGCGGCACCTATCGCAGCACCGAAGGTGGAAAGCTGCATCACTACCAGTTTGATTTTAGGAAGGCAGACGACAACGGAAACGTCGTAGCCGGCTTCCAAGTCATCGATGCGATAGTCGAAGAGCATGAGCAGCAGGCAAAGCGAGAAAGGGAGCTGGAAGACGCACGTCTGCGCCAGGAAAGGGAGCACGCAGAGGTTGTGAACTCTCTTTCGACGATATACTCCACCATCTTTAGCGCTGACGTCGACACCCATCATTACGGCATATTGACCAGCGTGCCCCTTATGAAAGAGGCGATAGAGGCCGAAGGCAACTTTGATGATGTGAAAGACAAGATCCTGGAGCTTTTCATCGAGCCGGAATACCGGGACCTGATGCGCGATTTCTTGGATTTAGACACGCTTGCGCAGCGCCTTGAAAACGTTAATTCCATAGCAACGGAATACAAAGCGCCTACCGGCCAGTGGATGCAGTCGCGCTTTGTCGTAAAGAAAAGAAACGGTGACGGCACGGCAAAAGACGTCCTCTACGTTGCCAATGACATCACCAAAGAAAAGCTGCGTGACCTCGAGCAACAAGAGGCGCTGTCTCATGCCTTGGCGGCGGCGCAACAGGCAAACAAGGCCAAGACGACGTTTCTAAACAGCATGTCCCATGACATCCGCACGCCGATGAACGCTATCGTCGGGTTTACGGCGTTGGCGCAGGCGCACAGCGACGACCAAGCGCAGGTGCAGGATTATCTGGCCAAGATCTCTACCTCCAGCACCCACCTTTTGAGCTTGATAAACGACATCCTCGATATGAGCCGCATAGAGAGCGGCACGGTGAAGCTCCAAGAGACCGATGTTCACATCCCGGACTTGCTGCACGACCTCCGCACGATGATACAAAGCCTTGTCAAGGCAAAAAACCAGAATCTCTTTATCGATACGCAGGACATAGTGCACGAGGACGTGATCGCAGACAAGCTCAGGCTAAACCAGGTTCTGCTCAATATCGTTGGAAACGCAATCAAGTTCACGCAGCCTGGTGGTGACATCATCATCCGGCTTGTCGAGAAACCTTGCAGCATAAAGGACCATACAACGTACGAGTTCTCTGTAAAAGACAACGGCATCGGAATGTCCAAGGAGTATCTCGAGCATATATTCGAGACCTTCACCAGAGAATACAGCGCAACTGTCAGCGGCATCCAGGGCACCGGTCTTGGCATGGCGATCACCAAGAACATCGTGGATATGATGAACGGCGATATAAAGGTCGAAAGCCAGGTGGGAAAGGGCTCTTTGTTCACGGTCACCTTGAACTTGCAGGTCAGGGACGGGTTTGTTAAGTCGGAGCCTATCCCCGAGCTTTTGGGTGCAAGGGCGTTGATCGTGGATGACAACATGGACACCTGCAGAAGCATCAGCAAGATGCTCAGAGGCATACAGATGCGCCCGGACTGGACCACGTCTGGCAAGGAGGCTGTTGTCCGTGCGCAGGATGCAGCAGAGATGGCAGATGAGTACAAGGCCTATATCATCGACTATCTGATGCCGGATATGAACGGTATAGAGACTGTCCGTCGGATCAGGAATGTCATAAGCTCAGAGGTCCCGATCATCGTGCTCACAGCATACGATTGGACGGATTTTGAATACGAAGCAAGGCAGGCGGGGGTTACGGCCTTTGTGTCAAAGCCGATCTTTATGTCGGAGTTAAGAGCCGTGCTGACGCAGCCGTCGGGCAAAGAAGACGCCCAAAATGCCAAGCAAGAAAAGGTGATGACTCGCGATTACAGCGGCAAGAGGGTTCTTTTAGTAGAGGATAACGAGCTAAACCGCGAGATTGCCACTGCGATCTTGGAGGAAACAGGCGTGACGGTGGATGTTGCAGAAGACGGCGATGTCGCGGTTGCTGCCATCGACAAAGCCCCCTCAGATCAATACGATTTGATTTTCATGGATGTCCAGATGCCAAAGATGGACGGGTACACTGCCACCAGAGAGATCAGGACGTTGCCCGATAACAAGAAGGCAAACATCCCCATCATCGCCATGACGGCCAATGCCTTTGAAGAGGACAAGAGAAAATCCTATGAATCGGGCATGAACGGACATATCGTGAAGCCCATTGGCATAGAGGTGATCTCTAAGGTCTTAGACGAGGTGTTTGCGATAAAGCGCGACTGAGCCAGCTGCTTGAGTCTTGAGCGCGTCAAACCGCAAGGGCGCGGCTGACGCGCTCTAGCAAGCAGCAAGGCGGGGATGAGCGCTTTGGAGCTTGGCAACGCGAGCTTGCCGTGCGTAGAAACTGCGGCCTTGATGTCAAAGATGCGCGATCAATGAATCTTTCTTCTTTGCGTTATCTAAAGAACTGCGCAAGGTGTATATTGTTATGCCTTTGAATACGTGTTTTGCAAAGAGAGAGTTCGAGTTCGAAAAGCAAGGCGAAGGCATGATGGCAGATGTGTCAAACGAGAATACCAAGCGTAAAAACCAGGACGAATCGCTCGAAGAGCAGCTGATGGTTTTCAACACGCTTGCTCGTCATTTTAAAAACGTCTATTGGGTGGACCTGGAAAAGAAGACGGCAAAGATCCTCAAGCTGGATGCAGAATACGTGGATGTTCCAGGTAAAAAAGACCATCGAGAGTTCCCGTTTGAGGCTGTGATCGAGCAGTGGGTCAACACCGTTGTATGTCCGCAAGACAGAGAAAAAGTCAGCAAGGCAATTACGGCAGAAAACATAAAGAAGGTTTTCGAGACCCAAGATGAGCTCGTCGGAAACTACCGCAGCCTTGTAAACGGAGAGATCTATCATTACCAATATAGCTTTGGAAAGGCAGACGAGGCCGGCACAAAGGCTGTGGCGGGCTTTCAAAACATCGATGACATCATCAACGAGCATCAGCAAGCCGAAAAAGCCAGAAGAGAAAAAGAAGCTGTCCATCAAAAAGAAGTCGAAGAGCAGCTTGCGATCATCAACGCCTTGTCCCAGGGCTTTAGAAACGTGTTTGTCGCCAATTTAAAAGAGGGGACGGCGCGAGCCATACGACTTGCCGATAGCTACAACGTCAAAGCGGTCAGAGACGCTGCCGGCCATACTTTTGAGTTTGACGCCGTTGTCGATCGATGGGTGCGCGAGACTGTTCATCCAGATGACAAAGAACGGATAAAAGCGACGCTCAATGTAGAGAATATCAGGCAGGTGTTCTCAACGCAGGATAAGTACGTGGGCGTATACCGCAACATAGAAGACGGCGTGCAACATTACTACCAGTACGACTTTAGAAGAGTCGGCGATACGGATATCGTTGTAGTTGGATTCCAGATTGTAGATTCGATTATCGAAGAGCAAGAGAGAATCAAAAAGAGAGAGCGTTCGCTTGAGGAAGCGCGCCTTAAAGAGGAGAGGGAGCATGCAGAGGTCGTTAATTCCCTGTCTGCTATCTACTCCACGATCTTTAGGGCAGATATCGTTACCCACGAGTACGAGGTGCTGACAAGCGTGCCGCTTATGACACAAGTCGCCTCGCGCAAGGGCAATTTCGACGATGTAAAGGACGTGATCATAGAGTCCTTTATGGAGCCGGAGTTCAGGCAGCCCATGCGCGAGTTCTTGGACGTGGATACGCTTGCGCATAGATTTGAAAAAGTAAACACCGTAGCGACCGATTACAAGGCGCCTACGGGGCAGTGGATGCAGGCTCGTTTCATCGTCAAGCGCAGAGACGCCAACGGCAAAGCGGTAGAGGCCCTCTACGTTGCCCGCGATATCACAGAAGAGAAACTCATGAGGCGCCAGGCTGAGTATGACTCGATGACCGGCGTGCTCAACCGCGGAGCCTTTGATCAGATCGTGAATCTGATGGAAAAGGACAAGCGAGACTTTGCGCTGGTCTTGGTGGACGTGGATAACTTCAAGAACGTCAACGACACTTACGGGCATGCGGCAGGCGACAGTGTTTTGAAACGGGTGTCAAAGTTTTTGGTCGAGGGTTTTCGCTCGATCGACCGCGTCTATCGAATCGGCGGAGACGAGTTTGCCGTCGTCATGATGGATGTGACAAGCAAGCATGCCTATACGATCGGCAAGAAGATAGGCACAATCAACAGCCAGCTGGCTACGCGCGAGGGGGATGCCCCGGCGGTTTCTTTGAGCGCGGGAGCCGCGTTTATGGATCGCGAGAACCCGGGAGAAAGCCTGTTTAAAGACGCCGATCTTGCTTTGTACTACGTCAAAGAACATGGCCGTAACGGATGCCATGTCTATTCGGCCATCGATGCAATCGCGGCCAAGCGATAAAAGCCCGGGCGAGGTTGCCTGTTGCCAATAGGTAGCTTTTGACAGCGTTTTTTGCTCGAAAAGCACGCGCTTTAGGGGCGGTTGCTTTGGCTGGGTTGGAGTGGTGTTGCCTGCATCGTGTGCTGCATGACAAACCACATGCTGCAAGCTTGAGGAAAAGAAACCTCTTCACAGAAGCGTTTTAGGGTGTTAGAATACCAATTCGCGTATTTAGTATTTACGGCTTCCTCACACGGAGGGCCGTGTAGGAAAGGTATTGGATCATGGCTGTACCCAAAAGAAAAACCGGCCGAGCAGTCACTCATGCTCGCCGCTCCGCTAACGACCGCTGCGCGACTCCCGCTCGCTCCGTCTGCCCTCAGTGCGGCGAGGTCAAGCTTCCCCATCGCGTTTGCCCCAGCTGCGGTTACTACAAGGACCGCGAGGTCCTCGAGGTCGAGTAAACCTCAAAACCCATCGCATTTTGCAAATGAAGCCAGCCTTATCGGGCTGGCTTTTTGCATATGCGGCGCTTGTTTTGCACAGAGCTGTTGCGCGCTGTAGCGGCAGGCTGTCTTAGCGGTTATTCTGTTTGGACGTATAGGCACCATCGCATAAGCTTGGGCAGGCCCAGCGGGCATACGCAAGCGTGTGCGATCAACAGAGAGGAGACCGTCAGTGGAGATGGTCAAGCTTGTCGTTGACGCATTGGGTGGAGACGATGCCCCAGGCGTCGTGCTAGAGGGCGTAGAGATGGCGCTTGCGCAGGCGCAAGACATCCACGTCATCCTCACCGGCCCGGCAGAGGTCGTCGAGCCGTTTGCCGCTGCGCACGAGCGTTGCGAGGCTCATGCCACCACAGAGTCCATAGATATGGGCGAGCACCCGGCTATGGCAGTGCGCAAAAAGAAGGATTCGAGCATCGTCGTAGGCTGCCGTCTGGTCAAAGAGGGAGAGGCTGCCGGTTTCTTTAGCGCGGGAAGCACCGGTGCGTGCATGGCGGCGGCAACGCTGGTCATGGGCCGCATCAAGGGTGTGAAGCGCCCCTGCATTGCAAGCGTTGTCCCAAGCCCCGTGGTCAAGTGCGTTTTGGGCGATATGGGCGCTAACGCAGACTGTCGTCCCGAGTACCTGCTGCAGTTTGCCAAGATGTGCCGCGTTTACTCCAAGGAGACGCTGGGTGTGGCCAATCCTACGGTTGGCTTGCTCAACATCGGCGAGGAGGAGACCAAGGGCTCCGAGTTTGCCCAAGAGGTGCATCAGCTCCTCAAAGAGCAGTGCCCTGGGTTCATCGGCAACGCAGAGGGCAAAAATATCGCCTTGGGCGGCTTTGACGTCATCGTGACCGATGGCTTTACCGGCAACGTGGCGCTCAAGACCTTCGAAGGCGTTGGCAAGGCGCTTTTGGGTTCTCTCAAAGAGGCGCTCATGTCCTCTACCAAAAGCAAGCTGGGCGCCCTGCTTATCAAAGACGCGCTCAAAGACCTGATGAAGAAGGTCGACGCCGATCAATACGGCGGAGCGCAGCTTTTGGGCGTCAAGGGCGTGTGCCTCATCGGGCATGGTAGCTCTAACGCCAAGGCCATTTGCAGTGGCGTCCTTGCCACGGCCCAGGCCATCAGGCAGGACATGCCTGCCAAGCTGGCGGCGGCGATCGGGGAGGGCGAGTAATGGCGCGCAGACCAAGCAAGCTTGTAGAGAAGCTGGATATCCCCCCGATCGAAGAAAGCCATATCGCAAACCTCGAGCGCGCCGAGCAGATCATCGGCCGCCCCTTTGCCAACCGCGGTTTGCTGCAGGTTGCCCTCACGCATCCCAGTTATGGCAAGCATACCAAGGTCTCCAACAACTACGAGCGCCTCGAGTTTCTGGGTGACAGCATCTTGGGATTTATCATCGCCGAGGAGACCTTTGGGCGTTTTCCGGATCTTGAAGAAGGCGGGCTCACGCGCATCAAGGTGAGTTTGGTCTCTGGTGCGAGCTTGTCTAAAGTCTGCGGAGACGAGGGCTTGGGCGAGTGCATCATCTTTGGCGACAGCGAGGCCGGCACCAAGGGGCGCGGGCTGCATAGCGCGCTTGAGAACGTCTACGAGGCGATTGTCGCGGCCCTGTATCTGGACGGCGGCATAGAGGCTGCTCGCGATTGGGTCCTGCGCACGTTGGGGCCGCATATCAGCCGCGATATCGCCACCGAGCCCGAAAGCCCCAAAAGCTCGCTTCAGGAGTATCTGCAGGCGCGTCGCAAGAAGCCCTACTACAAGATCACCGGCATCGATGGCCCGCCGCATGACCGCGTCTTCCAGGCGCAGGTGTACTGCGACGACGACGTTTTGGGTACAGGAGAAGGCCACAGCAAGAAGGCCGCCGAGGCCGCAGCTGCCGCAGAGGCGCTCAAGGCGCTGGGCGCGGTCAAGTAGCGCTTTCTCGTTTGCATGCAGCGTTTGCTGCGCCCCTGTCACCGCCGATGCCGCGCTGTAAGCGGGGGTGCATGCGCTGCGTGCTAAAATCGACCAGTTACGCCTGATTGCGAGTAAAAAGGATCCGCGTGTATCTCAAGTCACTAGTTCTCAAGGGCTTCAAATCCTTTGCCGACCGTGCCGTGCTCAAGCTTGAGCCGGGCATGACCGTCGTCGTGGGTCCCAACGGCAGTGGCAAGTCCAATGTGAGCGACGCGGTCTTGTGGGTGCTGGGAGAGCAAAGCGCCAAGCACTTGCGCGGTCAGGCGATGGAAGACGTCATCTTTGCCGGCAGCTCAGCGCGACAGGCGGTTAGTCTGGCCGAGGTCGACCTTGTCTTAGACAACACAGACGGCACGCTGCCGCTTGACTTTACCGAGGTCGTCATCACGCGCCGTATGTATCGCAGCGGCGATAGCGAATACCTCATCAACGGAAGCCCCAGCCGGCTCATGGACGTGCTGGACATCCTCAACGACTCCGGCTTGGGCCGCGACACGCACTCGATCATCTCGCAAGGCTCGCTGCAGTCCATGCTCCAGGCCCGCCCAGAAGACCGCCGCGTGCTTATCGAGGAGGCCGCCGGTATCCTCAAGCACAAGAAGCGCAAGGAGCGCGCCGGACGCAAGCTCAAGAACATGGACGCCGAGCTTGCGCGCGTGGGTGATATCGCGGCAGAGATCGACCGCCAGCTCAAGCCGCTCGAGCGCCAGGCAAGCCGCGCCAAGCAGTACGAGCAGCTCACCGGAGAGCTCAAAGAGATAGAGCTCACGCTGGCAGTGGACGACTTGCGTCAGCTGCAAGGGGAGTGGAATGCTGTCGAGAAGCGCGAGCGCGAGGCGGATGCGGCGGTTGAGCTCGTGCGCTTTAGGCTGGAAGAAAAGCAGCGCGAGCTTGAGAAGCTTCAGCGCCTGCTAGAGGAGAAGGGCCTTTTTGCAGGCGACTTGGCCGAGCAGCGCCGTCGCTGCCAAGTGGTTTTGTCGCAGCTCGACTCCGGCATGCTCTTGCTGGAGGAAAAGGGCCATAACATGGTGACCCGCTTGTCAGAGCTGCGCCAAAGCATCCATCAAAACGAGAAGCGCTTGGCAGAAAACCGCGAGCAGCTGGATAAGTCCAGTGTAGAGCAGGTGGAGGCAGCCGCGTCTTTGGAGACGGTCCAAGGCCAGGTTGCCCAGGTGCGCGAGGCCATGGAGCTCACGCGCAAAGAACGCAAAGATCTTGACGTGCAGATCGGCAAGCTCAACGGGTCTGTTCGCCATAACTCCAAGCAGCTCGACGAGGCAACGCTTGCCATCCTCAAGGCAACAGAGTCCCTGTCTACTGCCGACGTCGAAGAAGACCTCTTGGCGCGTCGCGCCACGCAGATAGAGGATTCGCTTGCTGCAACCAAGACCACGCTTGCCGCACGTCGCGGGCGCATAGAAGAGCTCGACGAGCAGCTTGCCAAGCTGCAGCAGGATTCTGCGCTGGCAAAAAGTGACATCGACAAGCGCGTGCGCTTGCTAGACGACGCCCAAAAGCAGGCGGCTGCCAAGCGCGAGGAGCTCTCCGGCCTGGCTGCCGAGCTCAAGGGCCTGGTGGAGGTTGACCGCGCCTTTGATGCGGCAAGCCCGCTTCTAAACTGGGTCACGCAAAGCAAAGAGGATATCGACGGCATCGTCGCGCCGCTGTCAGAGCTTTTGAGCGCGCCGTCTGATTTGGAGGCTTTGGTCGAGCTCCTTTTGGGAGAAGACCTCTTTGGCCTGGCTACTCAAGATGCGCCTGCTGCCCAAGGGCTCATAGAGCGCATCATCGCCAACGATGTTAACGGCGGCGAGCTTTCTGTTGTGCCGGTGCAGGGCAAGGCGCGCAAACATACCGCCGCGGCAACGGGCGAGCGCTTGCTCGACAAGCTGAGTTTTGACGAGGCCCACGCTCACGTGGCAGATGCCTTGCTGGGCGATGTCTACTTGGTGGACAGCATGGCAGATGCGCTTGAGGCCGCGCAGGCGGATACGACCTTGTCGCGTTTTGTGACGCGCGACGGCGTGGTTGTGTGGCCCTCTGGCAAGATCACCTACGGCCAGCGCACGGCAGATGCCCAGGGCGTCTTGGCTCGCAAACGTCGCATAGCTGCGATCAAGGATGCGCAGCCCGGCGCGCAAGAGACTTTTGAGGCGGCTCAGGCTGCCGTTGCAGCTGCTCAAGAGCGCCTGCAGGTTGCCCAAGCGGATGACTTCGAGCTCTCGCAGTCTATCGCCCAGCTCTCTGGCGAGCGCGATTCTGCCTTAGAGGAGGCAGGACGCCTGGAGTCAAGCATCACCGGGCTTATGCAAGAGAAGACAGAGATCGGCCAGCGCCGCGAGAAGGTTGCGGCAGATACCAAGGCCACGCGCGAGCGCGTCGCCAAGCTCGAGCAGGACAAAGAGCGGCTTGCCGCCAAGAAAGACGAGCTCGAAGAAGAACTCGCCAAGGTCAAGGAGTCGCGCCGCAGGCTCTTTGAGGACGAGACCGTGTCTTCAAACCGCATCCAGCAGCTGCAAGTCGAGCTTGCCACGGTCAAAGAGCGCGAGCGTCACCTGCGCACGACGGTCGAGGGTGCGCGCCGCAGCATCACCCAGCTTGAGGAGTCCTTGGAGGTCTCGCGTCAGACGGAGCGCAGCCTTGAGCTCCTGCGTCAACGCGTCCAACCCCTCCACAGCACTTTGAGCGCCCTGCGCGAATGCGTGACAGAGAAGGCCGAGGTCCTGCGCGATCGCGCCCAGCTCGAGCAAACGGGCCAGGGAGACCTGCGCAACACAATCGAGGGTGTGCGCAAAGCCGTGGCCGAGCGCCAAAAAGAGGTCGATGAGGCCAGCGAGGGCCTGGTGCAGACGCGCATCGAGAAGTCCAAGCTCGAGGTACGCGTAGAGCAAGCCATCAAGGCCATCACGCAAGACAACGGCGTGCTCTTGGAGATCGCGCTCGAGCTTGACGCTCCGCAAGACCGCCCAGAGATGGAACAGCAGCGCGACCGCTTGCAGCGCCGCATCAAGAACCTGGGTACCGTCAACCCCGTTGCTGTGGACGAGTACCGCAAGCTCAAGGAGCGCAGGGATTTCATCGCCATCCAAGTGGACGACCTCAAAAGCGCAGCCAAGGCTCTGGAGCACATCGTCGCTGCCATCGACCGCAAGATGCGCAACCGCTTTATGGAGACCTTCAACCAGGTCAACGCCAATTTTGACGAGATATTTGCCAAGCTTTTCCCAGGCGGGCAAGGGCACTTGGAGCTCACCGACCCAGACAGCCCCGAGACCACGGGTGTCGAGGTTCATGCGCAGCCGCGCGGCAAGACGGTGCGCAAGCAGAGCCTGCTCTCTGGCGGCGAGCAAAGCCTGGTGAGCTTGGCGCTTATGTTTGCCGTTTACCGCGTTCGCAGCACGCCCTTCTACATCCTCGACGAGGTTGAGGCCGCGCTCGACGACACCAACCTGCGCCGCTTGCTGTCGTATCTGGACAGCATCCGCGACACGACGCAGGTGATTATGATCAGCCATCAGCGCCGCACGATGGAGATGGCCGACCTGCTCTACGGCGTGTCCATGCGCAGCGACGGCGTCTCAAAGCTGGTGAGCCAAAAGCTCGACCAGGCAATACGCAGCGTTTCGGGCACCAAGGATGTGGATTCTTTTACCGGAGCAAAGTAGGAAGCAGAAATTTTTACCGCAAAGGGAGGTGCGTTAAGCGATGGGACTTCGCGAACGCCTCGCTAAAGCCAGGCGCAGCCTGACAGAGAACATGAACGTCCTCTTTAAGAGGGGCCCTCAAGTCGACGAGGGCTTTTGGGAGGACTTGGAAGAGACGCTGATCTTGTCGGATCTGGGCGCTCAAGCCGCCGACGAGATCGTCGAGCGTTTGCGCGACACCGCCACGCGCAACGCTTTGCCGGATGCTTACGCCGTGCTCGATTTGCTGGCAGACACCATTGAGGATCTTTTTGCTGTGCCCGAGTGCGACCCGTTTGGCATAAAGCCCGTGTGTGTTTTGTTTGTTGGCATCAACGGCGCAGGCAAGACTACGACGGTGGGCAAGCTCGCCAACCAGGGTCTTGCATCTGGACGCAAGCCGCTTATCGGCAGTGCAGACACGTTTCGCGCGGCTGCGATCGAGCAGCTCGATGAGTGGGGTCGCCGCAGCGGGGTGGAGGTCGTCAAACGCGAGCGCGGGGCAGACCCGGCAAGCGTTTGCTACGACGTTATCGACCGCGCCGAGGCTGCTGGCAGCGACCTCGTTTTGATCGACACCTCTGGCCGTCTGCATACCAGCGCAGACCTCATGCGCGAGCTTGAGAAGGTCGTGACGGTCACGCGCAAACGCGCTGCCATGGAGGTCAAGGTTGTACTCGTCATAGACGCGACGACCGGGCAAAACGGCTTGCAGCAGGCGCGCGAGTTCAACAAGGCGCTGGGTCTTGACGGCGTGATCATGACCAAGCTGGATGGCACCGCTAAGGGCGGTATCGCCGTTGCGGTTAGCCATGAGCTGGGGCTTCCCATCTTGCGCATGGGCGTGGGCGAGGGCATAGAGGATCTGCAACCCTTTGATGCGCATGCGTATGCCGAGGCGCTCTTTGGCGAGATGCGCGACGATGAGCCCGCTGCTGGTGCTGATGATGAGGCGGCCGATGAGGCATGCGACGGTGAGCCCGCTGTTGCAGATGAGCCTGTCGAGACTGAAGCCGACTTTGAGGCTGCGGTTGAGGTTGAGGTTGAGGCGGTTGATGTCGAGGCTGAGGAACCGACGCTTGAAACTGAACCCGTGCCTGCAGCAGAGCCCGAACCTGAGGTCGTGGTAGAGCCCGAGAGCGAGGCCGAGGTCGCAGTTGAGCCTGAACCCGAAGCTGAGACAGCGTCTGACGCAGAGTTTGAGGCAGAGCCAGAGCCTGAAGATGCGGCAGAACCTGAACCCGAGCCCGAGCCTGAGCCTGAGCAGCCCAAGAAGAAGTGGTGGCAAAAGCTCTTCTAGCCTCGACGCCGCAATCACGCGGCCAAAGGCACCCGTGGTACCTTGTCTGCTTAGGTAATTTGATTATTCACAGAGGTAAGACCAATGTTTGAGAACCTGTCAGAGAAACTCCAAAGCGTATTTGGCGGCCTTAAGAGCAAGGGCCGCTTGACCGAGGCCGATATCGACGCCGCCATGAAGGAAATCCGCATGGCGCTGCTCGAGGCAGACGTCAACTTCAAGGTCGTCAAGGGCTTTATCAAGCGCACCAAGGAGCGCTGCCTTGCGGCCGAGGTCATGGAAAGCCTCACGCCTGCTCAAAACGTCGTCAAGATCGTCAACGACGAGCTCACGGCGCTTTTGGGCGGCGAGACCGTGCGCTTGGACTTTGGCAGCCGCATCCCCGGCGTCATCATGATGCTGGGCCTTCAGGGCTCCGGTAAGACAACCGCCACCGCCAAGCTCGCCTACCGCCTGGCAAAGCAGGGCCACAACCCGCTGCTTGCCGCCTGCGACGTCTACCGCCCCGCTGCAGCCGATCAGCTGCAGACCTTGGGTGACGAGCAAGGCGTGCGTGTCTACCGCGGCGACGGCAAAGACCCCGTGGCCATCGCCCAGGGCGCCGTGCAAGATGCCATCGATTCTATGCGTGACGTGGTTATCGTCGACACGGCGGGCCGTCTGGCCATCGACGAGGCGATGATGGACGAGGCCGTCGCCATCCGCGATGCCGTCAAACCTGATTATGTGTTCCTCGTCGTCGATGCCATGACCGGTCAGGACGCCGTCGCCACGGCGTCTGCCTTTGCCGAGCGCGTGGATTTTGACGGCGTGATCATGTCCAAGATGGACGGCGACGCCCGCGGTGGCGCCGCGCTGTCCATCCGCGAGGTTACAGGCAAGCCCATCGCCTTCATATCCGCAGGCGAGAAGCCCGACTCTTTGGAGGTCTTTCACCCCAACCGCATGGCGGGCCGCATCTTGGGAATGGGCGACGTGCTCTCGGTCATCGAGAAAGCAGTCGAGGTCCAAGAAAAAGAGATCGCAGCCGAGGAGGCTGAGCGCCTGGCCAAGGCAGAGTTCACCTTTGAGGACTTCTACACCGTCATCGGTCAGACCCGCAAGATGGGCGGCCTGGGCAAGCTCGTCGAGGCGCTGCCCGGCGGTGCTAAGGCCCAGGCAGAGGGCCGCGTGGACGAGGGCGAGCTTGACCGAGTGGAGGCGATGATCAACTCCATGACGCCCGAGGAGCGCAAGAAGCCCCAGGTCATCAACGGAAGCCGTCGTGCTCGCATCGCCAAAGGCTGCGGCCTTGCCGTGACCGAGGTCAACCAGGTAATCAAGAAGTTCAACGAGACGCGCAAGATGGTAAAGAAGCTCACCGCAAAGGCGCGTCAGATGGAGCAGCAATCCGGCAAGAAGGGCAAGAAGGGCAAGAAGAAGCGCGGTTTGTTTGGCCGCGGTGGCGGTATCCCCGGCATGGAGGGCGTGGATATGAAGTCCATCGCCGCCATGATGAAAGACGGCGGCTTGGATCTCAAGTAGCCTGCAAGTCTTTATCTAGATAATCAGCAAGCGCCCCTAAGCAAAGGCTTTGGGGCGTTCGTTTGCTAGACCGTGCCCAACACCGCCGCGCGTCATCTGGAGCGTAGCCGACACCCCCTTGTGTCATCCTGAGCGAAATGAGCGAAGCGAATGGAGTCGAAGGATCTACGTGCGAGCAATACCAAGCCGCAGGTAGATTCTTCGACTCCATGTCCTAGCGGCTGTTTTGTCGCATGTTGCTGCATAAGTTAAAAAGCGTTAAATGCGGGACAACTTTAGGCAAAACTGGTGCAAAATGAGAGGGCACGCACTTTTGAGGTGAGGCGTGCTTTCTGCCCATTCGGCCTTGCTTGGGGCCGACAGGATGATTTGGAGAATCATATGGCACAAAAGAATGTGAGCCGTCGCGCATTTGTCGCGGGCGGCGCAGCTGCAACTGCGGGCGCACTGGCTCTCGGCCTGGCTGGCTGCGGCGGCGGAAGCAAACAGGAGAGCTCCAGCTCTTCTAGCAGCTCCGCAGAGGCCACCGGCGGCGAGATCACGGCTGCAACCGCTTACAGCTCCACCAACTACACCCCGGTTGATATGTGCGGCGGCTCCGCTTTGATGATCGGCGCCACCTGGCATGTCTTCGAGGGTCTCTACGACCTCGACATGGTTTCCTACGAGCCCTATGCGGCGCTGGCAGACGGCGACCCCGTGGCCGACGGAACCACCTACACCATCGGTCTGCGCGAGGGCGCTAAGTTCTCCGACGGCACCGACGTCACCGCTGCAGATGTCGTCAACGCCATCAAGACCAACATGGACTCCACTACTGCTCCTACCATCAGCCCCATGCTCGACTGGATCAAGTCCGTCGAGGAGGCAGACGACAAGGTTGTCGTCACCGCCAAGTACGCCTGCGACGACCTGGTCAAGCCCCGCTTGGCTCTTTGCAAGGTCTTCCCCGCAGCTGCTACCACCGATGAGCTCGCTCAGATGCCCATCGGTTCTGGTCCCTGGGCCTACGACGCCATCAACGGCGACGACGGCGGCGAGATCACCTTTGTCAAAAACGAGAACTACAACGGCCCCAAGGCCGCTACTGCAGACACCATGAAGTGGTCTGTCCTCAAAGACGACACCTCCCGTACCACCGCTGTGGTCGAGGGCTCTGTTGCCGTTATCGAGAACGTCCCCGACGCCAATGCCGATCAGATCACCGGCGCAGGCGCTACGGTTGACTACGTCGACGGCTTCAACCAGGCCTTCTTCATGTTCAACTGCGCCAAGAAGCCCTTCAACGACAAACGCGTCCGCCAGGCCTTCTTCTACGCTATCGACGTCGACAAGCTGATTTCCAACCAGCTCGTCGGCCATGCAAACGCCGTCAAGGGCTTCTTGCCCGAGGACTCCGAGAACTACTCCGAGGCCTCCACGGTCTACACCTACGACCCCGAGAAAGCCAAGAAGCTCCTCAAGGAGGCTGGCGCCGAGGGCCTCAAGTTCGAGCTCATGTGCAACAACAACTGGGTTTCCAACCTGTCTGCCCAGATCAAGGAAGACCTGGACGCCGTGGGTCTGGAGTGCACGCTCAACGTCTGCACCATCGACTGGGCTACCTTGGCTCCCAGCGACGACGAGCTTCCCTTTGACGTCATGCTCACCCCGGGCGACCCCACCTGCTTTGGCAAGGATGCAGACATGCTCCTCAAGTGGTGGTACGGCGACAACGTCTGGACCCAGGGCCGCAGCTGCTGGGCCAAGGGCGACAAGAAGACCTGGAAGTCCGTCCAGGACAAGATGTCCGAGGCTGTCAAGCTCGACGCCGGCGATGCCAAGAAGGCTGCCTACGCAGAGATCTGCGACATCATCGCCGAGGAAGTGCCCCTGTACGGCCTGTTCCATCGTCAGGTTGCCACCGGCTACCACGCCGACCAGATCACTGGCTTTAACCCCATCGGCACCACCGGTCTCAACTTCTTGGGCGCATCCCCTGCCTCCAAGTAAGCAAGCGGCTTAAAGACCGCGTTTTTGAAGCGGGCTGCAGCTCATGCGAGCTGTGGCCCGCTTTTCTTTGCGCATAACCCTTGCGATCTTGTTGGCAAAGCGTCTTAGTGGCGTGCAATTAGCGGATATCGTCACCGTGAATCCCTTTGAGAGACCATATACTTCTGTCTATGCGTTTTTTAGCTGTCGTGCCTGATGGACGGCGTGTTTTGCGGTCTTGAGGGCGCTATAGGGGAGAAGGGCTCGCACAGCGGCCCCAAGCAAGAAAGGGGGACAAGGGTGAACAATCTGCTGCGCCTCATCGGGCGCCGATTAGTCGCACTGCCCATCATGGTCTTGGGCGTGACCATCCTCGTGTTCTTCATCATGGCGCTTTCGCCGATCGACCAGGCATATTCCGTCTTGGGAGAAAGCGCGACGCCAGAGCAGGCAGAGGCCTATCGCGTTGAGCACGGCCTCAACGACCCGCTGCTCGTGCAGTACGGCCGCTATCTGGTCAACATCTGCCATGGAGACTTTGGTACCTACGGCGCAGCCAACGCGTCTGTGCTCGATCGTATCGCAGAGTCGCTGCCCATCACGCTCGAGCTCACCTTTGTGGGCCTCATCATCGCGCTTGTCATCAGCGTGATCTTGGGTGTGATCAGCGCGGTCTATCGCGACAAATGGCCCGACCAGGTCATCCGCGTCATCTCTATCATCTTCTTGGCGATGCCGTCTTTTTGGCTGGCGGTGCTCCTCATCTTGGTCTTTAGCTTCAACCTGGGCGTCCTGCCTTCTTCTGGCGCCTTGCCGGATTTCTTTAGCGATCCGGGCGGATGGCTTGCGCGCATGGCGCTGCCGTCCTTTGCTTTGGCGGTTCCTGTTGCAGGCCAGATGATCCGCGTTATCCGCACCTCGATGGTCGAGGAGCTCGACAAAGACTACGTGCGCACAGCGCTTGGCGCGGGCATCCCCAAGGGCACGGTCATCGCGCGCAACGTGCTGCGCAACGCGCTCATCAGCCCCGTGACCGTCATCGGCCTCAAGATCGCCCATCTCATCGGCGGCGCCGTGGTCATCGAGGTCATCTTCAACCTTCCCGGCATGGGTATGGCCATCTTGTCTGGCATCCAGTCCAACTACGTCTTGCTCATCCAGGGATGCGTGCTTGTCGTGGCGTTGAGCTTTATCGTCATCAACATCATCGTCGACATGCTCTACATCCTCATCGACCCCAGGATCAGGACGGTGTAGCGATGGCTTTTAGAGAGAAGACAACCCAAAAACTCGAGGCCCAGGCGGGCAAGACCGTCAAGGCCAAGCACTTCAAGGCGATGAGCATCGGCGGCAAGATCTCTTTGGTCGTGCTCGTGCTGATCGTGGCTATCGCTGCCACAGCCCAGTTCATCGCGCCTTACGATCCGCTGGAGATCTTCACGGCGCGCATGGCCCCCAACCAAGATTTCATCTTTGGCACCGACGACAAAGGCCGCGACGTCTTGTCCCGCATGATGTACGGCGGACGCTACTCGCTGGTCATCGGCTTGGGCGCCACTACCTTTGCCTTGGTCTTTGGTGCGATCTTTGGCGCTATCGCGGCTGTGAGCCGCAAGTGGGTGTCCGAGGTCATCATGCGCATCATGGACATCATCATGTCGTTTCCCGGCATCGCGCTGGCAGCTACGCTGGTGGTTGTTTGCGGCCGCACCGTCCCGTCTCTGATCGTGGCCATCGGTGTCATGTACGCCCCGCAGGTGGCCCGTGTGGTACGCGCTAACATCATGTCCGAGTACGGACGCGACTACGTGCGCGCTTGCATGGTGGCAGGCGATAGGGCTCCTTGGATCTTGTGGAAGCACGTCATGCGCAACTGCCTGGCCCCTATCTTGGTCTTTGCCATCACAGCTACGGCAGACGCCATCGTCTTCGAGGCCTCGCTGGCCTTTATCAGTGCCGGCATCCCCGAGCCCAAGCCCACTTGGGG
This sequence comes from Agathobacter rectalis, assembly GCA_963590525.1. GTDB lineage: Bacteria > Actinomycetota > Coriobacteriia > Coriobacteriales > QAMH01 > W2P13-069. Next base: position 88,004 of record CAVAPV010000001.1, read on the forward strand.
CAACATCTTGGCCGATGCGCGCGCTGGTGTCTTGGCTGGCCGCTGGTGGCAGGCTTTGTTCCCCGGTATCGCCATCATGGTCACCGTGCTCACCTTGAACATCCTGGCAGAGGGCGTGACCGATGCCATGGCTGCCGCTCCCAGCGCACCCATGGAGGCATCCGACTCCAACCTCTCCACCGACCGCGAGGCAGACCGCCTCGTGGCAGATCCCAAGCTGGCCTACGCTGCTCAGGCAGAGTCCCTGGAGGCTCGCCTGGCTGCATTGCGCGAGGTGGAGCTCAAGAGGACAGACCGTTTCGAGGCGCGCACCGACGTGCCGCCCGTGCTTGAGGTCCGCGACTTGTGCATCCGCTTCCCGCGTCATGGCGAGGTCAACGTTGTGGACCATCTCAACTTTGTGGTGCGTCCGCGTCAGACCATGGGCCTTGTGGGCGAGTCCGGCTGCGGCAAGTCCATCTCCTCTATGGCGATCATGGGCCTGCTGGACCCCAAGGCGCAGATCAGCGGAGAGATCATCTACAACGGCCGCAACCTGCTTGATCTGAGCTACAAGGAGATGAACGAGCTGCGCGGCAAGGAGATCGCCATGATCTACCAGGATGCGCTGTCCTCGCTTAACCCGTCCATGCTCATCAAGGCGCAGTTCAAGCAGCTCACCAAGCGCGGCGGCACCCGCAGCGCCGAGGAACTCTTGGAGCTTGTGGGCCTCGACCCCAAGCGCGTGCTCGACTCCTACCCGCACGAGCTTTCCGGCGGCCAGCGCCAGCGCGTGCTCATCGCCATGGCGCTCACGCGCGACCCCAAGGTCATCATCGCCGACGAGCCTACCACGGCTCTTGACGTGACGGTGCAAAAGCAGGTCGTGGACCTGCTCAACCGCCTGCAGCACGAGCTGGGCTTTGCGATGGTCTTTGTGAGCCACGACCTGGCCCTGGTGGCCGAGGTCGCCAACTCCATCACGGTCATGTACGCAGGCCAGGTTGTGGAGCAGGGTCCTGTGCGCGAGCTTATGACCAACCCCATCCACGAGTACACGCGCGGCCTTTTGGGTAGCGTGCTGTCTATCGAGGCCGGCGGCGAGCGCCTGCATCAGGTGCCCGGCAGTGTTCCCAGCCCCAAGGACTTCCCCGCTGGCGACCGCTTCCGTCCGCGCAGCAGCCATCCGGACAAGATCTCCAACGTGCCGCCCATGCTCAAGCGCCTCAAGGATACAGACCACTACTACGCCGAGCTGCCCGACAGCGAGCTCAAGCGCATCGGCCTTGAGCCTTTGGTGCCGGCAGAGGGGAGGATGTAATGGCCGATCAAAACGAGTTCAACGAGCTGTCTGACATCAACGAACATGCAGCAGACTTGGTAGACGCCGCCCAGGCATATGCGGAGGGACAAAACGAGCATAACGAGCTGCAGGGAGAGATTCCCAGCGCAGACCCTACGGCGCTGCCGGTTGACAAGGACATCTACGCCGCTCCCATGGCGGGACGCCGCGACGTGCGCGAGCAGCTCCAGGCCATTCCCGTGCCCGAGACCTCTGTGCCCGACGACACGCCGGCGGATGCCGGCGAGCCCATTGTTTTCTTGGATGACATCCATGTCACCTTCAAGACGCGTACCGGCTCTTTGTTCCATCCCAACAAAGTCAAGGCTGTGCGCGGTGTGTCGCTCAAGCTTTTGCCGGGCGAGACCATCGGCATCGTAGGCGAGTCCGGTTGCGGCAAGTCCACTACAGCCAACGTGCTTTGCGGCCTGCAGACTCCCACCAGCGGCCACGTGTACTTCAAAGGCAAAGACGTCACTCGCCGCACGGCGGCAGACCGCAAGACCATCGGCCGCGTGCTCAGCGTGGTGTTCCAAGACCCTGCCACCGCGCTCAATGCGCGCATGAGCGTCCACGACCAGCTGCTCGACCCTATGATCGTGCACAAAGTGGGCACCAACCAAGAACGTGAGGCCCGTGTTCGCGAGCTCATCCACTTGGTGGGCCTGCCCTCAAGCTGCCTCGAGGCGCTTCCCGGCCAGATGTCCGGCGGTCAGCGCCAGCGCGTGGCTATCGCGCGTGCGCTTGCCCTCAACCCCGAGGTCATCATCGCCGACGAGCCTACCTCTGCACTTGACGTGTCTGTCCGCGCGCAGATCCTCAACCTGCTCATGGACCTCAAGAAGGAGCTCAATCTGGCTATGGTGTTCATCAGCCATGACATCTCTACCGTGCGCTACATAAGCGATCGCATCGTGGTCATGAACAAGGGCGTCATCGTGGAGCGCGGCCGCGCGCAAGAGATCTTTGAGAACCCCAAAGACCCTTACACCAAGCTTTTGCTGGGTGCTGCGCCCTCTTTGCTGCATCCGGGCGAGGAGAGCTTCAAGTAGGCCTTCAAGTCACATCGCGTTGCCGGAAAGATCGACTCCCTGCAGCGCAAACGCAAAGCCCGGTGGTCGTTTGGCTACCGGGCTTTTTGTAGGCGCCATTGTATGCAATGCGCGCGCGTTATGCCCCTTTGGCTAGAGAATCGGCGAGTATTCTTCTCACGTAAGCGCTCACTGCAACGCCGTCGCTTGCAGCGCGCTTTGCAAGCTGGGCCTTCATACCGGCTGGGAGCTTGACGGAGAGCAACTCGGTGTCGTCGTCTGACAGTTTTGGACGACCCGGTCCTTTGAGGGTTTCTCCTGTTGGCTTGCCTGGCAAAACCCCGGCGGCAGCATGTGCCTCCATAGCTTTGAGGGATTCTTCGTCTGCATCAAACAGCTTCTCAAGTTCTTTTGCGCTCTTCATGAGGCTACCTCCCCAATAACCCAAGTTCGGCAAGCACGCTCTTTTGCGCGGGTGTCATTGCGTGATATATCAGCAACCCAAATGTTTTTGCAATCGTCATCATCTGAATCTCCCTCGGTTGAGTCGATGCATAGCCAACGGCGACGATATGCTCCTCATTGGGTGCCTGCCGATGCTGCTTTGCTGCAAAGTTCTCCCATGCCTCTAAAATCTCGCGCTCGAGCAAACCGTGCTTGAGTGCATGTGGATGAACAAATATCTCGCACATGGCATTTCACCTAGTTTCGTCATACTTTATTCTACTGATACTTTTACTGCAAGTGATCGACGCCTGATGAAATCGTCGACGGTAAGACTCAAGCGTATAGGACAAACCTGTCAGGATTTCAGACCAAAGTAAGAGCGAAATCAGACTGAGTTGCCGGCGCAGTTAAGACTGGAATCGGAAAAGTCCCGCTCAGGGCAAGAGGTGGCTTGTCTGCTAATCCCGCAAGAGGTATCTCATGCTCAAGGCCGGCAAGCTTGCTTGGCAAATTCATTTGACGGTGACGTTGCGTCATGCACGATAATCATGAGATTGTCTTTTAACCTGTCAAGCAAAGGGGGCTCGCTCGCATGCCCGTGCACGAAGAGAGTTTGATGACGGTTGGCGAGCTGGCTCGTCGTGTTGGCGTGACAGTGCGCACCATCCAGTACTACGACCAAAAGGGTTTGTTGCATCCCACCAGCAAGGGCGAGCAACAGCAGCGCTTGTACTCCCCAAACGACGAGGAGCGTCTCTACCGCATCCTCACGCTCAAGTTCTTGGGCTTCTCTCTTACGGCGATCAAAGAGGCAGAAGGTGCCGATAGCTATCAAGAGCTGACGAGCGCGCTCGACAGCCGCATGCGCGAGCTGGAGCGCGAGAGCGTGAGCATTCTGCGCAACATCAACACGGTCACAAGCTTGCAAGAGCAGCTGGGCAGCGTCTCGCAGGTGCAGTGGAGCGATTTTGCGCAAGCCATCGGCGATGCCCAAAACCGCGAAGACGTGCTTTGGCAGGCCATCAACGGCGAAGCCTACGAAGGTGAGCCCGTCCCGGAGCTCACGCGTGAAGAGATCACTCGCTGGCATCAGCTCATGGGCGACACCGTCGAGGCCATGCACGACGGCATCCAGCCTCAAGACGAGCAGGGGCTCGCGTTGGGACGCCGCTTTGTGGAGTTGGGTGGAATGCGTGATGCCCTGGCCGGTCTCAAGCGTCTGGCTCACCAACGCGCGCAGGGGCCCAAGCAATACGGGCGCGATTTCTATGCCGGTATCCAGCGTAGGACGCTGAGCTTTCTTAAGGACGCGGCAGAGATCCTGCAGCAGCCGGGAGAGCAAGAGCGCTAGGATTCTCGCGTTGCCGCTTGCGGGTGTTCCTGCACGCTTTTTGCTCGGTTGAGGTCGTTTGGCGAGAATTTCTACTTTTGTGCTTGTGCGTGACGTAGCGTCACCAGATAGCATCCCCTCCCAGCTTAGAGAGAGGAGATGCAATTGATCGTATCGTGGATGACCACCAACCGGTGCAATCTCAAATGCGAGCACTGCTATCAAGATGCCGATGAATGTGACAGCCGCGAGCTGAACACGGCAGAAGCCAAGGCAATGATCGAGCAGATCGCCCGTGCCGGGTTTAAGATCATGATCTTTAGCGGCGGCGAGCCGCTTATGCGCGACGACATCTTCGAGCTGGTTGCCCATGCGGCGGCACAGGGTCTGCGCCCGGTGTTTGGTAGCAACGGCACGCTTATCACCAACGAGGTGGCACGCAAGCTCAAAGAAGCCGGTGCGTGCTCTATGGGTATCAGCATCGATAGCCTGGACGCCGCAAAGCACAACAGCTTTCGAGGAGTCGAGGGCGCGCACGAGGCAACATTGGCGGGTATAGAGGCCTGCAAGCGCGCTGGGCTGTCGTTTCAGATCCACACCACCGTGGTCGATTGGAACCGCGACGAGGTCTGCGACATCACGGATTTTGCCCAAGAGCTGGGCGCGGTAAACCACTCCATCTTCTTCCTGATCCCCGTGGGACGCGGCAAGTACATCGAGGAGACAAGCCTCAAGGTGTTGGAGAACGAGGCTTTGCTGCAAGACATCATGCGCAAATCCGCCGAGGTTGCCCTCGATGTCAAGCCCACCTGCGCCCCGCAGTTCACGCGCGTGGCCCAACAGCTTGGTGTGGATACGCGCTACACGCGCGGCTGTTTGGCCGGTCTTACCTATTGCGTGGTAGGCAGCGAAGGCATCGTGCGCCCCTGCGCGTACATGACCGAGGACGCAGGCGATGTGCGCAAGCAACCCTTTGATGAGATCTGGGCCACAAGCCCCGTGTTTGAGCGCCTGCGCACGCAGGCTTATGGCGGCAACTGCGGAGCCTGCGACTACAAGGAGCGCTGCGGCGGCTGCCGTGCCCGTGCTGCGTACTACCACAACGGCGATTACATGGCCCAAGACGATTACTGCGCCTACGGGCAGAAGCTCGGTTGCCAACACGCGTAAACGCGGGTGCGAGGCAAACCAAAAGCGACCCGCGGTAAGGCACGACTGGCTGCATGGCGCCGTCGTCGAGCGCAGCGGTGTAAACAAGAACGTAAGCAAGAGGAGAAACCTATGAAGAAGATGACGACAAAGATCACCGCATGCGCCTGCGCATTGGCGCTGGCGGCAAGCGGCGTTGTGCTGAGCGGCTGCAACGGCGGCGATGCCGGTAGCAGCTCCCAGCAGACTGCAACCGAGCAACAAGCCGGCTACACCTTTACAGACGATTTGGGCAACCAGGTGACCGTTGCCTCACATGATCGCGTTGTTGCCGGCATGGGCAGCTTTGCGAGCATCTGGGAGCTGGCCGGCGGTACGCTGGTGGGTGCATCCGATGACGCGTTTAGCGATTACGGTATCGAGTCCAGCGCGGATAAGGTGGGCGATTTCTCTGCGCTCAACGCTGAGTCCATCATCGCGCTCGACCCGGACTTTGTCATCTTGACCGGTGCAAGCAGCGGGCGCGGTGGCGGCGTTGCGCAAACGGACCTCAAAGACACGCTCGAGGCCGCTGGCATTGCCGTAGCGTATTTCTCGGTCACCACCTTTGACGACTACCTGCGCATGCTTAAGATCTGCACCCAGATCACGGGCGATGAGGCAGCTTACGAGCAAAACGGCACCGATGTGGCCGAGAAGATCGATGCCATCAAAGCCAAGGCACAGGGCAAAAGCGCCGGTAGCGTTGTGGTGCTCACCACGTATTCCGGCGGCACGCGTGTCCAGGCGTCCTCCACGCAGACCGGCATCATGCTAAGCGACCTTGGAGCCAGCAACATCACCGATAACAACTCCAGCCTGCTTTCCGACTACAGCTTGGAGTCGTTGGTCGAGGCTGACCCGGACTTCATCTTCTTGCTGCCCATGGGCGATACAGACGAGGCTGCGCAAACCGCGCTCAAAGACCAAACCACGAGCAACCCGGCATGGAAGGAGTTGAGCGCCGTCAAGAACGGGCATGTGGTCACGCTCGACCCCAAGCTCTTCCTCTACAAGCCCAACAATCAATGGGACAAAGCCTACAAGACCCTCTACAAGGCTCTGTACGAGCAAAACTAATTGCGTAGGGCAAGCTTTAAGTTGCGCAGATGTTTGAGACACGAAGCATGAAGCAGACATCAACCTCACCCACGCGGCGCAACGCGCAAGCCATGCGCGGCCAGCGCATGGCGGCCATTGCCGTCGCGGCGGTACTGCTTGTGTGCGTTGCGGTTTTGGGTATAACAACGGGCTCGACGGCGGTCGGGTTGGGCGATGTGCTCGCACTCATAGCGGGAACCAACACCGATCAAACCGCTGCCAACGTCATCGTAAACATCCGCCTGCCCCGCGTGCTTGCGGCGCTGTTGGCCGGAGCGGCTTTGGCCCAGGCCGGCGCACTCATCCAGGCGGCGCTCGATAACCCGCTGGCCAGCCCCAACGTCATCGGCGTTAACGCGGGTTCCGGCTTCTTTGTGCTGCTAGCCGCATGCATGTTTCCCAATGCGTTTGCGTTGGCGCCGGCAGCAGCCTTCTTAGGTGCGCTTGTTGTGGCGGGGCTCATCTTTGGCGTGGCCAGGCTGGGTGGCTCGTCTAGGCTCACGGTGGTGCTGGCCGGTATGGCGTTTACTGCCATCTTTACCGCGGGCATGAACACCATACTCATCGTCAACCCGGATGCTTACGTAGGGTCTTCGGGTTTTCTTACCGGCGGGCTTTCGGGCGTCAAGTTAAGCGAGGTCATCGTGCCGGGCATCGCCATCTGCATTGCGCTGCTTTTGGGGTTGCTGCAAGGCACGCGCCTCAACCTGCTGGCTTTGGGTGACCAGCAGGCGCATTCGTTGGGACTCAACGTGCAGCGTACGCGACTGGCCGCACTGGCGTGTGCGGCGGCGCTGGCCGGGTGCGCTGTGAGCTTTGCCGGGCTTGTGGGCTTTGTGGGGCTTATCGTTCCGCACGTTGCCCGTACCCTGACTGGCCACGACAACCGCAGCGTGTTGCTGGCATCGCCCATCATGGGTGCGTTGCTTGTGTGCCTGTGCGACCTGTTGGCACGTACCTTGTTTGCCCCGTACGAGATTCCCGTGGGCATAGCGCTCTCCCTGCTTGGCGGGCCTTTCTTTGTGTATCTCATCTTGAAAAAGGGCAGGGGAGGGGTCAATGGGTAGCAAGTGCGATACTGCTGTGGGAGTGCGGCTCGACAACATCACCTTTGGCTATGCAGATAAGCCCTTGTTCAGCGAGTTCTCCCTTGAGTTTGCCGCGGGCAAGGTGACGAGCATTATCGGCCCCAACGGCTGCGGAAAATCGACGCTGCTCAAGCTTATGAGCGGCGCTTGCAAGCCCAGTGCCGGCAATGTTTGTGTTTGCGAAAGCGACATTGCCGCCCTGTCTGCCAAAGAGCGTGCCCGTCTTATAAGCCTGATGGCTCAAGAACATGCGGCGCCGCCCGTGAGCGTGAGGCAGCTTGTTGAGTTTGGCCGCTATCCCCATCATGGCGCCTTTGCCAAGCTAGCGGCGCAAGACTACGATGCCGTAGATCATGCACTCGAGGCAACGGGGCTTGCTTTACTGGCCGACGCAAACGTGACCGAGCTCTCTGGCGGGCAGCGTCAACGTGCCTTCATTGCCATGGCGCTGGCGCAAGATACGCCGGTGGTGCTTTTGGATGAGCCAACATCTTTCTTGGACGTTTGCGCCAACTACGACGTGATGGAGCTGATGCGCTCGCTCAAAAACGAGCATGGCAAAACCGTTATCGCCGTGATCCACGACATCAACCTGGCGCTCAAGTACTCCGATGAGATCTGCGTGATGCGCGACGGCGAGCTGCTGGTGCAGGGTGCGCCTCATGAACCCCAGGTGCTAAGAGGGGTTGAACGCGCTTTTGACGTGCGCGCCGAGCTTTTGCACGGACAGCTGGGCAGCGCTTATGCTCTCTTCAAGAGCACTACGTAAGGCAAAGGACGTGTGATCGAGGATTGCGTGCGAGGGCTTGCGAGCTGCAGTTTGTCCCTTGCTTGTTGCCGCAAACACAAACCGCAGCGATGCTCTTACCGGCAACAAGAAAGGCGCCGACGGATTTCCATCGGCGCCTTTTGAGCTTTGCTGCTGCCTGTTGCAGCGCGTTTTTACTTGACTTTGACGGTGAAGGTCTTGGAGGCCGCGCTCTTGTAACCTGCGACCTCTGCGGCGGTCACGGTCACGGTGTAGGTACCCTTCTTGGTGCCCTTCTTGACGGTGACCTTGCCCTTCTTGGAGACCGTCACCTTCTTGGAAGAGGAGCTGTAGCTGATGGCGCCCTTGCTGGTGACGCTGGCCTTGATGTTGGCGGTCTTCTTGGACTTCTTGAGCTTGGCTGCCTTGAAGGTGACCTTCTTGGACTTGAGTGTCAGGGCGTTGTCTGCGATGCCCTCGGCGTATGCCAGATCACTGATAGCGCTCTTGACGTGCGTTACTTGCTCGAGCACGGCGGTCTCGGTTGCCTTGGTATTGGCCAGAAGCTCGGTGGCCTCGTCGAGCTCGTCTTTGAGGTTGGACCAGGAGTCTGCGGTGTAGTTGGACTCGATCAGGCTTTGTGCCTTGTCTATCTGGGCCTGCAGCTTGGCTTTGGTTGCCTTGGACGCAGCGCTAAAGTTGGCGAGGTTCTCTGTGCCGATCTTGAAGATGGGCGTCGTGTAGTCCTTGTAACCCAGCGCGTGGACAGTGAGCGTCCAGTAACCGGTGCCGTCGTAGCCCTTGGGAAGCTCGAAGCGCTTGGACTCGGTCAGGCCCAGCTGGATGTGCATGATCTTGTGCATCCAGTTGTCTGCGGCAAACTTGGTGCCGTAGGTGCGCACAGCCTTGGTGCCGGTTTTGTCCTTGCCGTAGTAGGTCCAGGTCACAGCCTGGAGGTTAGCGCCCAAGTCGCCGTAGTTTGCGGCCAGGTCCACGCGGATCTTCTCGCCGTAGGCACCCAGAGAGATACCCTCCTCGATGGCCTCCTCGCTGCCGGCTACCAAGGTGTAGACGCCGTCTGTTGCATCGACGGACTTGGCGGTGGTTGCGGTCTTGAGCGCCTGGCCTGCGATGCCGCTGTCGGTCTGGGTTGCGCTCTCGTTTGCGGCAGAGAAGGAGAACGTGGTGCCGGACAACGTGGCGGTCTTGATGCCGTAGGTGGTCGCGGTCACGTTTGCGACGCCGCTGTAGGCCACCAGGTTCTTCTCGGTAAAGCCGCCGGCGATGGTAGAGCCGTTTTCTGTCACGTCAAAGCCCTTGGCGGCACGGTCTGCCTTGAAGGCCTCGTAATCGCTGGCCTTGACCTTGACGGGCACGTACTTGGTGCCGTAGACCTCGTAGTTGGTCATCGTGTAGGTGGACTTGTCTGCCGTGGTCACAACGCCGTTGGCAAAGGTCGCCGTCTCGCCGCTGGTGGTGACAAAGGTCGTCTTGTCCTTCCAGTAGCTCACGGTAAAGTCCTTGGCGCTGCCATCGGCCGCGGTGGTGTGGATGGTGGCATTGCACTGGTAGCTGCCGCGATGCAGGCCGTGGTTGTAGGTTGCGCGTGACACGGCGTCAAAGCCGCCCAGGTCGGATTCTTCCTTTTGGTCCAGCTCGTCGCTTGAATCGGTGTTGGTGGCGTTGTAGACGCCCTCGGATGCCCAGTACTCGTCCCAGCTCAAGCCTGCATAGCAGTAGGTGTACTCGTCATCGGCGGCAAAGGCGCTTGTGATAGCGCTACCGCTTACGGTGGGGGCAAAGGCAACTGCCATGCCACCTGCCATCAAGGCGCAGGCGGCCTTTTTGGCCAGGGAATTTACGGTGATGGTCAAAACGACTCCTCTCGTACGGACACAGCGTGAAGCAGCCCTTCTTGGGCACGCTTGGTAACTGCACAGACAGTTTTGGTTAGCTTTAGCTAACTTGTACGGAGCGAGATGTTAGCACGGGCAAACTTAAGGTCAAGAGGGATTTTGGGCTAAAGGACGAAATCTGTTATTCGTCATGTGAGATAAATCAACAGATCGCTCCATTTGTCGTTTGACCGCGTGTTTTGCATGCGCCAATTCTGATAATCCTCTTGCCAGTTAGAGCTTTATCGCTAAAATGTTTGCTTTAGCTAACTATTTAGGCGTCTTAGGGCGCTGCTTTACAGCAAGGGTTTTCATGCAGTTGTACACACGCAGACAGTTCGCATCGTTATTGGGATTGACGGCCGCCGTCGGCGCGTTTGGCGCGCTTGGTTGCTCGAGCGCAGCCTCGCAAGATCAGGCAGACAGCTCTTCTCAAGATGCCTCGGCTTGGCTTGAAGAGGATCCCAAGAGTGCGACGCTTTTTGTCTTTGACACCGTGGTGGAGCTTAGGGCCTATTGCTCGCAAGAGCTCATGGACCAAGCGGTAGAGCGCTGCAACTACTTTGAGGAGCGCTTCTCGCGCACTTTGGAGGGCAGCGATGTCTGGAACGTCAACCATGCTGCCGGCAAGCCCACGCAGGTTGCGCAGGAAACCGCCGATATCATCACCCAGTCGCTTGCGTATTGCGAGGCCTCAGAGGGTCTTTTTGACATCACCATCGGCGCCGTGAGCAGCCTTTGGGATTTTGTAGAGGGCGTCAAACCCGACGACGCAGATATCAAAGAGGCCATCAAGCACATCGACTACCGTGGCGTGATGGTGGACGGCACCACGGTCACGTTGGCAGACCCCAACGCCATGCTGGATCTGGGAGGTACCGCCAAGGGCTACATCGCAGATGCGCTCAAGACGCTCTTTACGCAGGGTGGCTGCGTGAGCGGCGTTCTCAACCTGGGTGGGCATGTGTGCCTCATCGGCTCCAAGCCTGATGGCAGCGATTGGAACGTTGGCGTGCAAGATCCCAACGACGACGAGCAGGCGACCATCGCCTCGATCAAGCGCAGCGATATGTCTGTGGTGACAAGCGGCTTGTACGAGCGCCAGTTCAAAGCAGACGACGGCAAGACCTACTATCACATCCTCGACCCCAAGACCGGCTATCCCGTCAAGACGGATTTGGTGAGCAGCTCTGTGGTGGGTGCGGACTCCTTGCAATGCGACGCGCTTGCAACGCTCATGTTCTTGCTGGGGCACGACAAAGCACTCGATCTGCTCAACACGACCGACGGCCTGGAGGGTCTTGTGGTCAGCAAGAAGACGGGCAAGGTTACCCAAAGCAAGGCCAAGGCGTTTACGTTGGCTGAGGATTAGCACATGGCAAAACCTGCAAAGAGCAAGGCGAGCATGAGAAACGTTGTAGCCGTTGGCGTTATCGTCGTGGTGGTGGCTGCGGCATTTGGCCTGTGGAGCGCCTTTGGGGCAAGCGCTGCCTCGCAGGCAAACGCGCTTGTGGCTGTGGTGCACGACGGTGATGGCGGTACATACGAGTATGCCCTTGATACGGATGTGCAAGAGACCATAACCACGTCTTTGGGCAGCAACCTGGTGGTGGTAAGCGACGGTCGCGTGCATGTGCAGGAGGCCGACTGCCCCAATCACGATTGCATCAAGCAAGGAGAGATCGACACTCCGGGCCAGCAGATCGTGTGTCTGCCCCATAAGCTCTGGGTCGAGATCGTGAGCGCAGACAGTGCGTCGAGCACGCAGCAAGACGCGGCAAACGCAAACGCCGATGACGGCTCGTTTGATGTGAAATCGCGATAAGGGCATGGTCTGTAGCAGCATGCAGGGTGTGGATCGCAATCGCGTGCAGCGTATGGCGCAGTGCGCGCTCTTGGGTGCGCTGGCCTTGGTTTTGAGCTACATAGAGACGATGATTCCTCTGCCCTTTGCCGTTCCCGGTATCAAGCTTGGGCTTGCCAATGCCGCTGTGCTCGTGGCGCTTTTGCTTGTTGACAGCCGCGCTGCTGTTGGGGTGGCGCTTGTCAAAGTGCTGGCAAGCGGCTTTCTCTTTGGAACGCCCACGATGCTGACTTACAGTGCCTGCGGCACAGTGCTTGCCGTTTTGGTGATGGTTGTCATGGCAAAGCCCTGCGGCTTGGGTGCCGTGCCCGTAAGCATGGCAAGCGCCATATGCCACAACATCGGCCAGTTAGCGGTAGCTGCGTTCATGTTGTCGAGCACGGCAGTTTTTGCGACCTTGCCCGTGCTGGCAGCGGCTGCATGCGTGACCGGTGCGATCATTGGCGTTGCAGCCCAAGGCGTGGTGAGTGCCTTGCAGGCAGATGCAGGTTGCGACCGCGTTCCGGTTGATTTGAGCGGCTTAGTGCTGCATCCCGGCGAGCATGTTGCCTTTGTGGGCGCCAACGGCAGCGGTAAGTCTACGGCAGCGTTGCAGCTTGCAGGGCTGCTTGCGGCAGGTGTTGCAGCTGATGGAGCTGGCTTTGGGGCGGCAGGTGACCTTGCGCCGGTGCGCTTGGTGTTGCAGGATCCAACAAACCAGCTGGTCAAGGGTACGGTAGAAGATGATGTCGCTTTTGGCCCGGAGAATCTGGGCATGCCCTTGCCGCAGATGCGCAGCCTGGTGGCCAAGGCGATGGATGATATCGGCGTGCAAGAGCTTGCCGCAAGCGACGTCAACGAGTTGTCCGGTGGGCAGGGGCAGCAAGTGGCTATAGCCGGCGTTTTGGCTATGCAACCTGGGGTGATCGTCTTTGACGAGGCGACGTCGATGCTCGATATTGCGGCTCGCGCGCGCTTTGAGACCCTGGTGGGAGAGCTGTGCGCGGCTGGCGTTGCCGTGGTGACGGTGACGCAGCATGCAAATGAGGCCCTTGCGGCGGATAGGGCCGTGCTGTTTGAGGCGGGCAAGATCTCCTACATCGGCACGCCCGCCTGTGCGCTGTCCAAGCTTGAGGCGGATATGTTGCCTGCATGCAATTGCGACGCGCTGCAAGAAGACGCGACTGCTAGCGATGCTCCTGCTGCAGACGCGGGTGTGGCCGTGGGCGATGACGCAACTGCAGATGCTGTCGAGAAAGACCGCGCTTTGCGCTGCGACGGGCTATGCGTTGCCTACCCAGGCAGCAACGCGCGCGTTTTGGATGGCGTGTCTTTGAGCATTGAACCCGGTTGTGTGCTGGGGCTTACAGGGCCTTGCGGCGGCGGCAAGTCGACGCTGGCACGCGCGCTTGCGGGCTATCTTTTGCCAGAAGAGGGTGCAGTGCAGCTTGACGGGCTTTGCCTGAGTGCAACGCGCGAGGTGCAAGACGCCTATCGTCGTAAAGTCGCTTGTGTCGATCAGCGCCCCGAGCAAGCCCTCTTTGCGCAGACAGCCTTTGACGATGTGCTTTTTGGGGCCTTGAACTTGGGCTTGGACGATGACGAGGCGCAAGCCAGGGCAGCAGCAGCGCTTGAGGCGGTGGGTGTCGACCCTGATCAGGCCAAGGAGAAAAGCCCGTTTAGCTATTCCGGCGGCGAGCAGCGACGCATTGCCATTGCGGGAATGCTCGTGCTCAATACCCCGTATCTGATATTTGACGAGCCTTGCGCCGGCCTTGACCCGCATGAGCTGCGCCGTTTGGCTAGGCTCATTGCCAAGCTGCGCCAAGAGGGCAAGGGCATCTTGCTCATCGCCCACGACGATGCGTTTTTGCGGGCTTGTGCGGATAGCGTTGTCGAGGTTTCTGCATTGGGTGCCTCTATGCAGCAGCAAAGCGATTCATGCGCGCGCGTCCCGCGCCGCGTGCCAGCTCGCTTTGGCCGCTATGTGTCTGGCAGCTCGTTTATGCACAACCTGGATGCACGTGCAAAACTCGTGCTTTGCTTGCTGTATATGGTTGCGGGCTTTGTTGCGCAGGATTGGCTGGCCTTGGGCTTGGTTGCGCTTTTTGGTGCGGGAATGCTTGCTGCGGCAAAGACCACGCCGCGCCAAGCATGGGCTGCTTTTAGGCCCTTTATAGGGCTCATGGTTTTTGTGGGCCTCTTTGACCTCTTCTTTACCGGCGGCGATGACGTTTGGTGGCAAGCGGGCCCTCTTTGCGTGAGCGGGCAGAGTGCCTCATTTGCCGCGCAGTCTGTTTTGCGTTTTGCGCTTGTGGCCATTGCCACCTCGACCTTGATGGCAACCACGAGCGCCACGCAGCTTGGCGATGGTTGCACGGCATTGCTCGAACCTTTGCGCCGCTTGGGGGTGTGCATTGACGATGTGGCGCTTTCTTTGAGCATGACCTTGCGTTTTGTCCCGCTGGTCCAAGGCGAGTTCTTTGCTGTCAAGCGTGCGCAGGAGGCGCGTTTAGCGCGCTTTAACAGCGGTAGCGTGGCACAGCGCGTAAAAGCGTACGGCCCGGTGTTCGTGCCGCTTTTTGCCGGCTGTCTGCGCCGTAGCCAAGACCTTGCCTTGGCAATCCAAAACCGCGCCTATGGTTGCGTTGCCGCGCGCAGCCGTTACCGCAAGCTCTCTGTGGGTGCTGCCGATGCGGCTGCGTTGCTATTGACGTTAGCGCTTGTCATCGCTGTGATTGCCTTGAGGGCCATCGCCTAGCAGTTGGAGACGTGAAGCCGGCGCCCTCTGCCAGGTGGCGGATGTCTGACCCTGCCTGCGTTTTGCCGCCCATCTGCCTTGGGGCAAAAATTTCCCAGATGCTTGGGGCGATTGTGGTAATCTGCTCAGTCTGTGAGTTATCTATTGCTAACTCTTTATCACCTGCTACTAGAGCGAGGAGAGTGCTTGTGAACAGCCATGCCGCGGTCAAGAACTTCATAGCAAAGGCTTGCTGCCTTGCGGCCGTGGTGGCCTGCATCGTCTCCTTTAGCAATTGGGCTGCTGCGGTCAATAGCGCAGACGCCCAGGTCCAAGCGCAGATCGATGCCGCCGAGCGTGCCAGCCAGCGCGGTCCTTTTGACGTGGCCGACGGCACCTATACCGGCAGTGCCAAAGGTTACGGCGGCGATGTCGTGGTGAGTGTGACGGTAAGCAACGGCTATATCGACAAGCTCGAGCTGGTGAGCGCCAAAGACGAAGACGAGGCTTGGCTCAAGATGGCCGTTAAGCTTTTGGATACCATTCCCGCCAAGCAGACGACCGACGTCGACGTCATCAGCGATGCTACCTACAGCTCCGCCGGCATCATCAACGCTACGCGCAATGCCCTCAAAGACGCACCCAAGGCGCAGTAACCATGGCGGCGCAAGACATGACATCAAACAGAGCCTTGGCTAGCGACACATCGCAGGATGCGTTCTGCGATGCGGATATCCTGGATGATATGCCCCGTCGCCTGCCCAAGTTTACTTGCTGCGATAGCTGCGAGGGCTGCGGCGCCTGTGCTGGCGAAGTTGCGACAGCAGACAGGAACACAGCTCAAGAGCCCAAATCCAACGCAGCCCAAAAGGCAGGGGCAAAGGCCAAAGCCAAAGCTGAGCCCAAGTCCAAGCGTTCCAAACCTAAGAAGGGCTCTGCGGCATGGAAGAGGCAATGTGACCAACGTATCCACACGGTAGTGCGCTTTATCGTCCAGATTGCCTTCTTTGTCTTGGCCCCTGGCTTGTTTAGCAGCGCGCTCAACGGCGTCAAGTACATCTGCACGCAGATCGGCGCTGTGCAGGCAATCGAGCCTGGCTCCTTTGTCGCGGTGCTTGTTGCCGCAGTGGCTTACACGGTGCTCTTTGGGCGTTTCTTTTGCGGTTACGCCTGCGCGTTTGGAACCATGGGCGACGTGCTCTTTGGTCTTTTTACGCCGCTGCGAAAACTGCTCCATATCCCTAGCTTGCAAGGTTATCCTCGTTTGCTCTCATGCTTGCAGGCGTTCAAGCTCGTGGTCTTGGCCGCCGTATGCGCGCTGTGCTTTACGGGTTTTTGGGATGCCGTTGCCGCATACAGCCCCTGGACGGTCTTTGGCAAGGTGACAAGCGGTGCGGGCTTTGGGGGCGTTGCCATAAAGGGTATTTGCGTTCTTGCCTGCATCATGCTGATGCAGGGCCTCTTTGAGCGCTCCTTTTGCCGCTTCTTGTGCCCTATGGGCGCGCTTTTCTCACTGTTGCCCGTGTTGCCATTCTCTCAGTTCAATCGCAGACGCGAAGCTTGCGCAAAAAGCTGCAACCGCTGTCAGGATGCCTGTCCGGTAGACATCCACCCAGATCAAGGGAGCTTTCATGCGGGGGAGTGCATCTCGTGTGGCAGATGCGCTGTTGGCTGCCCGATAAGCAACGTGAACCTCGTCTACGTTCCCGAGTTGCCCGCCGCTGCCTCTGCAGGTGAATCTGCCGATAAGCAGGCCGATAAATCTGCCGATGAAAAAGCCGCAAAAAAGCCCACAAAGCCCCAGGCACTTGTCAAGTGGCGCGGCAGCGGTGTGCCCACGGTGCTGGTTAAGGCTTTGGTCTTGCTTGCTGTGTGCTGGCTGGTGGGTTTGCTGCGCTTTGCGCCATCGCCCGCCGATGTCTTGCCCTTTGCCCTGCCCTGGATGTAGGGGAAGCAGCTCGGATCGATTCGCAGGTGCGAGTAGGGGAGAGCATTGCTCTCCCGCGTAGGCTGCAACATCGTGCGCTGTACGAGCGCCGGCATGTTTCTGTGCCCGCTAAGAAAAGCAGAAATTAATTGGAATCATGTTAGTTAGCTTATGCTAACATTGCGCCCGCAGATGATATTTGCTGCTGCGCTGGTAAGCGCATCTAAGGCGATTCTCGTCTTTAGAGCTATTCCAAACTAATAACTGTATAGCTTTTGACCTGCGCATATGCTGCATAGCTGCTGCATTCCCAAAAACGCGTAGGTAAAGGCGGAGGACCTGTGGGTGCGTGCAAGGCAATGCAATACATGCGCTGCCGCACTAGGTTTCTCAAACGACGGAATCTGTGAGAGAGATTCAGAAAGCGAGGGATCGTGATAGACGACAAGACCTACGTGTTTGATGCCAGCAAGCCTTTTGCAAGGCGCACGTCTAGCAAGGCTGCCAAAGCCGGAGTCTTTGCGTTGGCGGCGGCATTGGGCATGATGACCGTGCCTGTACAGGCGTTTGCAAGCTATTTGCCTCAGACCGGCACCGGCAAGGCCGTCATGAGCTCCACGGGTGACAGCTGGGATAACCAGCTCAAGAAGCTTGGCGTTGCAAAGAACGCTGATGGCACCAAAACCGCTTCTTACACCGGCATCGCGCATAGCGATTTGATCCATTACTCCGCCTACGGGCTTACAACGCAGGTTACCTTTGACTCCAAGGGCACCGTCACGGCAATCAACCTCACAAGCGGCAACGAGACCTTTGCCGGTGCGTGGGGTTACAAGAACGTAGGCAAGCAGGTGGCTGCTATCGACGGCTACCTGCCTGACGGTTGCTCGCTTGACGTTACGGGTAATCGCAAGGACGGTTTCACGCCTGCCATCGTTAGCAAGACGGGCCTGAGCACGAGTTTTGCCGGTTTGGCATATTACTCGGTGGATGCAAACGGCAAGGCTACCGCGGTGACCCCCAAGACGACCACGAGCGCCTCTGGGGGCAATAGCGGCGGCAAGGCGCGTCCGGGCGCAGCCGCCACCACGTATGACGACTGGGATTACAAGAGCGGTAAGCTCATGGTGACCGATGATAGCGTCAACGTCGTATGCGTTACCTTTAGCATCGGCGCGGAGTCCGCAATCAAATTCAACACCTATTTCTGCATCGCTCAAGACGGAACCGTCGATACGGACAGCGCAAGCGCGGCTAACAAGTATCTTGATACGCTTGCGGCAACCACGTGGGATGCGACGCCTGCTCTTGCCGGCACCATGGCCGAGACCAATCGCGACAAGTGGACGCTCGTGATGGCAACGGTCAACCTGCAGCGCCAGCTGCTCTCGTGGAGCGAAAGCATTAAAAGCGGCTTTGAGGCAGCAGGCGAGGTGAGCGATCTTGACACGATCTCTGGTGCAACAAAAACATCCGAGCCGTTTGTTGCCGCGCTCAATCAGGCTTACACGGATGGCTACATCAAATCTGTAGCCGATAACGTCAAGCTGACCATCGACGGCGGTACTTCCAACGCCATCGACGTCAATGCCAATCCAGCGGACCGCTCCAGCGTAAGCAAGGACAGCTCGGGCAACTACGTGCTCACTAACGTCTTTCCCTATGGCGAAGATCGCACGGAAGTGCACGGAACCACATTGGATACGATCGAGACGTATGCGATTGAAGGCGATGTGAGCACGGCAGAGATCGCAAAGATCGCCAAGGGCCGCAGCGACTACCAGCCGCTTAGCTCATACAGCCCCAAGATGGTAATCGGTTACGAAGAAGATGATGGCGACCCCATTTATTCCGAAGGATGGCCCGACTTCAAGGATCTGAGCGGGGATATCGATGTCGACTACGATGCAAGCGATGGCACGGCCCCAATCAAGGTGACGGTCAACAACAAGAAGATCACTCATCTGGCGCTTACCTACACCATAGGACACGGTACCATCACCATGGTGTACGACTTGAAGCAGATGGAGGCTGCAGCCAAGGTCACAGCCCAGATTAAGTCTATGAAGGCCAACAACGTCAAGCAGGTTGCAGCAGCGCGCAAAGCTTACAACGCGCTTTCAACCGACGTCCGCGGGTTTGTAACCAACATCGACAAGCTGGTCAAGGCAGAGGCAAATGCAGCCGTCACTGTCACGCCCGCAAGCAAGAGCTTCAAGGCCTCGGTGCTCAAGAAGGGTGCCAAGAGCTTTAGCGTCAAGGTCAAGGGGTCGACTGCTACAGCGACCTTTAGCGTGGCAAAGTCGAGCAAGAAGGTTTTGAGCGTGACCAAGAAGGGCAAGGTCACCGTCAAGAAGGGCACCAAGAAGGGAAGCTACAAGCTCTCTGTCAAAGTCGGCAGCGTTTCTAAGACGATTGCCGTCAAGGTTAAGTAAAAAGACCTGCTCTTTGACCGAGGGCACGAGGAGGCGAGCATCGCTCGCCTCCTTTTGTGTGCCTAAAAAGTTAGCCTCTCCTAAAATTCCTGCACAAAGATACTAGACAACGTCCACTAAAAGTACATAATGCATAGTCGGCTTTTTGATATAGGTGCGATTTGCAATATGTGGGGATCGCTTCGTTATCGTCAAACCAAGCCGATTTCGTACTTTTAAGAGAAAGAGGGATTAATGGACTTCAGTACTGGAATCTTCTTTTGGGGATTCATGATCGTCTACGGCATCGTGATGTTTGCGTTGTCGCCCAAGACGGTCAATCTGGGAGGCTTCTTTCGCGGCGAGGACAAGCAGGGCAAGGACTGCAACCCGTGGATGATCACCGCCTCCATCTTTATCGCATGGATCTTTGCTAAATCTGTCACCAACGCCGCCAACATGGGCCAAAGCTTTGGCATCGTGGGCGGTATCGGCTATGCCGTGTATTGGCTGTGCATCCCGCTGACCGGCTATGCGCTGTATCGCCTGCGCCGCAAGTTTGGCGCCAAGGGCATGGTGAGCTTTCTGACCGAAAACTACGGCGTCGCCGCGGCCTTCTGCTTTAGCGCTGCCATCTTGGTGCGCCTCTTTAACGAGGTCTGGTCCAACACCAGCGTCATCGGTTCTTACTACGGCACCAGCGGCACCATGCCGTTTATTCTCGCGGCATTGCTGTTTACTGCCATCACCGTTTTGTACTGCTGCTGGGGCGGCATGCGCGGCTCCATCGTCACCGACGTCTTGCAGGCCATCCTGTTTGCCGTGCTCATGCTGGTCGTTATCTTCTGGGTTATCCCGCAAGACGGCGTGGGTGCCATCGCCACCAGCGGCAGCTGGACGCTGGAAGGCGGCGTCGACTTCATCATAGGCGCCGCGCTGCAGTGCCTGTCCTACGGCTTCCATGACGCCGTGCTCACCGACCGCGGCTTCCTTTGCCGCCCCAAGAAGATGCTCAAATGCTACATCGCCGCAGGCCTGCTGGGCTTTGTCGCCATCGTGCTCTTCTCCACCATCGGCGTGCACTCCTATCTCAACAGCATGGCTCAAAGCGGCACCGACGCCCCCATCGTCGTTGCGCAGTCCTTGGGTATCGCGGCTTTCTTCATGATGGCCGTCATCATGATCGCCACCGCAGGCTCCACGCTTGACTCCACCTTTACGGCGCTGTCCAAGCTCACTGCACGCGATCTGCCCGGCATCTTGGGTAAGAAGCCCAAGATGAACCCCCGTATCATCGGCATCATCTTCATGATCATCTTTGGCATCGTGGGCAACCTGCCCATGATCATGGGCGCGAGCATCATCACCGCTACCACCATCAGCGGCACGATGATCATGGGCTTGGGCCCCATCTTCTTGCTGCACGGCGCAGGCCCCATCAAGCCCACCAAGGTCGGCTTCATGCTGGCGTTTTGGATCGGCATGATCTTGGGTATCTGGGACGTCGTCAACGCTGCGTCTTTGGGCTTCATGAACATCGGTGCAGGCAAGTACGCCAACTTCTTGGGCGTCAACCTCTACGGCGCCATCGTCTGCTGGCTGGCCTACATCATCCCCGGCGTTATTGCCAGCTCCAAAGAGAAGGCTGCAGGCATCGAGCCTACTTGGAAGGGCCTTTCCAAAGAGGAGCTTGCACGCCTGGACAAGCTCGAGGACGAGGGTGCGGAGTATATTCCGGAATACGACCCCATCGAGAAAGACCCCAAGTGGGTCAACGAGTACCAGGGCGCATAAGCTTGCGTTAGGCTAGTGCCTACGTTGCGCTAAGAGAAAGTTGCAAGGCGGCCGGGCGCTCGTGCTCGGCCGCTTTGGTTTTGGACATGCAGGTTTGCGGCGGCAAGCAGCGGCCATTCAAAGAGAGAGGAAAAAACCATGGGTTGCGGGAGCAAAAGCGGGGCTGTCGAGCCCCAAGATTACGTTGCGGGGCGCGTATGCCCCATGGATTACAAGCTCGATCAAGCGCTGTGGGCGGCAGGCCCTGCGGTTACATGCGATGCGCTGCTGGTTGTGGGCGGCTTGTACGGCAATCCCTTTGCGGGCGAGGCCGTGCAGCGTATGGCCCAAGCAGAGCAAGGCCGCGTGCAGGTCGTATTCAACGGCGACATGCACTGGTTTGACCGAACCGCGCCCGAGTTTGCCCGCGTCGAGGAGCTTGGCGCGTGCGGAACTCCTCTGGTGGGCAATGTCGAGGCCGAGCTGCGCCGTGCAGACGATATAGGCGTGGGCTGCGGTTGCGCGTATCCGGATTGCGTAGACGATGCGTCGGTGGCGCGCTCAAATGCCATCCATCACATGATGCGCGACGAGGTGCGCCAGCATCCAGAGCTCATCGAGCGCTTGCAGGGGCGCGCTGCGCATATGACGGTGCAGGTGGGGGATGCCAAGGTGGGCATCACCCATGGCGATGAGAAGCTCTTGGGCGGCTGGGAGTGCGGCTTGGATGACCTGGCGCTGCCTGCGCGCCAAGCAGAGCTGGATGCCTTTGTGGCGAGCAACGGCATCGACATCCTCGCCACCACGCATACCTGCGCCGCTGCAGCCTTGGTGCTGGAGCACGGTGCGGTGATCAACAACGGCGCGGCAGGACTTCCCACGTTTGCAGGGCAGCAGTTTGGCATCCTCACGCGCATTGCCCCTACGCCAAGCGATGACGCGTTGTATCGCACGCAAGTCAAGGGGCTTTATGTTGAGGCGGTGCCCGTGAGATACGACCACGATGCGTACTTGGCATGGTTTGACAAGCTGTGGCCTGCGGGTTCTCCGGCAGAGATCTCCTATCGCGGGCGCATCGTCAACGGTCCCGGCGCCCAGCCGGCCGATGCCCTGCTGGGTGGCTTTGAGCTTTGCTGCTAGTACCCTAGCCAGCTCAGCAAGCCTTCGCAGCCGTCCATGACGTCGTTGAAGGTGGTCTCAAAATCGCCGGTGTACCAGGGGTCTGCCACATCGCGGCTGCTACCGGCAAACTCCAGCAGCTTGTGGATAGGAGCATCCGCGCCCAGGATGCGACGCGCGTTGCGAACGTTGGCGCTGTCCATGACAACGACAACATCCCAATCGTGCGCTTCGCGCTTGCTTATCTGGCGCGCATGGTGCTCCCCGCAGGGGATGCCGTTTTCTTCGAGAACGCGGCGTGTCCCGCTGTGAACGGGGTTGCCCAGCTCCTCTGTGCTGGTAGCGGCGCTGTCGATGAGAAACACATCCTCTATGCCGCGCCGCGCCAGCAGGTATTTGAAGACGTATTCGGCCATGGGGCTGCGGCAGATGTTGCCATGGCAGACAAAGAGTATGCGCGTGAGGCGTGGCATGCGTTGCTCCTAGAGGTTCATGTCGATCCAGTTGATGATGTCGCTGCTCTCATACAGCGGCTTGCCGTCTATAAAAAGGCACGGTACCTGCTGCTTGCCGCCCACTTCTATCAAGCGCTTGCGCGCTGCTGGGTCTTTGCTGATGTCCAGCTGCTCGATTTGATCCTCAACGCCCAGCTCCTCGATGAACATCTGGACTTTGACGCAGTAGGGGCAGCTGTCGCGCTTGAAAAGTTCGAGTTTCATGTCATGTGCTCCTTTGCCTGTTGGGTGCAAGCTTTCTTTATGGCTCTATGGTGTCAATCCGCGTGCTCCATTATCCATAAACAACATCGTATCGCGTTGCCTGCTTTTGGCGAGAGGGGCCTGTCTCCTCTTGCGCAATCGCTTATCATGGACGGGCTGGTTTTGCGGATAGGAGAGTAGGTTTTGGAGCAGGTCAAAACGCATGCAAAGAGCTTGGGCTGGGGTTTCTTGCTCGCTTGGGTGTTTTGCATGTTCTACTCGGGCTCGATGGACAGCCTGTCCAACTACGCTGACGTCTCCTCGTTGAGTTTGGCGCTGCAGCTTGTCACGAGCGTGCTGCCTGTGAGCTTTGCCATCGTCACGTTGGCTGTTGTCGTGGCGCTAGAACGCAAACACGGCTCGCCCGCGCAAAACCGCACGCTTCGCATAGCATGCCCCGTTGTCACTGCAGCTGGCACGCTATGCATGTTTGCCCCTGTTGGAAACCCGCTTAGCGCTTGGGTGCTCTTTGTTGCTGCATCTGCGGCAACGGGCATCGGCAGCGGATTGATGTGGGTGATGTGGGGTCAGCACTATGCTCGCTTGAACCAGGAGGCCGTGGAGGCCTGTGCACCGGCAAGCGCCGTGCTTGCGGCTTTCTTGTCCCTTGTGGCCATGCTTTTGCCCGTTGTGCTTTCCGACGCGCTGGTTGTGGTGTTCCCGCTGGTAAGCGGAGCGGCTTTTAGCCGAGTATGGGCAAGCTTGCCAACGGGCGATATCAGCGACCAAGCCAGCAAGCCCGCCGCGCCCGGCCCTTTGAGCCATGCCGCCAAGAACATGGGACGTGCCGGCTTTGGCATACTCGCCGCATGTCTTTTTGTGAGCTGCGAGGGTTCGTTTTGGCAGGCGAGCACCAGCGCAGGCCTGCAGACGAGCGCGATCTTTATCATCAGCGCTGCTTTCATGCTGATCGTGGGCTCATTTGCCACGTCTGGCCCGCGTCGTGTGACGCTTGCCTATGCGTATCGCTGGATGTGCCCGTTTATGGCTGCCGGCTTTGCAGCTTTGATTGTGGCCGGCGTCGAGGCAGGCGCTTATTTTGCCGCTATCGTTGGCATTGCCTCGCGCTTTGTCTTTTGCCTTATCACGCAGATGTACTTTGCCTCGCTGGCATCGCGTGGCGCGGCAACTCCCGTGCAAGCCTATGGTATGGGCTGGATCTTCGTGCACCTGGGCGATCTTTTGGGCGTTGTTTGCACTGTGGTGTTTAGGTACCTGATTCAAAACGGCTGCATGACGCTTGCGAGCATTGCAGCTCTGTGCAGCGTGGCGATGGTGGCGGCGATGATGTTCGCATTGGGCGGCGAGCGCTTCTTGTCTTGGGAGCTGCCAGGACATATGGGCGGCGGCAGTGCTTTTCATGTGCAGGCAGATGCAGCTGATGCCATGGCGTCAAAGTCTTGCGCTGTTGATGATGCGCCTGCTGCTGCAGTCGAGCAAGCGCCTGCTGCAAAGTCACCTGCAAGCCAGGATGCTCCTGCTGCTGTGGCTACAGCGGTGAAGCCGGCGCCTGCAGTAGAGATTTCGGCTCTGGCGGCAGACCCATTGGCTCCGCGTATCGAGGAGCTGGCCGACCAATACAAGCTCACCAAGCGCGAGCGCGAGGTTTTTGCGCTGCTCGCTCACGGAAGATCCGTCCCCTACATCCGCGACGCGCTCATCATCAGCAAGGATACCGCTGCCACGCATACCAAGCATATCTACGCCAAGCTGGGTGTGCACAGCCGACAAGAGCTCATCAGCATGGTGGAAGGCAAAGACCAAGCCGGCGCATAAGTGGTGTCGTTGAAGTTGGCTGTGCTAAGGAAGCTAATGGGCCGTATCGCTTTGCCTTCGTTGCTCTGAGCACAGCGAGCACCCCCCCTCTGTGTCATCCTGAGCGCAGCGAGCATCCCCCGCTGTGTCATCCTGAGCGCAGCGAGCATAGCGAGCGGAGTCGAAGGATCTACCTGCGAGCAATGTTGAGTCGCGTCTAGATTCTTCGACTCCGCGGCCTGACGGCCGCTTCGCTCAGAATGACAGCACAAGGAGCGGTTTCTTGCCGGTTGCTTTGTGTGACGTGGTAGAAGGCAAAGACCAAGCCGGCGCATAAATGCAAAAAAGAAGGATGCCGCAGACACTCGGCATCCTTCTTTCTTTTTGCCTTGCAGGCATGTTGCAAGGTTGATGGTTGCTTTGCAGGTCAAGCCGACCTGCCGCTCAAAGCCTGCCTAAGACCGGGCGTACAGGAATTGCCCGGTCTTAGGGTCGATGAGGTTTATTTAACGCCCAGCGCGTGCTTTGCAGCGATGCGGGCAAAGGTGGCCGTACGGCCGGCGTTGATGCCCGTGAAGTTGCTGGGGTAGTTGTGCGGATAGAAGCCGCCTTGGTCGTTGCCGCAAACATACAGACCCTCGATGACGCTGCCGTCCTCGCGCAGGGGCTGGCTGTTGGTGTCGGTGATGACGCCGTGGATGGTCACCAGCATGGTGCCGGCGATGCGCGCAGCGTAGAACGGGGCCTTCTCGACCGAGCTCATGCGGTACATGGGCTTGCCAAAGTCCTTGTCCTCGCCGTCTTTGTAGAGCTTGTTGTAGCGCTCCACAGTGGCCAGGAAGGTCTTTTTGGTGTCGCCCTCAAAGCCCATGATGTCGGCCAGCTCGTCCAAGGTGTCGGCCTTCTTGAGCACGCCGGACTCAAGCGCGGGCTTGATCCAGAAGTTGTCCAGGTTCTCCTTGCCGCAAGCCTCCAGGCTGTAGACGTCAGCGTTGAAGGCAGTGCCGCTGGGAGCGGGCACGATGCGCGAGCAACCGCAGGTGTCAAAGCGCTCGGCGTCCTCGTAGTACTTGGCGTCAAAGACTTCCCAAGAGTAATGGCCCGGCTGGTTGCAACCCATGGCATAGCTCATGGGGTAGCACTGGTCTTCGTTCATGAAGCGCTTGCCCAAGGTGTTGACGTGCAGGTAGGGCTGGCTGCCCATGATAAAGAGGCTGCCGTTGTAGGGCTTGCCAAAGGTGGTGTCGTCGGTCATGCCGCCGCGGTTCCAGATCATGGAGCCGCCGCCGGCCTCGAGCTGAGCACCGGCCCAGATGGCCATCTTGATGCCCTGGCCTTTCTCGCCCGTGGCACTGCCGGTGACGCACCAGTCGGTCACGCCGGGCTGCAGGTCTTGGAGCATCTGGTCGTTGGCGCCGTAGCCGCCGGTGCACACGATGACGCCCTTGGCTGCGTTGACCTGGATGTAGCTGCCGTCTTCTTTGGTGGCGATGACGCCGGTGACCTTGCCGCTGTCGTCTTGGACCAGCTGCTCGGCCGGAGTGAGGAACTTGATCTCTCCGCCCAGCTCCTCAAAGACCTCCTGCAGCATCTTGACATGCAGGTAGGCGGTGTAGTTGGGGCCGTCGGGGTTGTACTCGCCCTGGCAGGGATTGAAGCACATGGCCGGATAGTAGGCATGTTCGTCATCGGGGGTGTGCCACTCAAAGGGGAACACCATTCCCTTGTCCTTGAGGGTATCGGCCATCCACTCGATCATCTCGCCGGATTTTTCTGCCCAGGTATAGTACAGCGGCGGGTTGATGTCGCCGGATTCGACCTGGCTGGCATGGTTGACCAGCTTGGCCACGTCTTCTTTGTGCTTGCCGGCGAGCTTGGAGTTAAGTGCGCCGATAGCCTCGCGAGCGCAGGCGACGCCGTTGCAGGACTCCAAGACGATGACCTTGGCGCCGTTTTGGGCCGCGGTCACAGCGGCGACCATGCCGCCGTTGCCAGCGCCCACGACCACGACGTCTGCGTCAAAGGTTTCGGCGATGCTGGCAGGCATCTCGGGTTTGACGCGCCAGTCGCTGCGCGCATCCTCGTTTGCCTTGGTGAGCTCTGCCTGGGTGGCTGTAGAAGGGCTGCCGCAGCCTGCAAGCGCGCCTGCAGCTGCGATTGCGCCGGCAGCGCCAAATCCAGTAAGGAAGCTACGGCGACTAATCGTGTTGTTGCTCATGTTGTCTTCCTCTCTGTTATTTGGCGTCGACGTTGGCTTGGTTGGTGAGTGCAGCGGAGTCCTGAGCGCTGATCCAGCCCTCGGGAAGCTCCATATCGGCATGGCATTCGGTGCAGATGAGGACACTCGCGCGGTGAGCCTTGTGGCAATCCGTGCAGGCCTGCGCGCCATGCTGCCAGGAGTGCGGGTTGCGGATGATAACCGCGGGGTCGTCGGACTCCTTGGCGGTGAGCTTGGTGAGGTCCTCGCGCGTCATGACGGAGCCGTCGTCGTTGACGTGGCAGCCGCTGCGCAGGCAGAACGAGTCGCCGTCGGTGCCGCGGGCCTCGGTGAGCTGCGTGCTGTTGCGCTCGGTGAGGTTTGCGCTGCCGCCGTCTTGCTCGACCAGCGTGTAGTTGCCGCTGACCCACTCGCCGCCCTCGGTGAGCTGCTCGCTCATCGTAGGCACGTGGCAGTCAAGGCAGTTGGCGCCGGAATCGTTGGTGCGATGCTGTGCGGCCAGCATGCCGCTTGCATCGGCGACCTCGTTGCCCCATTTGTCGGTGGCAGCCTGACCTGGCTCGGCCATGTAGGTCTCCAGGTAGCCGTCCATGGGGGTGTGGCAGATCGCGTTGCAAAAGCTCGGCTGCTCATGCCAGACCAAGGCACCGGCACCTGCTGCGACTACCACGACAGCAACAACACCAGCCACGATGCCCACGCGCTTTTTGTTGCGGGGCTTTTTGGCCTTTTGCTCTGCCGCCTCCTTCTTGCTTTCTTCCATGTTTCTCTCCTATCTAAATCCACACGGATACCCTTACGCGCGCATGCGCGTTTAAGTACGGTGCCGATAGTAAGAAGATGGGTGGCAAATAGCGTCACATGAAGTCGGGTATATTTGCGTTTGCGCTGGTCACAGATAGGGTAGAGGCTAGATTATCCAAGCGTCAGCCCGTTTGCTGGCGGCAGCCTTGCCGTAGTGTTGCCCGCTGCTAATCTTAGAGTTATCATCTGCTAACTCATCATCAAACAATTGCATGTAAGGAGTGCGGGTAGTTGAAGGCATCCAAGTTGCTGGCATCGTTGTCTAAGAGCTCTGCGGCAAAGCTTGTGCGCGAATCTCCTGTGTGGTTTGTCACACCTGCGCTGGTTTTGGGCGCCGGTGTTGCGGTGGCAGCCGGCAGCTATGAGCCCCTGGTCTTTGATGCGAGCCAGTATGAGACCCAAACCGCCCAAGCCGCAGAGCTTGATCAGACGGTAGACGCTGCCAAGCTTGAGAAGAAGAGCTCTTCGTCTTCCAAGAAGAAAAAGGCTGCTGCCGCAGCAAAGGCTGCGCAAAGCTCGGCTCAAAGCTCTGCTGCCAAAGCCCAAAAGCTCGCCAAGGCAAAGCTCGCAGACGGCAGCTACACCGGGTTTTCCCGTTGCACCCAAGAAGACGTCTTTGATTACTACCTGCGCTTGAGCATCAAGGTCAAAGACGGCAAGGTCGTCGACATCTACGACGTGCGCGGCAGCGCCACGGGAGGCTCGGGCAGCAAGAACCTAGGTGAGTATGACTCCATCAACGACAGCTATATCTCCAAGGCATCTGCCGGCGTGCTCTCACAGCTCAAAAGCGCGGCCTCTGCTGGCAAGACCCCCTCTGGCATCGACACCGTTAGCGGGGCGACTTACTCCTCAAGCTCCATGCTCGAGGCGTATCTCGATGCGCTGGGCAAGTCGGCTGCGGCGGCGGGCAACAAGGTAGACAAGAACAATTCCAAGAAGGACAACAACAAAAACAACAGCAAGAAAGATGACAACGGCAAGACGGATCCTGATCCGGATCCCACGCCCGCGCCCGATCCAGACCCTGCGCCCGATGAGGAACTCGACTACGGTACGGGCACATGGACCTCGTATGCGCTGTGC
This sequence comes from Agathobacter rectalis, assembly GCA_963590525.1. Lineage (GTDB taxonomy): Bacteria > Actinomycetota > Coriobacteriia > Coriobacteriales > QAMH01 > W2P13-069. The sequence goes on from CAVAPV010000001.1 coordinate 116,590, forward strand.
AAGAACAAGCGCCAGCCCGCCGCCTATGCGCCGTACTACATCGGCGTGACCGTAGAGACGCTTGATGGCAAAGTCGCTGCCATCAAAGACATCTTTGGCGATGACCAAGGCCTTACAGACCCGGATGTCATCTACGACGAGGCCGAGAACAAGTACTACCTCGACCGCGCGCTAAACGGCTATGGCGTTTCTGGCAAAAACCCCGGCGTCAAAACGCAGCTCGAGGCTATCATCGCCTCTGGCAAAGCAGATGGCAGCGTAGACACCGTTTCTGGTGCCACCTACAGCTCTCGTGCGATCTTGGAGGCCTACCGCGCTGCTATCGCGCTTGCACACGAGTCAACGGTGACGACATCTGACAGCGCGCAAGATGCGACTAGCCAAGACGCTGCTGCCGGCAGCGGCAGCACCAGCGTTAGCGCGAGCGCAAGCGGCAATGCTGCCTCTACAGTCACGACTTTGTCGACGCGCCTGTGGGTGAGAGGAACCAACATCTAACGCAGCGAACGCCCCCTGTGTCATCCCGAGCGGCATCGAGTCGCAACGCCATGACACCTACGCGGGCGGGCAATGCCCGCCCCTACGTGCACCTGCGACCCGATACTGCCAGCAGACCTCTTGTTCCAAGCGAAGCGAACGTCTCCCTGTGTCATCCCGAGCGCAGTGAGCGCAGCGAACGGAGTCGAGGGATCTAAACGCGAGCAGCATCGAGTCGCATGTTGAGCCCCTGTTCCCATAGGGTATATCTCAAAAAACCATCAAGAAATCTCGCGAGCGACACTTGACAAAAACGGGCTCGAAAAAAGGGTCGCGTTTTGCGCCTTAACGAGAAATTTATCGTGATTCTCGATTTCTGCGTCTCACCTAGGACGTATACTGCCAAAGGCATTAGCACACTATATCTACCCATTAGATATATTCCAAAACACAACATCTTGTGTTTGCTTTTAATTATCCAAGGTCAAAGAGAAGGTTGGTACAACATGGCGGTAGCTACGATTCGCAAACGTGACGGACGCTCGGTTCCGTTTGAGAAAGAAAAGATCACAGATGCAATCGCCAAGGCCTTTAGCGCTTCTGGTGCGATGCAGCGTCGCAACGTGGCAGAAGACATCACCAACAAGGTCATCGCCAAGCTCGAGGCTGCCGCCGGCGAGCCTACGGTCGAGGGCGTGCAGGACTTGGTCGAGGAGTGCCTGATCGAGGACGGCTTCGTGCGCACCTCCAAAAGCTACATCCTCTACCGCGCAGACCGCTCCCGCTCCCGCGAGGTCAACTCCCGCCTGATGAAGACCCTCAACGACATCACCTTCTCCAAGGCCAGCGAGTCCGACGTCAAGCGCGAGAACGCCAACATCGACGCAGACACCGCCATGGGCACCATGCTCAAGTACGGGTCGGAGTCTGCAAAGCAGTTCTACGAGATGTGCGTGCTCAAGCCGGAGCATGCAAAGGCCCATTCAGAGGGCGATATCCACATCCACGACCTCGACTTCTACACGCTGACCACCACCTGCTGCCAGATCGACATCGTCAAGCTCTTCGAGGGCGGCTTCTCTACTGGCCACGGCGTCTTGCGTGAGCCCAACTCCATCGCCAGCTACGGCGCGCTTGCCGCCATCGCCATCCAGGCCAACCAAAACGACCAACATGGCGGCCAGTCCATCGTCAACTTTGACTACGGCATGGCAAAGGGCGTGGTCAAGAGCTTTAGGAGCCTGTACCGCAAGGCCGTCATCGCCGCCTTCGACCTTTTGTGCGACAACACAGACGAAGACGCCATCAAGGCCGCTATCGCCTCAGCAGAAGAGGCAACGGGAGATTTTGCCCGCTTGGAGACCACGGATGCCTATCGCAGCGCAGAGGCCGCGGCGCTCAAAGAAGCCTTTGGCATCGAGGATGCAACCGTGCAGCGCATTCAGTCCTACGCTATGAAGGCCGCCACGCGCGACACAGATCGCGCTACCTTCCAGGCCATGGAGGGCTTCATCCACAACCTCAACACCATGCACTCCCGTGCCGGTGCCCAGACGCCCTTTAGCTCCATCAACTACGGTATGGACACCAGCGCCGAGGGCCGCATGGTCATGAAGAACCTCCTGCTTGCAACCGAGCAAGGCCTGGGCCACGGGGAAACCCCCATCTTCCCCATCCAGATCTTCCGCGTTGCAGAGGGCTTCAACTTCAACCCGGGCGATCCCAACTACGACCTCTTCAAGCTCGCATGCCGCTGCTCGGCCAAGCGCTTGTTCCCCAACTTCTCGTTCTTGGACGCGCCCTTTAACAAGGAGTTCTACAAGGGCACCCCTGAGACCGAGGTCGCCTACATGGGCTGCCGCACCCGCGTTGCCCAAAACGTCTACTGCCCAGAGAAGTCCATCTCCAACGGCCGCGGCAACCTGAGCTTCACCTCCATCAACCTGCCTCGCTTGGCCATCAAGTCCAAGGGTGACATCGACTTGTTCTTCGAGCTGTTGGAAAACATGCTCAACCTCGTGTACGACCAGCTCAACGAGCGTTTTGAGGTTCAGTGCCGCAAGCGCGTCTACAATGCCCCCTTCCTGATGGGCCAGGGTGTTTGGCTGGACTCCGAGACGCTTGACTGGGACGACGAGCAACGCGAGGTCCTCAAGCACGGCACGCTCACCGCGGGCTTCATCGGCTTGGCTGAGTGCCTCAAGTGCCTTATCGGCGAGCATCAGGGAGAATCCGAGCGCGCGCAAAACCTCGGTCTGGAGATCGTGGGCTTCATGCGCCGCTTCATGGACCGTAAGTCGCAAGAGCAGCATCTCAACTACTCGCTCATCGCTACCCCGGCAGAGGGCTTGTCCGGCCGCTTTGTGCGCATGGACCGTCAGCGCTATGGCTCCATCCCCGGCGTGACCGACCGCGACTACTACACCAACAGCTTCCATGTGCCGGTGTACTTCCCCATCAGCGCGTTTGAGAAGATCAACATCGAGGCTCCTTACCATGCGCTCACCAACGGCGGTCACATCAGCTACATCGAGCTCGACGGAGACCCGACAGAAAACCTCGATGCCTTCGAGGCGGTCATCCGCCACATGAAGGAGGCTGGCATCGGCTACGGCAGCGTCAACCACCCGGTCGACCGCGACCCCGTGTGCGGCTTCAACGGCATCATCGGCGACCGCTGCCCGGGTTGCGGGCGCGAGGAAGGCGACGTCCCGTTTGAGCGCATCCGCCGCATCACCGGTTACTTGGTTGGCACGCTGGATCGCTTCAACAACGGTAAGCGCGCCGAAGAGCGCGATCGCGTCAAGCATTCTGTGAGCTACGCAGACGAGGTCGCCGAAGGCGTTGTCCCCGCTAAGGAGGACTAACTCCCGTTTAGCTTGCAGGCGGTGTCTGTGATGCGCCGCCGCAGCTTGGCAGTTTGCGTTTTGGCAAGAAGAAAACCCAAGAGGGAGGCGGGGATGCCCTGCCTCCCTCTTGCTACAGGCAGAGCGCCTGCGTTTTAAGGAGGAACAACGATATGGCTATACGCATCGCCGGCGTAGAAAGCGAGTCCATCGTCGACGGACCCGGGTTTCGCTTTGCGGTCTACACGCAGGGCTGCCCCCATGCCTGCCCCGGTTGTCATAACCCTCAGACACACTCTTTTGAGGGCGGCACGTTGGCGCAGCCTCAAAAGCTTTTGGAGCTTGCTCAAGCGTCCCCGCTCAACAAGGGCGTGACGCTGTCTGGCGGGGAGCCCTTTTGCCAGGCAGCCGAGCTTGTCGAGTTTGCCCAGTTGGCCCGCGATGCAGGCTACGGCGTATGGGCTTATAGCGGCTATACCTACGAGCAGCTGACAGGCGAGCATGCCCCACACGGCACCGCCCAGCTTTTAGAACTGGTCGACGTCCTTGTAGACGGCCCCTTTGTCCAGGCGCTTAGCTCATATGACGCATCGTGGAAGGGCAGCACCAACCAGCGCGTCATCGACGTCAAGAAGTCTGCCGCGGCGGGCAAGCCCGTCTTGTGGGAAGAGCATTCTGTCCTGGACGCTTTCCAGATTCCCAAAAGCTAGGACGACAAGCTTGCCGTAAAGCCCCCTATTGCATCTTTGCGCTATGACATGCACCGTATATTCAAGTAAAGTGACAGACTAAAACCAATTGTGACAAACGAGGATGAGAGGAGTTTTCCTCACAGGCAGTTTGCTATAGTCTGCAAGTTTGCAATAAGAGGGAGACAAAGGAAGGCGTTTGCGTTTTGAGCAAGAGCGGTAATTTGACGATTGTGATCCAAGCCGGGGGCGAGTCCCGCCGCATGGGGCGTTCTAAAGCCACGGTTCCCTTTTTGGGCGAGCCGCTGCTGCAAAGGGGCGTTAACCGTTTGCTGCCTTTGGCAGACGAGTTCATCGTCACAACCAACGAGCCGCAAAACCTGGGTTTCTTAGACGATTACGTAGAGAGTGGGCGTATCAGGCTCGTAAGCGACATAAGCGATGTGCGCGGTGCCCTCAACGGCTTTCATACCGCGCTCGAGGCTGCAAGCAATCCGTATGTGGCCATGGTCGCCTGCGACATGATATTTCCTAGCCGCAACCTCATCAGCGCAGAGCTCACGGCGCTCAAGCGCGAGGGGACAGACGCCGCGGTGCCCAAAACCCAGTTTGGCTACGAGCCCTTCCATGGCGTCTATCGCAAAGACAGCTGTCTTCCTGCTGTTGTGCGCGCGCTGCGCGAGGGCCAGACCCGCGCCACTTCTTGGTTTGAAAAGGTCAAGATCACCGATTTCACACCCGATATGATCGCGGAGGTAGAGCCGCGTGGCGGGTGCTTTATCAATACCAACACGCCCGAGCAACTTGCCGAGGTAGAGCGCAAGATCGTCGAGGGTGGAATCCACGAAAGGGAAAACTATGCTTCTTGACGCCGGTCTCGACGCCATCTTGGATAGCTTGAAACTTTTTCCGTTCCTTTTTGTCACCTATCTCTTTATGGAATGGCTCGAGCATGGAGCCGCCGATAAGTTTGAGAACATGATCGCAAAGGCCGGAAAGGCGGGACCGTTTATCGGCGCCGTTTTGGGAGTTGTGCCGCAGTGCGGCTTTAGTGGTGCGGCCGCCACGCTATATGCGGGTCGCGTCGTGACCTTGGGCACGCTCGTGTCTGTCTTTTTGGTTACCTCAGACGAGATGCTGCCTGTGATGCTGTCGCAGGCGGTAGAGCCGTCTGTCATCGCTAAGGTTTTAGCCATCAAGGTGGTCGTTGGAATGGCTGTGGGTTTTGTGCTCGATGCCGTGCTTCAAAAAACGGGCCGTATCCATAGCGGATTTGGCAGCGTGCGCGCCCATGCGGGGCACAAGGGCAACGATATCCGTCAGCTCTGCGAGTTAGAAGGCTGCGATTGCGCCGACGGCTGCGCATGCGATAGCTGCGGCAAACGCGAGCAGATGATCACGCAGAATTCCTGCCCCAGCTGCGGATGCGAGCTTGGCCATGCGGAGCATCACGAGGCCCCTGCTCGCGACCACGACCACGACCACGGCCATGATCATGGGCACGAGCATGGTCATAGCCACGGCGCGCATGCAGGTTGGGGGCATCTTGCCTTGGCAGCACTCAAACACAGTCTGCAGATCACCATTTTTGTCTTTATCATCTGCCTGCTTCTCAACTTGGTGGTAGAGGCAGGGCTCGAAGACGCCATCGCAATCGTGGCAGGAGCCCCCGTCGTGGGCAGCTTGGTAGCTGCGGTTTTGGGCTTGATTCCCAACTGCGCTGTATCGGTGGCGCTCACGCAGCTGTACCTAGACGGCGTGCTTGCCGGCGGCGCCATGATGAGCGGTCTTGCCGTCAACGCGGGTATCGGCCTCATCGTTTTGTTCCGCACCAACAACGACTCACGCGAAAACCTGCTCATCTGCGGTTTCATGGTTGCCGTGGGCATCATCGTCGGCTTGCTTGTAGAGGTAACAGGAATCTTGTAAGAGCAACAAGCAAGCGTTGTTTTCAAAGCGGACATCTAGGGCAACCAAGGCGTTGACGTGCTGTTTAATTGCACGATGACATCATTCAGTCGCATTTCAGGTTTGCCTTTTAAGCTGTGATTATCAGATGAGTTGACGACATAGATCTCGCAGACAAAGGAGAAGCTGTCATGAGCGATAACAACAACGGAGCACCTATCCCGCCCGAGGGCATGGATCAGGCAGCGCGTCAGGAGGCAGCCGATGCCGCCTACGGAAGAGCCCACAGCGCAGACGCTGCCGCGGCAAGCATGAACGCGGGCAAGGCGCGCGAGGCAGAAGCGCAGGCCAAGAAGGCCCGCAAAGATGCCGAGGCAGCCGAGAAAGAGGCTATGAAGGCAGAGCGCAAGAAGGCCAGTGATGCCAAGAAGGCCAAGCGCGCGGCAGAAGGCAAGGGCTCTTGCGGCTTTGGCAAGGCGTTTGCAGGTGGCGCGACCGGTGCCTTGGCAGTGGTTTTGGCAGCAGCGCTCGTCACTGCCTACACGCCGGTTGGCTCTATGATCACCGGCTCTAACGGCTCCTCTAGCAACGGCACGATCACTGTGGAGAATTCCGAGGACGCCACCTTGGCCGAGGCCGTGAGCGCAAAGTGCCTTGACTCGGTTGTTACCTTGTACGTTTATTCGGCCAACAGCACGTGGAGCCAGTACTTCAACTCTGGCAGCTCCTCGAGCGACAGCCCGACTGCTTTAGGCAGCGGCGTTGTTATCCAGAGCGATTCTGACAAGAGCTACATCCTCACCAACTACCATGTGCTCGAGGGATGCTCCAAGGCGACCATCACCATCAACAACAAGACCTACACCTGCACGGCAGTCGGCTATGACTCCAGCGTCGACTTGGCTGTGGTCTCCATCCCGGTGGGTAACCTCACCGTTATGGAATGGGGCGACAGCGACAGCCTCAACGTGGGCGAGTGGTGCATGGCAATCGGCTCGCCGCTGGGTTACGAGAACACCTGCACGACGGGCATCGTCTCTGCCGTGGGGCGCAACGGCGCGGTCCAAGACGGCAGCAACACCTACTACAACTCCAACGTCATCCAGACGGACGCCGCTATCAACCCCGGCAACTCGGGTGGTGCGCTTGTCGATGGCGAGGGCAAGCTCATCGGCATTGTGGAGTACTTGGCATCCAATAGCCAGTCTTCGGCCGGCTTGGGCTTTGCCATTCCGCAAAGCACTGCGCAAAGCATCGCCGAGAAGATCATCTCCGACGGCGGCGAGGTTGCTTCGGCCTTCTTGGGCGTGACTACCGATTCCAGCAGTTCTACGGGTACCGCAAGCGACGGCATCAAGATCACAGCCGTGGTCAAGGGCTCGGCTGCAGCCAAGGCGGGTATCGAGGCCGGCGATACGCTCAACAAGATAGACGATGCCACTGTCGGCAGTTACTCGGATCTCAAGAGCGCCATCTCTCCCAAGACCGCAGGCGACAAAGTGACCTTGACGTGGACGCATGACGGCAAAGAGAAGACCGCAACAGTAGAGCTCACCGATAACAGCATCGCCGACAACGGCTACTCCAGCCAGTTGGATTCCAATAGCAACAGCGGCAACGGTCAGTCCCAGGGCAATGGACAATCCCAGGGTAACGGCAACGACGGCTACAGCTACGGTGACAACAGCCAAGGCTACGGCCTGGAGGATTTTCTGCAGCAGTTCTACGGGCAGTCCGACAGCGGTTCCGATAGCGATAACGGCAGCTTCTGGAACTAGGGGTAGTGGCTGTAAGCTGCAACAGGGGCGCACGGCCGCAAACTGCAACTAAAGATCGCATCACAAAAGGCAAGCGGGCATCTGGAATTACCAGGTGCCCGCTTGTTTTGCTGGGGGCAGGCGGCTTCATCGCATTAAAAGCCTTGCGTGTCTGTCGGTACGCTTCTAATACGTCGCGCCTCGCGGCGCGACCGGGCGGGCACTGCCCGCCCTTACGTGCGCCCGCAAACTGCTGACACCCGTATTGTTCTTTTGAATGCGGCCCGCATCAAAGCCTTGCGTGCCTGGCGGCGCGCTTTTAATACGTCGCGCCTCACGGCGCGACCGGGCGAGCAGTGTTCGCCCTTACGTGTGCTTGCATCGTCGCCGCTGCCAGCGGCTTTCTTGTTCATGTGATATTCACATTGCGACAGACGGCAGCTCATAGGGTTCAGCGCGTTGCGAGGATAGGACAGGCGCGCAACCACGTAGGGGCGGGCATTGCCCGCCCGTGTAGGTTGCTTTGATTGGCTGAAAAAGATGCCATGCGCTATCAAATCGCTTCAAGAACGATGTCGCCCCGAGCGCAGCGGCCGCCAGGCCGCGGAGTCGAGGAATCTGGTCGCGAGCGGAGTCAATCCGCTGGTGCGACCGGGCGAGCATTGCTCTCCCGCGTAGGCGACATTGATTGGCTGTAGTAAAAACGTTCTGGGAAATGTCTGACCCTATGCGAAATAAGCGCAGCTGAGGCAACGTCATGGCATCCGGTAACGGATATGAACGATTTGG
>CAVAPV010000002.1:0-15170 GCA_963590525.1 Agathobacter rectalis
GCCGTAGACCATGCAGGTCTTGTTGATAACGCCAGACTCGCTCATCTCCAAGTAGAGGTCCGTACCCTCACGGGTACGCTCGCCAACGCCGGTGAAGACGGAGGTGCCGCCATGCTCTTGCGCGAGGTTGTTGATAAGCTCCATGATCAAAACGGTCTTGCCAACACCAGCGCCGCCGAAGAGGCCGGTCTTACCACCGAGGATGTAAGGCTCGATAAGGTCGATAACCTTGATGCCGGTCTCGAAAGTCTCGGTGGAAGTGGTGAGATCCTCGAAAGCGGGAGCATCGCGGTGGATGGGGTACCAGTCGGAAACCTCGGGCATGGGCTTTTTGTCGACGGGCTCGCCGACGACATTCCAGATGCGGCCGAGGGTCTCGGGACCAACGGGCATCTTGATGGGGCTGCCGGTGTCAACGACTTCCAGACCGCGCTGGAGGCCGTCGGTGGAGCTCATAGCAACCGTACGGACCATGTTGCCCTGGAGATGCATCTGCACCTCGAGAACGGTCTTCACATGGCCCATAGGCGTATCAGCCTCAACCGTCAGCGCGTTGTAGATCGCAGGGATGGAGTCAGCTGCAAACTCACAGTCAACAACTGCACCAACGATGCGAACGATGCGTCCAACGTTCATGTTAGTGTCCTTCTCACTCATTACTAATCCTCCAGGGCGGCGGCACCGCCGACGATCTCTGTGATCTCGGTGGTAATCGCACCTTGGCGGATACGGTTGTACAGCAGGTCGAGCGATGCAATCATCGCAGTGGCGTTGTCTGTAGCAGACTTCATAGCCTTGCGACGCGCGCCTTGCTCGGCAGCGGCAGAGTCGATAAGCGCATGGTAGATCGCGGTTTCGACATAAGCCGGGAGCAGGTTATCCAAAACGGCTTCTGCAGAGGGCTCGAACTCAGGGCTAGCCTGAATACCGGCATTATCCTCTTGCGCTTCGGAAGCGCTAAGCGCATCAGCTGCGATAGGCAAAACGACTTCCTCGCGAAGATCTTGATCGGCTGCGTTGCGCGCATGGTTGTAGAAGACAACGACTTCGTCGAAGTCCTCCGCCAAAAAACCAGCGCGAGCGTAACTGGAAATCTCGCGGGCCTGACCCAAAGTGGGATCAGCCGACATGTCGCGATAGGACAAAACGGGCTCGATCTGACGGTAGGAGAAGTAGCCGATGCCCTTCTTACCGCAGACAACCACCTTGGTCTTGATACCAGCGACCTTGTTGTCGTTGACGTACTTTTCGGCTGCGCGCAAAACGCTGCTGTTGAAGCCGCCTGCCAAACCACGGTCGGAAACAACGACCACGGCAAGGCAGCACTTCTTTGCATCATGCTCTTTAAGCAGAGGATGATCGATGCTGCCAGAGTTCTTTGCCAAATCGGCAAGGATGTTGTTCATGGCATCCGCATAAGGCGTTGCCTGCTCGATCCTTGCCGTGGCGTGACGGATCTTGGCAGTGGCAACCATCTCCATTGTGCGCGTGATCTGCTTGGTGCTTTGCACCGAAACAATGCGCTTCTTAATATCGCGGAGACTGGCCATCGTCTATCCCCTACTCCTCAACAGCGAAATTAGCTGCAAAAGCTGCAATCGCTTCCTTGACTGCGTCCTTGAGCTCGTCGTCGAGCTTGCCCTTGGAGGCGATGCCCTTCAAGACGTCTGCCTTGTTGGCATGCATCCACTCGATGAGCTCTTCGCGGAAACGAACGACGCAGGAGACGGGAATCGCATCCAAGAAGCCCATGTTGCCTGCGCAGATGGAGACAACCTGGTCCTCGACGTTCATCGCGGCGTAGCGGCCCTGCTTGAGGAGCTCGGTCATACGAGCACCACGGTCGAGCTGCTGCTGGGTAGCCTTGTCCATGTCGGAGCCAAAGGCGGTAAATGCCTGAAGCTCGCGATAGGAGGCAAGATCCAGACGCAGGGTACCGGCAACGGACTTCATTGCCTTGATCTGAGCGGAGCCACCAACACGGGAAACCGAGATACCGACGTTGACTGCAGGACGCTGACCCTGCAAGAACAGGTCGCTTTGCAGGAAGATCTGACCGTCGGTAATGGAGATGACGTTGGTGGGGATGTACGCGGAGACGTCGCCACCCTGGGTCTCGATGATGGGCAGAGCAGTCAAAGAGCCAGCACCGTTGGCGTCGGACAATTTGACAGCGCGCTCCAGCAAGCGAGAGTGCAAGTAGAAGACGTCACCAGGATAAGCCTCGCGTCCCGGCGGACGGCGCAGGGTCAAAGACATCTGGCGGTAAGCAACGGCCTGCTTAGAGAGGTCGTCGTAGACGCACAAGACATTGCGGCCCGGGTTGTTCTCGTTGGCGGGCTTGCCGTCTTCGCCGTTGTACATGAAGAACTCGCCCATTGCAGCACCGGCCATGGGGGCGATGTACTGCAAAGGAGCAGAGTCAGATGCGGATGCAACGACAACGATGGTGTAGTCGAGGGCGCCGTGCTTGGCCAAAGCCTCGACAACACCTGCAACCGTAGAGGCCTTCTGGCCGATCGCGACGTAAACGCAGATCATGCCCTTGCCCTTTTGGTTGATGATGGTGTCGACGCCGATGGCAGTCTTGCCAGTCTGACGGTCGCCGATGATCAGCTCACGCTGGCCACGTCCGATGGGGATCATCGCATCGATTGCGATGAGGCCGGTCTGGACAGGCTCATGAACAGGCTGACGCTCCATAACGCCAGGGGCACGGAACTCAACGGGGCGATAACCCTCAGCCTCGATGGGACCCTTGCCGTCGAGAGGCATGCCCAAGGGGTTGACGACACGGCCGAGCATGGCCTTGCCAGACGGAACCTCGACGATGCGGCCCGTGGTATGGACCGTGTCGTTTTCCTTAATTGCGGTGACGTCGCCCAGCAAAACGGCGCCAACCTCATCTTCCTCAAGGTTTTGAGCGAGGCCGTAGACAGTCTTGCCATCGGAGGAGATGAACTCCAACAGCTCGCCTGCCATAGCGCCCTTGAGGCCGTCCACGCGAGCGATACCGTCACCGATCTGGATGACTGTACCGGTCTCACGCGACTCGACGCTGGTCTTGAGGTTTGCGAGCTGTGCACGCAGGACCTCATCGATCGCGCTAGCGGTGATTTCCGCCATTTACCTTTCACCTCCGGTCTTCACAGACGAGAGTGCACTGCGGACTTTTTCGAGCTGTGCAGAAACACTTGCATCGATTCTCTTTCCGCGGGCACTCAACACGATACCGCCGATGATGGAGGGATTGACATGCTCGCGGAGCATGACATCCTTGCCAAATTGAGCGGCGTACTTACTCTTAATGGTCTGACGCAGCGCATCATCGAGCTCCACGACAGTGGTGACATCGAGGATGATGACGTTTAGCTCGTCCTCTGCGAGAGCTTCGAACTCCTCGACGACGCGATGCAGCAAGGCAATCTCACGACGCTCGACCATGACCTCAAGCACCTTGAGGACTGCAGGGGAAAACCCTTTGAAGACCTCGTCGATGATAGTGGCACGCGCCTCCTGGGTAAGGGATTCCTCGTTGAGGGCCTCACGAAGGTTGGGGTGGGTCAAAACAACCTCTTGAATCTCCTTGAGCTGAGCGGCTGCCTCTAAGACATCGCCCGTCTCTTTTACGGCGTTCAAGAGAACCTCTGCGTAAGTCGTGACTTCGCGCTTGATGAGCATGCGGTCCTTAGGCATCGAGGTTACCTGCCTTTGCAATGCTGTTCTCGATCAGCTTGCGGTGCTCGGCATCGGAGAAGTCCTCTCCGACGACCTTTGCGACAACCGCAACGGTGAGGTCGGCAACGGAGCTTTGAAGCTCTGCGATGGCAGCGTTTTTCTCGGTCTCGATGGACTGGCGGGCCTTGGCGACGATGTCATCGGCCTCGGACTGAGCCTTGGCGACGATGTCGGCGCGGACAGCCTCGCCGGACTGCTTCGCCTCTGCGAGGATGGCGATGGACTCCTGACGAGCCTGTGCGAGCTGCTCACGATACTCCTCGAGGACGCGCTCGGACTCGATGCGGGCCTCCTCGGATTTCTCGAGAGCTTCCTTGATGGAAGACTCGCGCTTGTCGATGATGTTTTCCAAGATGGGCCAGCCGAACTTGCCCAGGACAACAGCAACGATCAAAAACGCGACGACCATCGGGATGAACTCGTTCAGATCAGGCAGGATGGCAGTGATGCCGCCAGCGTTTTCTGCGAGTGCCATAGCAGGCATGGCAGCAGCGATGGCAACGGCGCAGCCAGCAGCCGCACCGCAGTGGCGCAGCGCCTTCTTGAATCCTGATTTCACGTGTTCACCTTCCTTTACAGCTAGTTGGATGTCAGTTACGAATCTTGCCAAAGCTGAATTAGAAGATGAATGCCGCAACCAGGCCGATGAGGGCGAGAGCCTCGGCCAAAGCGCCAAAGATAAGGGCGTTGGTGAACAGCTTGCCGGCGATCTCGGGCTGGCGAGCAGAGCCGACGCACAGGCCATAGCCGCAAAGGCCAAGACCGATGCCTGGGCCGATGGTGCCGAGGCCGTAGCCGACAACCTTAAGAGCAGCGAGAACGATAGTGGTTTCCACTTTTTCCTCCTTGTTCTGTCAGGGGGGTCCCTGAAACTCTTGGTTTTCAGGGCCTATCCCTGAAACCTCTACCTATATATCCTCAAGCCAAGTACCTCACTTGGCAAAAGAACCAAAACCCAACCGGCTTTTTAGGGCTTCCGAGCAGGCCCGCTTGACTAATGCTCGCCTTCGGCCAATCCGATGTAGACAGCAGACAGGATAGAGAAGACGTATGCCTGCAAGAAAGCAACCAGGCACTCGAGGCAATACATCGCCACCAAGAACAAGAACCAGATCAAGGCGACTACGCCCATACCCAACGCAGAGGCAAAGCTTTCTGCAACCACGGCAGTGGCGTTAAGAACGAAGACCTGGCACAGGATGGCAAAGATGCCCAAGACCATGTGGCCGGCAAACATGTTGCCGTAGAGTCGAACTGCCAAGGTGAGCAGACGAATCACGAGGGAGACGAACTCGAAGAACCAGATGATGGGCACCATCGGCGCGGGAAGACCATGAGGGGCAATGGACTTGATGTAGCCCAAACCGCCCTTGGCCTTGAAACCGTAGAAGTTGAAGTAAACAAAAGAGATAGCAGCAAGCGCCCAAGTGCAGCCAAGGGTGCCAGTGCAGGTCTTGAAGCCGGGAACGAGGCCCAAGACGTTGGAGACGAGGATGAAGAAGAACAGGGTTGCCAAAAACGGCATGTGCTTCTTCCAGTTCTCACCGGCAGCTCCTGCGCCCATGTTGCGGCCAACGGCATCGTAACCGTACTCGACCAAACCGGCGAGCCTGCCATGGGGCATCATAGTGACTTTGCGGGCACCTGCCAAAACGCCTATCAAGACGACCAGGATGCTCACAAACATCCAGACGGTGTACTGGCTGATGCTCCAGCCGCCGATCTGGAAGACGGTGGTGGTGTCGAAAGACGCTTGGAGCTCTGCGATGGGCTCCACGATGTCAGTCAACGGATTACCGGTAATCTCCATACCTAGATTCCCCTCCTACTTACCTTTGCTTACGGCTCACCAAGCCGTAGACGATTACCACTACAACAAATGTCAAGATCATCGCACAGGTAAAAGGCAGCGCCACTGCATGGGCGACCTTCGAGGCGACGATCAAGGCGACGACAAGAATCGCAAAGGAGACGACAAAGGTGACAAGCATCCATTTGAGGTAACCGACGCCGTCTTGCTGCGGCATCTTGGATGTCTTGCCAATGACAACGGGATAGGGTGCAAAGCCGATGAGACCGACAAGAATGCCGATGGCTATAGCTGCGGCCATGTACCTACCTCTCTCACGTGCGTTCCAGCTGTCGTTTTAAGCCCTAGGGATAATAACGTATTGGATACAAACGGCTTAAAGGAATCCTAAAAACTCATCCTTTTTTGCGTTAAACGGCGTCAAAGAGCATGCGTATAACCCGCTTAGGGTAAAAGCAATGACCCCTTTGCGCATAGCGTAAGATGCTCCTCCGATTGCAGAAAACGCAGCACGGGCATCCTCACGCACAAGGCCGCATAACGCTCGAGAAACAAACGCTCCCTTCAAACGCTCGCAGCCTCCAGCATGCCTTAGAGCTCAACTTTTCTAAACGGCAATCCAGACTCCTGCAAAAGCTCCAATGCAAGCCCATCTGGATATCCGTCTCTGAAGACGATCTCTTTGACGCCGGCGTTTAGCAGCATCTTGGTGCACTGCGCGCAAGGCTGCGTCGTGCAGTACAAGACGCTGCCGTCTGTGTGGACGCCGTAACGAGCAGCTTGGATGATCGCGTTTTGCTCGGCATGGACGCCACGACATAACTCGTGCTGCTGTCCAGACGGAATGTTGAGCTTTTGACGCAGGCAGCCGATATCGAGGCAGTGAGCAAGACCTGTTGGCCCGCCGTTGTAGCCTGTGGCGATGACACGTTTGTCTTTGACGAGAATGGCACCGACTTTGCGTCGACAGCATGTCGAGCGTGTGGCGACATCGTCGACGATCGCCATAAAGTACTCATCCCACGTAGGGCGCACATGCTCAGACATTGCAAACTCCTATCTTTGCAGCAACCTTGCGCCATGCAATATCAAAGCGGAGATCGAGATGACCCGACCCCCGCTTTTGCACGGCAAGGCTGGCGCGTCTGCGCCAAAACCTTTGACTAGTACTCGAGACCGGGGTAAAGCGGATGAGCCTCGAGCATCTGGGTGACCTGCGTGCGGATGGATGCCAAGACCTCGGGATTGTCGCGGTTGAATACCGCCTTTGCGATGAGCTCGCCAACCTGACGTGCCTCGAAGGCGTCAAAACCACGCGTTGTCATTGCCGCAGTGCCGACGCGAATGCCGCTCGTGACAAACGGAGATTGAGTCTCGTTGGGGATGGTGTTTTTGTTGCAGGTGATTCCAACAGCATCCAAGATGGCCTCGGCCTCTTTGCCGGTGACGTTTGCCGGCGTGAGGTCGACCAGGCACAGATGGTTGTCCGTTCCGCCGGAGACCAAACGCAAGCCTCCGGAGACCATGCCCTCTCCCATTACGCGGCAGTTCTCGATAACGCGCTGCGCATAGGTCTTGAAAGCCGGCTGCAAGGCCTCGCCAAAGGCCACGGCCTTTGCGGCAATGACATGCATGAGAGGACCGCCTTGAGAACCAGGGAACACCGCCGAGTTGTATTTCTTGAAAAGCGCCTCGTCGTTTGTGAGCGCCATACCGCCACGCGGGCCGCGCAGGGTCTTGTGCGTGGTGGAAGTGGTGATGTGGGCATGGGGTACCGGCGAGGGATGCAGACCAGCGGCGACAAGGCCGGCGATATGGGCCATATCAACCACGAGATAAGCGCCGACCTCATCTGCGATCTCACGGAAGGCTTTGAAATCGATAGTGCGCGGGTAAGCAGAGGCACCTGCCATGATGAGCGCGGGCTTCTCCTCGAGCGCCTTGGCGCGCACCTGATCCATATCGAGACGCTCGGTGACAGGGTCGACACCGTAAGCGCAGATCTGATAGAGCTTGCCAGAGAAGTTGACGGGCGAGCCATGGGTAAGGTGGCCACCGTGATCAAGGCTCATGCCCATAACCTTGTCGCCCGGCTTGATAAGCGCAGCGTAAGCAGCCTGGTTGGCTTGGGCGCCAGAATGGGGCTGGACATTGGCGAACTTAGCACCAAACAGCTGGCAGGCGCGATCGCGGGCGAGGTCTTCCACCAGATCGACCTTCTCGCAACCGCCGTAATAACGCTTGCCAGGGTAGCCTTCTGCGTACTTGTTAGTGAGAACAGTGCCCATGGCCTCCATCACGGCAACGCTTGCGATGTTTTCTGACGCGATGAGCTCGATCTGGTCGCGCTGACGGGTAAGCTCCTGCGCGCAGATATCAAAGACCTGGGGGTCTGTGGTTGGAAGCGACGTAAACTGCATGTGTTCTACCTTTCCTCTATCTGGGCGATCTTGTTAATGCGCTCGACATGCCTGCCGCCCTCGAAATCAGTGTTGAGAAACGCCTCGATGATTGCCTTATTGTCCTCAAGAGAGACGAAACGTCCAGAAAGAGTCAAGACGTTTGCATCGTTATGTTGGCGAGTGAGTCGTGCAAAGTCGACATTTGTTATGTTAGCCGCACGGATGCCACGAACTTTGTTGGCGGCAATCGCCATGCCGATGCCCGTGCCGCAGACCAAGATGCCGAAGTCTGCCTTACCGGATGCAACATCTTGCGCAACAGGCAGCGCATGATCGGGGTAATCCACGCGATCTGAGCTGTCACAGCCACGGTTGCAAACCTCGAAACCGAGGTCTTCAAGCCATTGGAGCAATTGGGCTTTTTGCTCGAATCCCCCGTGGTCGCACCCGATGCTCAAACGAGGTTTGTCCACCTAAGTCCTCCTAGGATCAAAACAACAATTCTAAAGATGATATCACCGCGCCGCATGCTTGAAGCGCGTGATAACACGCAAGCGCAAGCGACTCTTGGATTTAACAGAAACAAGAACTTGGCGGCAGGCCCGCATCGGCAAGGCTTGCATCGATCCGCTCTTTTGAAACCGCACCCTCTCTGACGATTACGGTGGCATCCCGCCGCGTGCAATCGACAATCGTCGAAGCTATGCCCACCTTGCAGCTGCGCGGCAGGGCTTTGTCATGCGGCAAGGCGGCCATCGAAGCTTCGAGCTCATCGAAATCACATGCCGCTTTGCACCCATGGAGATTTGCGCTTGTGCAGGCAAGGGGCTTGTCCAGCTTTGCAATCAAATCCAGGGCATAAGGCTCGTCTGGCATGCGCAATGCGACGGATTCATCTAAAGCCAAGCATCCGATAGACAAAGCAGCAGGCGAAGCCTTCAAGATCAAAGTCAAGCCACCGGGCCAAAAGGAAGCAGCGAGGACACGGGCGGCAGGCGTCACCTCTTCTGTCAGCGTTTCCATCATCTGCATAGTGCAGACAAGCCAAGGGAGCACCTGATTGGAATCGCGATGCTTGAGCTCGAAGATGCGTTTGTAGCCGGGAGTTGAAGGTACGGCTGCCAAACCGTAAACCGTATCTGTGGCAATTAGGACGCACTCCCCCGCGTTGAGGGCGTCGATTACATCCATCAAAGCTCTGAGGCCTCCTTTAAAAGCTTTGCAGCATGTGCCAAAGCCTCGGTTCCATCGCTACCAGAAAGCATACGGGCAATCTCGGCAACACGCTCTTGACCGCTCACAGAAGCGACTGTCGTCTCTATCGAGCCTTGGGTTTCGGACTTGCTGACGACGATATGCGCATCCGCATGTGCCGCAACCTGCGCCAGATGCGTGACTACGATAACCTGGGTATGCTTTGCAAGGTGCGCGAGGCACGAGCCGACCGCTTCTCCAGCTGCACCGCCGATACCCGCATCGACCTCGTCAAAGACCAAGGTCTCTGCGCCCGCAGCGGTGTCGCCCTCTCGCAAGACGCATTCCAAAGCCAAGAGGATGCGTGAGAGCTCTCCGCCCGAGGCGATCTTGCGCAAAGGCCTGGCAGACGCCTGCGGGCTTGGCCGATACATAAGCTCTGCCGTGCCAGGGCCCGCATCGGTCCAACGAGCACCCGCCGCATCCTCGAAGGCAAACTCAAACGACGCATCTGGCATGGCAAGCGTAGAGACAGTAGAAGCAAGGTTGGCGCAAAGCTGCGCCGCCTTGTCGCGGCGCAGTGCCTGTAACTCCTGCCCGCGCTCCTTAAGCTGCTGCAAGGCACGGTTGCGCTCTTGCTTAGCCTGGGCAAGAAGCTGCGGATCGCCTTGTGCGGCGCTGATGCACTGGTTAGCGTTTTGCCATGCCTGCAAAACCTGCTGCATCGTAGGTCCATAGCGGCGCATCAACCCGGACAAAGCCGCTGTTCGATCGAGATTTTCTTGCAGGGCACGAGGGTCTGCGTCAAGACTGCGGGCATACGATGAGATATCGAAGACAAAATCATCGAGCACAGAGCTTATCTCTTGAGCGCGCTGTGCAAAGCCGGCAAGATCGTCGTCGAGCCCAGAAGCGCGCTCCAGCTCTGAGACGGCCTCGCCCAGAAGCTGAGCTGCACCCTCGTCTGTCCCGGTGAGCCTGAGCGCATTGGTGCAAGCGTCAAGAAGCGATGCGGCGTTTTGCAGACGCGGCAACTGAGCCTGCAGCTCTTCGTATTCGCCTTCCTGCGGATTTACAGCGGCTATCTGAGATGCGACAAAACGCTGGTATTCGAGCTCTTGACCTTGAGTCTTGCTTGCCTGCTCTAGCTCTTTAAAGCGCTTTGAGGCACTGCGATACGAAGACAACGCATCGCGATACGGTTCAAGATGCGCGCAGGCTGGATCTATGAAGCGGTCGAGAAAGGCGACTTGGTTTTCTGGCTTGAGCAAGGCGATCTGCTCATGCTGGCTGTGGATCTTCACAAACGAGAGCTCGCAAGCGAGCTGTCCCACCGTAGACAACGAGCCGTCAACACTGCAGCGGCTTCGCCCCGCGCTTGAGAGACGGCGGCTGTAGACATGCTCGCTATCGCCGTCAAAGCACCTAAGCTCAACAGCGGCTTCCGAAGCACCGTCTCGCACAACCTTGGCATCGGCACGCTGTCCGCTCACAAGCCTCAAAGCAGACAGCAACGCGGTTTTGCCGGCGCCCGTCTCTCCTGTAAGCACCGTAAGGCCTTGGGAGAACTCGAGATTGGCCTCTTTTATCAAAGCCACGTTCTTTACATGCAGCTCGTCGATCATCAGCTAACCCCTCCCCCGTAAAACGCGTGTGCAACGCTTGCAAAGAAATCCTTGCCGGCACGTACGAAAACGATTTCCTTATCAGAGCGAGAGATGCTCATGGACGATGGCGCGCAGCCCTCCAAGGCAACACCGTCGACAAAAAGCGAGGCTTCGTTAATTGCGCGACCAGTCATGGTTACCTCGATGACATCGGAAGGCGCCGTGACGATCGCGCGGCTAACCAGCGAGTGCGGCGCAAGCGGCACGGCTACAAGACCGCCATAGGCAGGGCTGACGATGGGCCCGCCAGCAGACAACGCATAGGCTGTAGAGCCAGTAGCAGTGGCAACAACCAAACCGTCTGCCTTGAGCGAGGCAAAGTTTGTTCCGTTGACACCCATGGTGTATTCGACCACATGCCCGCTTGCGCCACGCGTATAGGCGATCTCGTTGAGGGCGGCATAGGTGCTGACATTGCCCTCGACATCTGTCACGCGGGCTTCAAGCGTAGAGCGCCTCTCCAAGGCGAGGTCCCCGGAAAGCGCATCGAAGACAAGCTCGACCTCGTCGCGGTCTGGATTGCCCGACAAGAAGCCGAGGTCTCCGTAGTTGAAAGCCAATATGGGAACGCTGGCAAAGCCGATGAGGCGCGCTGCAAACAAAAACGTACCGTCTCCGCCCATGACTACGACAAGCGCAAGATCGGACACGTCGATATGCTCGCAGGAAGCGTCTTTTGCAGAATAAACCTGAGTGTCGAGCCCAGCGATGTCAAGGCGCGCTGCAAGCATGCGCGCATGCTGCAGTGCTTGGGTGGTGATGCTGGGTACTATCAAAACCTTCACAGGCAACCTCATCTCTCACAAAAGCTCATGCGATGCCTTAACGACTTCTGAGATTTTCTCATCGCTGATATCAAGGCTACCATCGTCTTGCAAAAGCGGCTTTTGAGCCAAGAGCAGATACTCGCGGTTGCCCTTTGTTCCCTTGACCGGCGAGTAAGAGACGTCCACTACGCTCAACCCGCAGGATCTGGCGCTTGCGGCAACCTTTTGGATGGCAAGCTCGTGGTTTTGCGGGTCGCAGACGATACCGCCGGCAGAAAGGCAGCTTGCGTCGAGCTCGAACTGCGGTTTGACAAGCAAGACAAGACGGGCGCCATCGCAGGCAAGGCGGGCGATATCAGGCATGAGGCTCGTCAGGCTCACAAAGGAGAGATCTCCCACCACGAGCTCGAAGGGGCCTCCTACAAAAGCGACGTCGATGCCTCTCACATTGGTGCGCTCGAACAGTGCAACGCGGCTGTCATTGCGCAAAGCCCACGAGAACTGACCGTAGCCCACATCGACAGCAGAAACGCTTTTGGCCCCGGCCTTGAGCAGGCAATCGGTAAATCCACCAGTCGAGCAGCCCATATCCACAGCGCGAAGACCTCTTACATCCAGCCCAAAAGCATCAAGCGCGCCTTTGAGCTTTAGCCCGCCGCGGGAGACGAAGCTCGACGCGTTTTTGAGTCTGATGCAGACATCCGGCTTGAGACGCTTGCCGGCGCTCGTCTCGCGATGCTCGCCGACGATGACCTCGCCAGCCAAGACCGCAACTTGCGCATCATGGACATTGGAAAAGAAGCCTCTCGTCACCAAAAGCTCGTCAAGGCGCGGTTTGGAAGCGGCGCTCAAGATAAGACACCTTGCACGAAATCTACAACCCCTTGGGCATCAAGACCGCAGCAGCGCAAAAGCTCTGCAGCACTGCCTTGGCCCACAAAATCATCGGGAAGGCCCATACGATGGATCTTCTTTGCAATGCCCATACGGGACGCCTCTTCTAAAACAGCGCTTCCAAAACCGCCCACGAGAGTGTTTTCCTCCAAAGTGACAACGACTTTGCAAAGGCAGGCACTCCTGACGGCCTGGCAATCCAAGGGCTTGATCCAGCGCATATCCCAAACCTGGCAGCCATAGCCCGTCCCCTCCAAGATGCGAGAGGCCTGCATAGCCGATTTGACCATGCTTCCCACAGCCATGAAGGCGATGTCTTGGCCTGTGTCATGTAGCAGGCGGGCCTTGCCATACTCCCAAACACTGCCATCGTCTTCACCCTCTACAACGGCGCTGCCGCGACCATAGCGAATGCTGACAGGCCCCTCAAGGTCGTAAGCGCATCTGACAGCACGTCTTAGCTCCACATCGGATGACGGGGCAAGCACCTGCATGCCGGGAATCATGCGCATGAAAGTAAGGTCGAAAGCACCATGATGCGTGGGGCCGTCCTCGCCCACCAACCCCGCTCTATCCAAGCAGAAGACGACATGCTGCTTTTGAAGCGCGACGTTGATGATCATCTGGTCGAAGGCGCGCTGGATAAACGTCGAGTAGATGGCGACAAAGGGGACCTTGCCTGACATCGCAAGAGACGAGGAGATGCCTACGGCGTTTTCTTCTGCGATGCCAACGTCAAAGAATCGATCGGGATAGCGCTTCTCGAACTTGTCCAAACCCGTACCAGACGGCATCGCCGCTGTGATGGCGATGATATCGTCGTGGTTTAGCGCGAGACGGCAAAGCTCGTCTGAAAACACCGACGTCCACGACGGCGCCCCTGATTTCTTCTTGACGATGCCAGTCTCTATGTCAAAGGGCCCGACACCATGGAAGGCATCGGGGCGCTCTTCTGCAGGAAGGTACCCTTTGCCCTTCTTTGTGACGACGTGGATGAGCACCGGTCCGTCAAACTCCGACGCCTCTCGGATGATGCTTTCCAGGTTTTTCTCATCATGGCCGTCAAAGGGGCCGATATAGGTAACGCCAAAGCCCTCGAAGAAAGGCTGGCCCTCGGGCGATGCAATCTGCTTGATGCCGTCACGCAAGACAGAGCTCGAGTACTTGACGAACTGTCCGAGCTTGCCGCGGTTATCCCATGTTGACTCGTACTTCTCCTTGGACTCCTGGTAGGCCTCTGACAGGCGGACACGACCCAAGAAGTTGGAGAAGCCGCCGACGTTGATGGAGATGGACATGCCGTTGTCGTTGAGAATGATGATGAGGCGCGTCTTGCTCTGGCCGATCTGGTTAAGCGCTTCAAGCGACATGCCGCCAGAAAACGAGGCATCGCCCACAAGGACGGCTATGGTCTCATCGCGGCCGTCGATATCGCGCGCAAGGGCATAGCCCAAGGCCGTGGATAGCGCATCGGAGGCATGGCCTGAATCATGGGAATCGTAGGGGCTTTCGGTGATTTTGGGAAAGCCCGATATGCCATCCAAGGTTCGCAGCTTGTCAAAACTTGCGTATCGACCAGTCAAAAGCTTGTGCGCATAAGCTTGATGCCCAACATCGAAGACGATCTTGTCATGCGGGCAATCCAAAACGCGATGCAGGGCCAATATGGTCTCCACAGCGCCAAGAGAGGATGCCAGATGCCCGCCATGGATCGACGTGGCATGGACCATCTCGTCTCTAAGCTCATCGGCAAGCTGGTCTACCTGCGCGAAAGTGAGGCCCTTCAGATCTGAAGGGCCCTCTATTGTCTCTAGCAACTTATGCATACTGCTCATCGGTGTCCAATTACTAGGATCGAGGTTTAAGCATCCGCACTAGCTTGCTCATCCTCTTGGCTGGCTTGTGACATCTCAATCTGGCTGGGCTCTTCTTGCAAAGACCCCTCCCCTTGCGTGCAGGCAAGCTCTTCGTCGGAAAAATCAGGTTTATCCACGAGCTCGGCTGCGCGGTTACCCAATTTGATAGCCTCCTCGTACAAGTCGAGGCTCTTCTCAAGCGAAAGGTCCTTCTTGCGCACCTGCGTAACGATTTCATCCAAGCGAGCGCGGACCTCGGAGAAGGTCTGGTACTCGGCCATTAGCCGGCGTCCTCGAGATTGCCCTCGGCAGGCGCGCTGCCCTCTTGCTCTTGTTGAGCGTCTTGCGCATCTGCAAGCGATATGACGCCTTCTGCGTCGAGCTTCTTTGCAATGCGGCCCAAGACGCCGTTGACGAACTTGGGGCTCTCATCGCCGCCAAACACCTTGGCGACCTCTACAGCCTCGTTGATGGCAACGGCAGTGGGGATCTGGTCGACATAGGCCATCTCGTAGCAGGCAAGGCGGATGATGTTGCGATCCACGTTTTGCATGCGGTTGATAGCCCAGTTGTCTGCAGCGGCAGAGATCCAGGAGTCGATGACCTCTTGGTTTTCTATGATGCCTGCTATGAGCTGCTTTGCGTAATCGTTGAGAGGCTCACCGGTAAGCTCTGTGTCAGAGACGCCCTTAGGGCAAAAGGAGACGACGAGAAGCTCTTTAGAGCCGGCATCGAGCGCTGCCAGATCCAGCCCGCAGAACTCCTGCTGAAACATTGCCTGGAGTGCCTGGCGCCTCGAAGCGGTGTTGGTGAGGGTTTTAGCTGATGCCATGCTCTAGTTC
>CAVAPV010000002.1:15180-77636 GCA_963590525.1 Agathobacter rectalis
CTCTAGTTCTCCTCAAAGGCCAAGGCGTCGACATGAACGTTGACGCACGAAGTCTGCGCGCCGATCTGGGCCATAAGCGCATCTGCGACAGCCTCGCGCACCTGCGTGGCAACATCGGAAAGACGATAGCCGTAATACGCCTGGATGGTGATATCCACGCAGACGTTACCATCCTGCTCGACTTCGAGCTTGATTCCGGCTGTAGGCACGCTGCGCCCCGCATTGAGGGCAGCCGTGATGGCAGAGATCGCGCCAGCGGTGCCAACACTGGCAACGCCTTGAACCTCGGCTGCAGCCAAAGAGACGATTGTCTCGACGACACCGGGAGCGATGGTGATTCCGTTTACGCAGATGCCCTGCGTGGCGCTCTTGTCTTTCACAGAACTCCTCCGTTCATCTGAGTTTCGATGAAGTCAGTGTAAACCTCGCCGGACAAAAAGACATCGTTTTCGAGCACGGCTTTATGGAAGGGAATCGTAGTCGCAATGCCTTCGATAACGAACTCGTCCAGCGCGCGCTTGCCCCTGGCAATGGCTTCTTCGCGGGTGTCGCCCCAGACGATGAGCTTTGCCAAAAGCGAGTCGTAGGTTGGCGGGACAGTATAACCCGCGCGGATATGGGTGTCCACCCTAACGCCAGGGCCTCCAGGAAGATCGAAACGCGTGATCTTGCCCGGACAAGGCATGAAGCCGCGCGCAGGATCTTCTGCGTTGATGCGAAACTCGATAGCATGGGCAGCAGGCGACAGAGGAGCGCGATCTGCAATGGAGATAGGCAGGCCAGCTGCAATACGCAGCTGCTCTTTGATGATATCTGCACCGGTGATCTGCTCTGACACGGGGTGCTCGACTTGAACGCGCGTGTTCATCTCCATGAAGTAGAAGCGTCCATCGGTATCGAGCAGAAACTCGATCGTACCGGCGTTGACGTAATTCACACCGCGCACGGCCTTAAGCGCGGCTTCGCCCATCGCCTGACGCGTTGCCTCGTCCAACGCAGGACTGGGTGCCTCTTCTAAGAGCTTTTGGTGGCGGCGCTGGATCGAGCAGTCGCGTTCGCACAGGTGCATGGCATTGCCGCAGGTGTCTGCAAGGACCTGAACCTCCACATGGCGCGGATGGGAGAGGTACTTCTCGAGGTAGACCTCGTCGTTGCCAAAGGCGTTGGCTGCCTCTGTCTTGGCCGCGGTGAACATCTTCTCGAGCTCGCCGGCGTCTTGCGCTACGCGCATGCCCTTGCCGCCGCCGCCTGCAGATGCCTTGATGAGCACGGGATAGCCGACCTCGTCGGCAAAGCGTGCGGCCTCGTCTACTGTGTCAACCGCGCCGTCAGAGCCGGGAACAGTAGGCACGCCAAACTTGGCCATGGTGGCTTTGGCAGCGGCCTTATCGCCCAACTGCTCTATGGCATCGGGCGCAGGGCCGATGAAGACGATGTCGTTGTCTGCGCATGCGCGGGCAAACTCCGCGCTCTCGGACAAAAAGCCGTAGCCAGGGTGGATGGCTTGCGCGCCCGTGATCTGGGCGGCACCGATGATGTTTTGCATCACCAGGTAGGACTTTGCCGAAGGCGCAGGGCCGATGCAGACGGCTTCATCGGAGAGCTTGACGGGAAGGGAGTCTTTGTCTGCAGTGGAGTAGACGACGACGGTCTTGACGCCCAGCTCATGGGCGGCTCTGATGATGCGTACGGCAACCTCGCCGCGGTTTGCGATGAGAATCTTGTCAAACATCTGATTGTCCCTACTCGGAAATCGGCTCGACGTAGAACAAAACGGTGCCGTACTCCACAGGGTCGCCGTCGCTAACGCAGATCTCGCGAACGACGCACATCTCCTCTGCCGGAATCTCGTTCATGAGCTTCATGGCCTCGACGATGCACATGGAGTCACCTGCAGAGACCTTGTCGTCGACTTTGACGAAGGGGTCTGCTCCGGGAGAGGGAGCAGCGTAGAAGGTGCCAACCATAGGAGCCGTAACGGGCTTCCAGCCAGCGGGACGATCGCTTGCAGGAGCTGCAGCGGCAGCTGCGGGCGCAGGAGCTGCTGCGGTAGCAACGGCAACCGGGGCTGCTGCTGCGACAGGCATGTTAGGGTTGCGAACGACGATCTTGGTGCCGGCTTCTTCTACCGTAATCTCACCGATGCCGGCTTCTTCTACCATCTTAACCAGCTCGCGAATCTGTGCGATATCCACGTAGTCCTCCTCTTTCGTGCTCTTAACGGCCTCGTCCATACGGAAATTGACATTGGGCACCTTGCGGTGCTTCTCAAGGTAAGTGCGTGCCTCGTTGGGGAACAGTGCGTACATAAGCACGTCTTCCTCGCACGTGGCAAGCTCGCCGATCTCTTCTTCGAGCTGCGCATAGGTTGTCGTCACCAAAGAACCCGGTGCAATCGAGGGGTCGAGGGGCTTCTCATCGCCCAAGACCTTCTCTACGACGGATTTCTCCATGGGGCCAGGCGCTTTGCCGTAGTAGCCGGCAACGTAGTCCTTCATCTCTTTGGAGACAACCGACCAGCGCTTGCCCGTCAAGACGTTGAAGACAGACTGAGTGCCCACGATCTGCGAAAGCGGCGTGACCAAAGGCGGATAGCCGACCTCTGCACGCACGCGCGGAATCTCTTCGAGCACCTCGCCCAAACGGTCGGATGCCTTTTGGATCTCAAGCTGCGAGACAAGGTTGGACATCATTCCGCCGGGAACCTGATGGGTGTAGACCTTCATGTGGTCCAGCGTAGAGATACCGCGACGGTACTTGCCGCGCTTGCGGACCTCTTCCCAATACTCTGCGATCTCGAAAAGCAGATCGAGGTCGAGCCCGGTATCGTAGCCAGACTCCTTTAGGGCGGCAACTATCATCTCGACGGCAGGTTGCGAGTTGCCAAAGGCAAGCGGCGCGGTGGCGGTGTCGATGATGGCCGCTCCGGCCTCGGCTGCCTTGAGGTAGTTAGCCGGCGCCATGCCGCCGACGTAGTGGCAATGAAGGTGAATGGGAAGCCCGACCTCTTTGCGCAAAGCCGAGACAAGGCGCTCGGTGCGGTAAGGGGCAAGCATGCCGGCCATATCCTTGATGCAGATGGAGTCTGCGCCAAGCGCTTTGAGCTCGTTGGCGTAGTCGATGTAGGAGTCAAGCGTATGCACGGGGCTCATCGTGTAAGAGATAGCTCCCTCAAAATGGGCGCCGCACTCGTTGAGGGCCTCGGCGGTGTCTACAACGTTGCGGATATCGTTGAGCGCGTCAAACACGCGAAAGACATCCATGCCGTTTCTGTGAGCCGCTTTGATGAAACGAGAGACGACCTCTTTGGAGTAATGGTGGTACCCGACCAGGTTCTGGCCGCGCGTGAGCATAGACAGCGGCGTGTTAGGGCAATGCTGCTTGATGACGCGCAAGCGCTCCCAAGGGTTCTCATCCAAAAACCTCAGGCAGGTATCAAAGGTAGCGCCTCCCCAAACCTCGAGCGCCCAGTACCCGACCTTGTCCATCTTGGGCAAGATGGGAAGCATGTCGCTGGTTTCCATACGCGTTGCCCAAAGTGATTGGTGGGCATCGCGCAAGGTGGTGTCCATGATGCACATCGGCTTCATCGCTTTGTTCCCCCTTCTCGAGGTCTCATCGATTCAATGTTCGCAATGCAGCCCGCAAACGGCGGGAAGACAAATCGTGTGGCAGACCTGAAATTATACCTGACGGGGCCTTGGGCGTCTTTTTTTAGGCTGTTACATCTCGATTACATGCCTCATACGGCTTGCAGGCGGCCCTATTCGCGCATAAAGCGCTTTGCCAAGGCCTCTTCTACCGCCTGCGGCACCATTCCGGTGATGTTTCCACCCATGCTGGCAAGCTCTTTGACGACGCTTGAGGATATATAGGTGCAATCCGGGCTGGCAGTGACGAAGATAGTCTCGAGCTCGCTGTCAAGGCGGTAGTTGAGAGCCGCCATCTGAAACTCGTACTCGAAATCCGTCGTTGCACGCAGCCCCTTGACCACTGCCACGGCACCGATCTGACGTGCAAAGTCCACAAGGAGATTGTCAAAGGCGACGACCTCCACGTTGTCAAGATGCGCGACAGCTTGTCGTGCAAGATCGACTCGTTCGTCAAGGGAGAAGAGGGGGCCGGATCCTTTCTTCTCTGATAAGGCGACACCGACGACAACCTGGTCAAAAAGACGGCTCGACCTCTCGACGACTTCGAGATGACCGGAGGTCATGGGGTCGAAGGTTCCAGGAACGATGACCTTGCGCATGCTAGCAAACCTCCAAATACATCACAGCTACCTTGCCGTACTTCTTATGTCCGCTTATCTGAAAGCCATCCGTACCTTCAAAGACCTCCTGCGCAACGTCCATATTTGCCGCGACGTGCTCGTAAACGACGATAGCGCCGGCGGCTACATCGCCATTTGCTCTGAGCTTCGTCAAAAAATCAGCTACGACAACGGGTTCTATGGCATAAGGCGGGTCGAGCAAAACCAAGTCGAAAGGCCGGCCAAAGCTCATAGGGCGCCCCGCAGCCGCCAACACGTCTCCGGATTTGCAGGCAAAGCGCCTGCTGTCCAGGCCCAAAGAGCTCGCATTGGAAAGCAAGACGCTGCGCGCTTTATCATCTTGCTCCCAGAAAGTGCACCTGTCCGCCCCGCGCGAAAGCGCCTCGAACCCCAAAGCACCGCTTCCACCAAAGGCATCTAAAACGGTCATCCCCTCAAGCGTCAGATCGTCTGTCTTTGACAAAACGGACGAGAAGATCGACTCTCTCACGCGATCTGTCGTAGGGCGCGTAGTCTGCGCGCTAGGAGATTCTATGGGCCTGCCTTTGAAGAGGCCTGCGACGATTCTCACATCAAGCACCTTTCTGTAAGGTAGCGGCAAAATCAGGAAACACCGCGTTGATATCTGCAGCAAGCGCAGCGTTTTGGCCTGCGCTAAGCGTTGGGTCGGCCGCAAGGATAGCACGGGCGTCCTCATGCGCGCACTCGACGAGCTGCGCGTCGTCGACGACGTTGGCCAGGCGCAGATGCGCCATACCATGCTGGCGCGTGCCTAAGACGTCTCCCTCCCTGCGGCTAGCCAGATCGAGCTGGGCAAGCTTGAACCCGTCATCGCAAGACACCATCGCGTCCATTCGCGCCTTGAGCGCGTCATCGTCTTTTGCAGGATCTGCAACGAGGAAAACCTGCCCCGGATGACTGCCGCGCCCTACGCGCCCGCGCAGCTGATGGAGCTGAGACAGACCAAACCGGTCTGCGTCCTCGATCATCATCACCGTTGCGTTTGGCACGTCGATACCCACCTCTATAACCGTTGTGCAAACCAAAACGTCGATCCGACCGGCGGCAAAATCCTCCATGACCTCTTGTTTTTGCGCGGCGCTCATCTTGCCGTGAAGCAGCCCGACACGAGCTTGAGTGAAGACCTTTGAGGCAAGGAAGTCTGCTTCATCTTGTGCGGCCTTGAGGTTTGCGACCTCTGTCTCACCGCGCAGCGCGCCTGCCATGCTGCCGTCCTGCAACGCATCCTCGCGCGCTTTGCGGCTAAGCCCGACAAGTGGGCAGACGACATAGGCCTGCCTTCCCTCTTTGAGCTCTTCTCGTATGGCCTCGTAAGCATGGCGGCGCCCATCGCGCGAGATGACACGTGTCGTCACAGGGGGCCTTGAGGCAGGGCGTTGCCTGATAAAACTCGTATCGAGATCTCCGTACAGCGCCAATGCCAAAGTGCGCGGGATGGGCGTAGCCGTCATCACCAAAAGGTCGCTGGCGTTGCCTTTGGAGCGCAGCGCCTGGCGCTGGTCGACGCCAAAGCGATGTTGCTCGTCGATGATAACGGCAGTGAGCTCTTTGAAGACGACATCTGGCTCTATGAGGGCGTGCGTTCCAAAGACGACGTCGAGTTCTCCCCGCGCCGCACGCTCCAGGATCGACGCGCGCTCGGACGGCTTTGTCGCCGAGGTAAGCACCGCCCAACGCACGCCGCAAGCATCGAGCATAGGGCCCAGCTTGCGTGCGTACTGGCGCGCCAGAACCTCTGTGGGCGCCATCATGGCAGCCTGGGTCTTGTTGTCTGCTGCAACGCAAAGCGCCATGCCCGCCACGACGGTCTTGCCCGTGCCCACATCTCCCAAAAGCATGCGGTTCATGGGACGCGCGGCCCGCATGTCCAAAACGATGTCTTTGGCCGCAGCTTGCTGCTCTTGTGTGAGCTCAAAGGGCAGCTGGGACAAAAACGCCTCGAGTTTTGCATGACCGGCATGCACCGTAAAACCCGCATGGGCCATCTGCGCATTGCGCCGCGCCATCATCACAAGCTGCAGGCGCAAAAGCTCCTCATAGGCAAGGCGATAGCGCGCCTTTTGCCTGATCGAGCTACTCTGCGGAAAATGAATAGCCCTCAGCGCGGCCTTGCGCCCGATAAGCGCGTGTTTTGCACGCAAGCGGGCAGGCAGCGGGTCTTGGATGTCGCCGAGCTGCATCAAGGCATTTGAGACAAGGCGTCGCATCCAAGACGGCTTGATAGCATCGTTTGCCTTGTGCACGGGAATCATCGCGAGCTTGAAGGAAGATTGCGATGATTCAAGCGTCTCTAGCACAGGAGAGCTTATCTGCTTCATCCCGTAGTTGAAGGCAACTTTACCCGTAGCAGTCACAAGGTCTCCGGGATGAAGCTTGTTGATCATCCACGGCTGTCTGAACCATACAAGCGAGACAGCCCCGGTCTCATCAACAACGGCAGCCTCGATGATATGGAGATTACCGCGAGGCTGCTTTTGCTTGACGCCCTCAAGACGCCCGGATACGGTAACGGTCTCGCCGATAGGCGCATCCGCACAGCTCACGGTTTTGGTGAGATCGATGTAGCGATGCGGGTAAGAGCTAACAAGGTCGCGCACCGTGGTGATACCGAGTTTTGAGAGAGCTTGAGCGCGCGCCGCAGCGCAACCCGCTACCTCGGTAACAGGGCTTGACAGCGTCAGATGCACGGCGTTGCCAGAAGGCATCAGCGTCTAGCCGGGATATAGGAAAAGCCCACGCAACCCAATCCCACATGCGTGGCGATGATAGGGCCTACCTGCCTTTCGGAGGTCTCTGTGTAGTCGATACCCGCAGAGCTTATGGCCTCGCGCAGCATCTCGCAGGCCTGGGGGTTTCTCACATGCATCATGCAACCCTCCAAAGGCCCGATTTGCTCGACAAGCTGCTCGGCTTTCTTAGCGAGCTTGGAGATGGCGCGTTTCATGGATTTGGCCATAGCCACAGAGGTGACTACGCCCTCGGCACCCACCATCAAGATAGGCTTGATGTCCAAGACATTAGCGACAAGACCCGTCGCCTTGCCCATGCGACCGCCCTTGACGAGATTTTCAAGCGTGTCTAAAGCAAAGACAACGCTCGAGTTGGGGATGATCTCCTCAAGATGTGCCACGACCTCTTCCATGGTGCATCCCTCGTCTCGCAGCTCGGATGCACGGTGGACGAGCAGCGCCTGGGTCAAGGTGTTGCGATTAAGGTTCATGACCCTGACCGGAACAGGCGCGCTTTGAGCAGCCATGCGAGCGGAGTTGACCGTGCCAGACATCGCCTCGGACATATGAAGCGACAAAATCGCATCATAGCCCTCCAAAGCGAGCTTGGAATACATATCGGCAAAATCCACAGGCGAGGGCATCGACGTCTTGGGAAGCTCATCGTGAGCTGCCATCCAGTCGTAGAAGGCCTCGACGCTTTGG
The DNA here is from genome assembly GCA_963590525.1 of Agathobacter rectalis. Taxonomy (GTDB): domain Bacteria; phylum Actinomycetota; class Coriobacteriia; order Coriobacteriales; family QAMH01; genus W2P13-069. The sequence continues at coordinate 22,909 of CAVAPV010000002.1, forward strand.
GCATCATTGTCCGAGATAAGGTCGCATCCAGCCTGATCGAGCACGCGGAGGTTAACGCACTCGACACCCCATTGGGCAAGCTCGTCTTTGGAAATGTCACAGGCGCTATCGGTAACGATAGCGTAGCGTTGCTTTGTCATGGCAAGCTCCTAGGGCCAAAGCCTACTCGATGGAAAAGATCACGGGATACAAGGGCTGATCGCCGCGTTGCGCATCGACCTCGAGGTCCTCAAAGCGCTCCTCGATCAAAGAGCTGAGCGCATCGAGCTGCTCATCGCTGTAATCTGCACCGGCAAGCAAGGTAACGGTGTCCATGTCGTCGTTTAAGGCCTCGATCAACGCCAAGGTGACCTCCTCGACGCTGGCGCCCACAACATCCAAAGAACCGTTGGCGATGCCGATGAAGTCTCCTGGGGCAATAGGCGTGCCGTCAGAAGTCTTGGAATCCTTGATGGCAACGGTGACCTCGCCGCAGGAGACGTCCTCTAGCGCCTCGGTCATCGCCTCTACGTTGTCTTCAAGGGAAAGCTCGAGATTTGCCGCAAACAGGGCCGAGAAGGCGACGGGGACGGACTTGGTCGCAACGACTGCCGCGGGCTTCTCGCTGCACTCGACAGCTGCCTGAGCGGCCATGATGATGTTCTTGTTGTTAGGCAGCAAGATGACGCTGTCTGCGTTGACCTGCTCGATGGCCTGCAAGAGATCTGCCGTAGAGGGGTTCATGGTCTGACCGCCGCTCACGACATAATCGACGCCAAGCGATTTGAGAATCTGTGCGGTGCCCTCGCCTGCTGCGACAGCGACAAAGCCCAAAGGCTTGCGCTCGGCTTGCGCATCTGCCTTGAGGCCCTCGTTGCGCTCCTCGGACTCGAGGATCATGTTGTGGATGAAGACCTCTGCCACCTGACCGCGTTGCGTCATGTAATTGAGCACCTCGCCGGGGGTGTCTGTGTGTACATGGACCTTGAAGTCGGGATGAGCGCCAACCATGAGCTCGCAATCGCCGAGCCCGCCTAGAAACTCGAGTGTGGCAGCCACATCGACATCGGTGCTCTTAAAGAGGAACTCGGTGCAGTACATATAGTCGGAGCCGGCCCAATCGTTGACTTGCTCGATGGCGACCTTGGGCTCGGGACGAGAGAACTGGGATGCCTCGGGCAGCTCTCCTGCATCGCCAGTGAGTGCAGCTACAAAGGCTTGGATGAGGATGGTCAAACCAAAGCCACCGGAGTCAACTACGCCGTTTTCTTTGAGAACAGGCAAGAACTCAGGCGTGCGCTTGACAGAAGCCAATGCCTCGTCGGCGATGTCATGCAGCTGGTCGTGAACGCTTTTGCCCTCTTGCGCTGCGGTAACAGCCGCTTGGGCGCAGTCCTCCAAGACGGTGAGAATCGTGCCCTTGACCGGCTTGCGCACCGCTTGGAACGCAACCGTGACAGCAGTCTGCATGGCTACCGCGATGTCATCTGCGCTGATCTCATCCACGCCGCCTGCCTTTTGCGCGCCTTCGCAAAGGCCACGCAGGATCTGGCTCGTGATAACGCCGGAGTTGCCGCGAGCACCCATGAGGGAGCCATGGGTTACGGCCTTGGCAAGAGCCTTGCCATCTGCGTCCACAGGAAGCGCCTTGACCTCTTTGACGACGGATTCGACAGTCAGCGACATGTTCGTGCCGGTGTCTCCGTCGGGAACGGGAAACACGTTGAGGCGGTTGACCTCCTCTTTGCGATCGGACAGCGCGGTTGCTGCAGAGATGATGCACAGACGCAGTTCGGAAATATTCATACTTGGTTAATCCCTTTGCTGATTGCTACACGACAAGACGACTAGGAGCGCACCTTGACGCCCTGGACATGGACGTCGACTGCCTCGACGGGCAGCTGAGCGGAGTCTTCTAGGACATAGGTGACCTTCTCGGCGAGCATACGGGAGACCTCGGTAAGGTTCATGCCGTGCTCGATGATGACGTAGAGGTCTGCGTGGACTTTACCCTCGTCGGTCATCTTGATCGTGATGCCCTTGCGAAGGCGGTTATTGGGAAGGAGCTTGGCGATGCCGTCTGTAAGCGTGGGCGCAGCCATGCCGACGACACCGTAGCTTTCCAAAGCTGCGTAGCCAGCCATATCGGCGATGACGTCGTTGTCGACTGTCAAAGTGCCGGCGATAGTCTTGTCCATGATCGGCTCCTAACGTGATTGGCCAATATCGAAACCGTTTGATTTTACCCTCTAAGCGCATATGCGCATAGCTATCGTTGATTTTTGCACAAAGTCCAAGATGGCAGATAACCAACGCAAAACAATGCCGGGACAGGCACCTTGCCCTATCTCAAAAAAACAGCAAGGCGCCGCAAAGGGCGCCTTGCAAAAGGTTGGGCTATGCGTGTAGATACGCGCTTAAGCCTGCTCTTTGAGCGCTGCGTGAGCGGCAGCCAGACGAGCAACGGGGACGCGATACGGAGAGCAGCTGACGTAATCCAAACCGACCTTGTGGAACTTGGCGATGGAATCTGGGTCACCGCCGTGCTCGCCGCAAACACCCAGGCAGATGTCCGGGTTGGTTGCACGGCCACCCTTAACTGCGATGTCAACCAGCTTGACGACGCCGTCATCGACGGTAGCAAAGGGATTGACCTTCATGATGCCGAGCTCCTCGTAATCCTTGAAGAACTTACCCTCGACGTCGTCGCGGCTAAAGCCAAACGTGGTCTGAGTGAGGTCGTTGGTGCCAAAGGAGAAGAAGTCTGCATGCTTGGCGATCTCATCTGCAGTCACAGCAGCGCGCGGAAGCTCGATCATAGTACCGATCTCGATGAAGGAGAGATCCACGCCCTCGCGTGCGGCAACCTCGTCGATTGCATCTTGCGCCTCTTTGCGGACATAGGTGAGCTCGTTTTCCATGGAGACCAAGGGAACCATGACCTCGGGCTTGGGATCGAAGCCTTCTTTCTTGAGCTTTGCGGTAGCCGTGGCGATCGCGCGAACCTGCATCGCGGACAGGCCGGGCATGACGATACCCAAACGGCAGCCGCGAAGGCCCAGCATGGGGTTCATCTCTGCCATGGCGTCTGCCGCGGCAAGCAGCTTGTTGGTCTCGGTTGCATCCTCGCCGCGTGCCTCGGCGGCAGCAGCCTTGACGGCCAGATCGCGCGGAGCGGGGAGGAACTCATGCAGAGGCGGATCGAGCAAGCGGATGATGACAGGCAGGCCGTCCATAGCCTTGAGCATGCCGTAGTAGTCGCCCTGCTGAAGCTCGTAGAGCTTGTCGAGTGCGGCGGTGTACTCCTGCCCGCCTTTCTCGGCCAAGATCATATCGGCGACGATCTGCTTGCGGTCGCCCAAGAACATGTGCTCGGTGCGGCACAAGCCGATACCCTGCGCGCCCATGTCGCGGGACAGTTTTGCGTCATCGGGGTTGTCTGCGTTAGCGCGAACGCCCAGCTTGCGGTACTTATCGGCCCACTCGAGCAGCTTGCCCAAGTCGCCGGTCATCTCCGGCTCCTCGAGCTCGACTGCGCCCAGCATGACCTCGCCGGTCATACCGTCGATAGAGATGACGTCGCCTTCCTTGATGACGATATCGGTGCCGGCGATGGCAGCGGTCTTGGTCTCTGCGTCGATCTTGAGAGCCTCGACGCCGCAGACGCAAGGAGCGCCCATGCCACGCGCGATGACAGCGGCGTGAGAGGTCTTGCCGCCGTGGCTGGTGAGGATGCCCTCTGCAGCAATCATGCCGGAGAGATCGTCAGGAGTGGTCTCCCAACGAACCAAGACGGTCTTGCGGCCCTCTTCTGCAGCGGCAACTGCATCTGCCGCGCTAAAGACCGCCTCGCCAACGGCAGCGCCGGGAGAAGCGTTGAGGCCCTTGGCAACGACGTTTTTGACAGCGCCCTTGGCGATCTGGGGGTGCAAAAGCTGGTCGAGCTGCTCGGGGGCAACGCGCAAGACCGCGGTCTTCTCGTCGATCATACCCTCGTCGACCATCTCGATGGCGATACGCAAGGCAGCGGCGGCAGTGCGCTTGCCCACGCGGGTCTGGAGCATGTAGAGCTTGCCCTGCTCGATGGTGAACTCGATGTCCATCATGTCGCGGTAATGATCCTCGAGCAACGTGAAGATGTTCTCGAGCTCCTGGCCTGCCTCCTCGAGACCCGGGGTGGTCTTGAGCTCTGCGATGGGGCTGGTGTTGCGGATGCCGGCAACGACGTCTTCGCCTTGTGCGTTGACGAGGAAGTCGCCGTAGAAGACCTTCTTGCCGGTAGCGGCATCGCGCGTAAAGGCAACGCCGGTAGCAGAGGTCTCGCCCTTGTTGCCAAAGACCATGGTCTGGACATTGACGGCAGTACCCAAGTCATCGGGAATCTTGTTCTGCTTGCGGTAGATGATGGCGCGCTCGTTCATCCAAGAGCCAAAGACGGCCTTGATGGCGAGCATGAGCTGGACATCGGGGTCTTGCGGGAAGACGACCTTGCCGTCGATGACGAGGTCTGCATGCTCGTTGGCATCGACGTTTTCGGAGAAGATGCCCTTGAAAGTCGCGACGAGCTCTTCGAGGTCTGCCGCGGTGAGCTCTGTGTCCTGACGCACGCCCTTCTCCGCCTTCTTGGCGATGATGGCGTTTTCAAAGAGATCGCCGTCGACGCCCATGACGACGTTGGAGAACATCTGGATAAAGCGGCGGTAGGAGTCCCACGCAAAGCGGGGGTTGCCCGTCTGGTTGGCGATGCCCACGACGGATTGGTCGTTGAGGCCGAGGTTCAAGACGGTGTCCATCATGCCAGGCATGGAGAACGGAGCGCCAGAGCGAACGGAGACCAGCAGCGGATCTGCGGCGTCGCCGAGCTTTTTGCCCATACGCGCCTCGAGGTCCTCGCGGTACTTTTGGATATCCTCCACAACGCCTTCGGGGAAGGTGTTGTTGTTAGAGGAGTACTCGACGCATGTCTGGCAAGAGATGGTGAATCCCGGAGGGACAGGCAAGCCGATGTTGGCCATCTCGGCGAGGTTTGCGCCCTTGCCGCCCAGGATATAGTTCATGGACTTGTCACCTTGGGTGACGTTGTTGCCCTGTGCGTCTTTGCCAAACGCAAAAACGCGCTGAACGTTCTCAGACACTTGCAGCTCCTTTTACAAATAGGTTGCGGATGAGCGCGACATATGTCACGCAAACAGCGGCGCCAAAGACGGCGCGCATGCAAAGTAGATATTACTCCGTAAAAGGACCTAGTTTTGTGTCGATGCTATGCAAGTCCACAAGCGGGACGCATATAACAGCTGTAATGCTGCAGATAAACGCCAGCAGAAGCGCTATTTAGACGATGAACTCGCATCGGCGGCGACGCTTTTGGCAGAAAAGTTCTCGGACGGATGCAAGTTGGTAAAGTAACGCAAGATCTCTTGCGCGGTCTCTTCTATCGCGCGGTTGTCTGTACGGATGACGATGCAGCCCAGCTTTCGCATGAGGGCGCGTGCTTTCTCGAGGTCGCGGCAGACCTGCTCGTAATCGGCATAGGAGCTGGCAACGCTGTTTGCGTCTCCCAAGCGGCGGCGCCTGATATCCACGAGGACCTCCGGCACCGTCATAAGCCCAAAGATGCGGCTGGGCTCGACGTCAAAGAGCTCGGCCGGTGGCTCGGTCATCGGGTCGAGAGGGACGTTTGCCACCTTGTACCCCTGCTGCGACAGATAGATCGAAGTGGGTGTCTTGGAGGTTCTTGAGACTCCAACCAAGACGATATCGGCTTTGGTGAGCTCTTCGGGCATGCAGCCGTCGTCGTGGGCGATGGTGAACTCGATGGCCTCGATGCGCTTGAAGTAAGTATCGTTGAGCGCGCGCAAGGCACCGGCTTTGGCATGGGGCACGACACCGGTTGCCTGGATGAGCGCCTGCGTGGGGCCCTGCAGAATATCCACGGCGATGACCTCGTCGTTTTTATCGGCAAAATCGTTTATGGCGTTTGAGATATCCTTGCCGGCAGAGGTGAAAAAGACGATGAACGGCTCGATGCCGTAGTACGTGCGATGATGCTCAAGATGCGCCTCGAGCTCGGCGGCAACCATGTCGGCATCGGAGACATCGGCCAAAAGCTCGATCGTGGGATTGGTAACGGAGTAGTTGGCGGCAGCAGCCCTTGCAGCAGTCACCGCTGTGGTGCCCGCGCCGTCAGAGACGATATGAATGGTTGGAAAGCCCTCCACGCGATCGCCTTGGCGTATCCATTTCCTCATGATCTCTACCCCTTCTTAGGTCTGCGCATGCACCAGCAATGCAAAAAACGCAAGGCAGGAGGGGCACGTTACCCCTCCCCTACCTTGCAGACAGTACAGAGGTGTTTACTTGGCAGCCAGCTTGGAGATGTCTGCGACGTTGGAAAACACGCTCACGAAGCTGTTGAGGAGCTTCATGTTGGCACTGCGCACAGCGAGGTCTTCGTCTTTGACCATGACTTTGTCAAAGAACTCGTCGATGGGAGCACGCAGGGCGGCCAGGCTTGCAAGGGCGCTCGCGTAGTCGTCTTTAGACAGAGCCGCATCAACACTGCAGCGCGCCTCTTTGATGGCGCTGCTAAGAGATGCTTGGGTATCGCTTAGAGAGGACTCGTCGTAATCGCAGCCCTCGGATGCGTCGCGCAGGTTGTTTGCGCGAGCAAAGGCAACGGCGAGGTCTGCAAAGGATTGGGCGTCGTTGCTACGAGCGGTCTCGAGCGCGTCGACGCGGGCAACAAGCTCCATAGGCTCGACGATACCTGCGGCAAGCACAGCATCGATAGCGTCTTGCGACTTGCCGGCGTCTTTGAGCATCACCTTGGTACGCGTGATAAAGAAGTCGAGCACCTGGTCGGTGACTTCTTTGACATCAAACGCAACGCCTTGGGATGCGTAGGCGCCAAGGGACGCGTGCACCAAAGGCTCGATACAGACATCAAGGCCGGATTGCAGGATGCTCAAGATGCCCAAGGCGGCACGACGCAAGGCATAGGGGTCAGAAGAGCCGGTGGGGCCCATACCGGCAGCAAAGATGCCGCAGATGGTATCCATCTTATCTGAGAGCGCAACGATCTTGCCTGCGGTGTTGGAGGGCACATCATCGCCAGAGAAACGCGGGCGGTAATGCTCGCGCACAGCCACAGCCACGTCCTCGGTCTCTCCGCTGTAGCGAGCGTAGTGGCCGCCCATAACGCCTTGAAGCGACGTGAACTCGACGACGGCACCGGTGATGAGGTCTGCTTTGCACAGGTAGGCTGCGCGCAGCGCGTCTTTGGCAGTCTGCTCCTTGGGGTCGATCGCAGCTTGGGTGCACACTGCGCTTGCAAGGTCGCAGATACGCTGGGTCTTGTCGTAGACCGTACCGAGCTTTTCTTGGAACACCACGGCCTTGAGACCCTCGACATAATCCGCAAGGGGCTTTGCGCGGTCTTCGCGCACAAAGAAGGCGGCGTCGGAGAGGCGTGCACGCACAACGCGCTCGTTGCCGTCGCGAATAGTATCTGTGCAGGCAGGGTCTCCGTTGCCGGTGACGATAAAAGCGTTGTCCAGCTGGCCGTCTGCACGATACATCGGGAAGTAGCGCTGGTGCTCGAGCATGGCGTCGGTGATGATTTCGGGCGGGACTTGCAAGAACTCCTCGTCAAAATGCGCGACGATAACCGTCGGGTACTCGACGAGGTTGACGACCTCGTCAAAGGTGCCCTTGGGCATGTCGGCCTTAAGGCCCAGCTCCTCTTCTACGCGGGCAACCTGCTCTTTTATAGAGGCAGCGCGTTCTTGGGCGCTGGGGATGACCTTCATAGCCTCGAAGTGAGAGAAGAACTCGTCGGCATTTGCCACTTCAACCGGCTCGGGCGCCAAGAAACGATGGCCGTAAGTGGTGCGACCTGCATGAAGGCCCGCAAACTGCACATCTACGACGTCTGCGCCAAGCAAGGCCACAAGCCAGCGAACAGGACGGGAAAAGGTGTCGCGGCCTGTGCCCCAGCGCTGGGAGCGCGGCCAAGACAAGCTGCGGACGAGGTTTTCCAAGATACCCGTGAGCAGCTCTTTGGCTTCTTGGGCAGGTTTGGACACTACGGCGTAGACATACTCGTCGCCGTTTTCATCGCATTCGCGCAAGAGATCGGAGACATCAAGCCCCTTGCCGCGGGCAAAGCCCGATGCCGCCTTGGTAGGGTTGCCGTCCGCATCGAACGCGATCTTTGCAGAAGGCCCTTTGGACTTGATCTCGACGGCCTTGGTGGAGGTTGCAAGGTCTGCCACAGACAAGATCATGCGGCGCGGCGTCGAGCAGGTCTTTACCTCGCCGTGGGCAAGACCTGCGGCGTCTAAGGCCTTGCAAGCGAGTTCTTTGAGCTGATCGGTTGCCTTGTAAAGCGCAGCGGAAGGGATCTCCTCGGTACCGATCTCGAAGATGAGGTTGCTGGTCATGGCTTTAGGCCTCCTGAGCACTAGATGTACGGTTGTCCACAGGTCCGTCTTGAGAGGGGATGTAAGACCCGCCTCGCTCCACGACCTCGGCCAGATAAGACACGCAGCATGCCTTGGCCACATCGCGCACGCGCAAGATATAGGCGGTGCGCTCTGTAGCAGAGATGGCACCGCGGGCGTCGAGGATGTTGAACGCATGCGAGCATTTCATGACGTTGTCGTATGCAGGCAGCGGCAAACCGAGGTCGAGCAAACGATGGCACTCTCTCTCGCATGCCTCGAAGTGCTTGAAGAGCATATCGACGTCAGCATGCTCGAAGTTGTAAGCGGATTGCTCGCGCTCGTTTTCATAAAAGACGTCGCCGTAAGTGAACACGGTGCCGTCGGGACACTTGGTCCACACGAGGTCGTAGACGCTGTCAACGCCTTGAATGTACATGGCCAGACGCTCGAGACCGTAGGTGACCTCGGCGGGGATAGGATCGCACTCGATGCCGCCTACCTGCTGGAAGTAAGTGAACTGCGTAACCTCCATGCCGTTGAGCCAGACCTCCCAGCCAAGACCCCAAGCACCCAGCGTAGGGCTTTCCCAGTCGTCTTCGACAAAGCGGATGTCATGTTTTTTGGGATCGATCCCGATGGCCTCCAAGGAACCCAGGTAGAGGTCTTGGATGTTATCTGGGGACGGCTTCATCAAAACCTGAAACTGGTAATAGTGCTGCATGCGGTTTGGGTTTGAGGCATAGCGGCCGTCTGCAGGACGGCGGCAGGGCTGCACGTAAGCCGTGCGCCAGGTATCAGGGCCGATAGCACGCAGCGTGGTAGCCGTGTGATAAGTGCCAGCTCCTACCTCGGAGTCATAAGGCTGCAAAACAATGCAGCCCTGATCAGCCCAGTAGCGCTGCAACGTGAGGATGATGTCTTGAAACGTTAGCATGTTGATTTCCTTTGTGCTGGTTTGCGGACTCTTTAGTTAAGGAACCCAAAAGAAGACAAGGGCCAATAAGTGAAAAACGCGTGACCGGTGACGCTCGAGACATCCACCGCGCCAAAGTAGCGGCTGTCGGCAGAGTCGGTCCTGTTATCGCCCATCACCCAGATTTTGCCTTCGGGCACGGTGTAGGGATAGGTCACGTCTTCTATAGAATCAAGCTCGTAGCTGGGTTTGCCCAAGGTGTAGGCATCCTCTTGGAGTGCCTGGCCATCGACGTAGACGATGCCGTCTTTGAGCTCTACCGTCTGACCAGCTGTTGCGATGACGCGCTTGATGAGCACGCGAGAGGAGTCCTCTGGGTCGACAAAGGTGACGATATCGCCTTGGGATGGCTCGCCAAAGTAGTAGCTGATCTTCTCGGAGAGGACGCGGTCTTCGAGCTGGATGGTCTCGAGCATCGAACCAGAGGGGATGCGATAGGGCTTGACGACAAAGGTCGTAAGCGCCCATGCCATCGCGAGCGCGACGATGATGATGACGACGAACTCGAGGATGGTGCTGCGCAAAGAGGTAGGTTTTTCCGGAGCGGGTGCGCCGGAGGTGGAGCTTTGGATATCAGACATGGTATACCTGCGGTCATAAATCAGATGGCGGACACATATAAGCGTATATGATACCGCGCACCCCTGCTAACTGCGGGGCTTCTCCATGATTTCTTTGGCAAGCGCTCTTTCTTCTTGCGTGAGATCGGCGTCGCATAAAAGGTCCGGGCGCACCTGAGCGGTGCGGATCACAGATTGCTCGCGACGCCAAGCGGCGACCTTGCCGTGGTCCCCACTCAAAAGAACCTCTGGAACATCCATCCCCTTGTAGCTTGCCGGACGTGTGTACTGAGGATACTCGAGCAAAGAGCCCTCGAACGACTCGTCTACAGCGCTAAACTCATCGCCCAAAACGCCGTCCAAAAGACGCACGACAGCATCGGTGACCACCATCGCGGCAAGCTCGCCGCCAGTGAGCACATAATCACCAAGTGAGTAGGTTCTGTCTGCCAGGGTGTAGACACGCTCGTCAAAGCCCTCGTAGCGGCCGCAGACCATGAGCAGGCGCTCATGCGTGGCAAGCTCTTTTGCATGATCTTGGGTAAACGGGGTGCCGGTTGGCGTAAAGAACACGACTGTGGGAGCCGGTCCTGTCAAAGAAAGCTCCTCGACTGCCTCGAAAACCGGAGGACAGGTCATCAAGAGGCCCTGACCGCCGCCGTAAGGCTCGTCATCGGTGCTGCGATGCTTGTCATGGGTCCATTTTCTCAAATCATGAGCGGCAAAACTAAATGCGCCCTTCTTTTGGGCGCGACTCATAATCGACAAGGACATGTAGTTCTCAAACATCTCTGGGAAAACAGAGAGCACATCGACGATCACAGATCTTCCAACCCTTCGAGCAGGTGGACGACGATGGGCTCGTCGTCGGATTGCGGAACAGAGACGATCGTGTGAGGCAAAACGGGAACGAGCAGCTCGGAGCCGTCTGCGCGCTCAATAACCAGCACGTCGTTGGCTTTGGTGCACAGATACTCGCTCACACGTCCCAAAACGCGTCCGTCATCGCTTTCAACGCTGCGCCCCATAACCAAGACCATGTCTTGCGAAGGATCTAAATCGAGGTCGTCCTCATGCGCAAGCAGACAGTGGCCGCTGATAGCTTGTGCGGCATCGATGTCGTCAATGCCTGCGATTGCCGCAATGCAGCTGTCCTCCGTGTCTTGGCTGATATCTGCGATAAGACCGCATCTTGCCACGTTCAAGACAGGCGGGACCACATGCACTTCGAGGCCCTCGTAGATACAGAAAGGAAGGCCTTCGGTGATTTGCACCAAGACCTTCCCCTCCAGACCGCGTGCTTTGACAACGCGGCCGATATTGCGATAAGGCGTACCCGACAAGGTTAGTCTGCCAGCTCGACTTCTGCATGCAGGCCGCATTGTGATGCGGCTGCGCGAGCGAGCGTGCGGATAGATTTGATGATGCGGCCCTGACGGCCGATGACCTTGCCGATATCGCCTTCGGCAACGGTAATCTGAACCTCGATCTCTCCGTTTTGACGATCGATGCTTTCTACCTCGACGGCCTCGGGCTCGTCGACGATCTGCTCGACCAGGCAGCGGACCAGTTCTGCTACATCAGTCGGGTTCTTGCTCATGACTTCTACTCTTCCTCGGCCTGAGCTTCTGCAGCCTTGCGAGCAGCTTCCTCAGCTGCTGCCTTCTCTGCTGCGGCCTTCTCGGCAGCCTTCAAAGCGGCGCGAGCCTGAACCTTAGCGGGCTTGTCGGTGCCCTTGGCGATGGCGATGAGCTTGGCAACGCGCTCGGAGGGCTGAGCACCCTTGGCGATCCATGCGTCGATCGCATCGAGGTCCAGCTTGATGCCGGAGGGCTCGAGACGGGGGTCGTAGGTGCCTACGAGCTCGATGTAGCTGCCATCGCGACGCTTGCGCTGGTCTGCGACGACGACGCGGTAGAACGGGCTCTTGTGTGCACCATGACGGGCAAGACGGATAACGACCATTGAGAAAACTCCATTCAAATTAACCCTGCACCCTTTGTGCAGGCGCTTATTTGAGACCTTGCGTGTGGTGACGGGCCACACAGCAGCTCAATATGATACATCAACTCATACGGCTTGCGTAGAAGGTATTGCAAGGTTTTCAAGCATATCTGCCACCTGTTTTGACATCTTGGATAAACAAGCAAAATGGCAAAGCCGTATTCACGAGCTGCAAGAGCCAGATCGCGTCTCTTTGCAAGCAAAAGGGGCAGAAAGCCCGATGCCCCTGCCCCGTTTGAGATGACCTGTTGTCAAGCACTACAGGCTTGTGGTTTTGGCCTCGCACTCCTTGCGCGCATCCAAAACAGCAGCGACGATGCGCTCTACAGCTTGGTCGACACCAAGCTCCTCCTTGGTGTTTGCCGCACGGTCCTTGAACTCGACGACGCCGCCAGCAGCGCCCTTCTTGCCCACGACCAGCTGGAAGGGCCAGCCCACGAGGTCTGCATCGGCAAATTTGATGCCTGCGCGCTCCTTGCGGTCGTCGATGGCGACCTCGATACCAGCACAGCTCAGCTCGCAAGCCAGCTTGTTTGCCAGCGGCTCGACCAAGTCGTCGCCCTTGATAAGCGGCAGCACCACGACCTCTGCCGGGGCGATGCTCACCGGCCAGCCAGCGATACCGCTCTCATCGTTGCGCTGCTCGACCACAGCCGCCATAGAACGCGTGACGCCGATGCCATAGCAACCCATGATAAAGGGCTTCTCTTTTCCGTTTTCGTCCATGAAGGTGGCCCCCATGGCTTGGGAGTACTTGGTACCCAGCTTGAACACCTGGGAAACCTCGATGCCGCGATTGCCTGCCAGGGGCTTGCCGCACTTGGGGCAAGCATCACCGGGCTTGGCCAGACACAGGTCTGCGTATTGCTCGACGTCAAAATCACGACCGAGCTTGGCTCCCAGATAATGGAAGCCGTCCTCGTTGGCGCCAACCGTCCAGGTGGTCATACCCTGCAAAGAAACATCGGCAAAGACCTTGGCACCGCTAGGCAGGCCCACCGGGCCCATGGAGCCTTTGACCAAGCCGCGCTCTATCATCTCTTCGTCTGTGAACAAGCGCCAGCCTTTAACCAAAGCCTCGATCTTGATCTCATTGAGCTCGTGGTCGCCGGGGATGAAGAGCACGTAGGTCTCGCCGTCGTCTCCCGTACCGCTCAAGGCCTTGGCCAAAGAGTTTGCAGGCACGTCCAAGAAGGAAGCCAGCTCGTCGATGGTATGGACGTTTGGCGTGGCGATCTTCTCAAGCTCACAATCCGGATTATCCGTGCAAGCGATGCCGGCAGCCGAGGCCTCTGCGTCGGCCGCATAACCGCAGGCGCAATGGAGCAAGTCGCTTTCGCCGGCATCTGCAATAGCCATGAACTCGCAGGTCTCGCTGCCACCGATCTGGCCGCTATCGGCCTCGACCATGCAGTACTCCATGCCAAGACGCTCGCACACACGTGCATAAGCCACGCTCATCGTCTTGTAGCGCTCGTCCAAGCTTTCCTCATCTGCAGAGAAGCTGTAAGCGTCCTTCATGATGAACTCGCGCGTGCGCAGCAGGCCAAAGCGGGGGCGGCGCTCATCACGGTACTTATCTTGCATCTGGTAAAGCGTCACGGGAAGCTCTTTGTAAGAGCGCAACTCGTTGCGCACAAGATCGGTTATGAGCTCCTCGTGCGTGGGGCCGAGGCAGTACTCGACGTCGTGGCGGTCTTTGACGCGCATCATCTCGGGGCCGTAGGCGTCCCAGCGGCCAGACTCGTGCCACAGCTCGGCCGGCTGAAGCATGGGCATGAGCACCTCTTGGCAACCCGCAGCTTCCATCTCCTCGCGGATAATCTGCTCGATCTTGCCCAAGACCTTGCGACCCAAAGGCAAAAACGTGTACATGCCGCTGCCGTTCTTGCGGATCATGCCTGCACGCAAAAGCAGCTTGTGGCTGGCGATCTCTGCGTCGGAAGGATCCTCTTTGAGCGTGGGAGCGTAGGTGAGGCTAAGCTTCATGATCGACATGGGCTACCCCTACAGATCCAGGCTCAAGGAGACTTCCTTGAGCTGACGACGCGTGACGGCTGCCGGCGCGCCGGTCATGGCATCGGAGCCAGAAGAGGTCTTGGGGAAGGCGATGACGTCGCGGATAGAGTCAAAGCCGCCGATGAGCATGACGAGGCGATCGAGACCCAAGGCGATGCCGCCATGAGGGGGCGCGCCAAAGCCCAAGGCCTTGACGAGGAAGCCAAACTGCTCGTCGATCTCCTCATCGGACATGCCGATGCGCTTGAGGATGCGGCGCTGCAGCTCGGCAGTGTGGATACGCACGGTGCCGCCACCGACTTCGAAGCCGTCCATGACCAAGTCGTAGGAGTAGCTGCCGCATGCCATGGGGTCGTCCTCGATCTTGTCGAGGTCCTCGTCGCGCACACGGGTAAACGGATGGTGCTCTGCGACGTAGCGCTTCTCGTCTTCGTCGTAATGGAACATCGGGAAGTTGACGACCCAGTGCATGTCATGTTTGCCGGCGGGGATGAGGTCGAGCTTTTTGGCCATATGAAGCCTGATCACGCCCAAGACCTCGTTGACGACAGAGGCGCTGTCGGCGCCAAACATCACCAAGTCGCCGGCCTCGATGTTCAAGGCGGCCTTCATGGCCTCGATCTCATCGTCGGTGAAGAACTTGAGGATGGGGCTTGTGACAGAACCGTCGCCGCGATAGGCGATCCAAGCCATGCCCTTGGCGCCGGCCTTGACAGCAAGCTCGCCGATCTTGTCGATCTGAGCGCGCGGCATATCGCCTGCGCCCTTGGCGTTGATGGCCTTGACGACGCCGCCGCTTGCAAGCGCGCTGCTAAAGACCTTGAAGCCGCAGTCAGAGACGATGTCGCTCAAGTCGACGAGCTCCATGCCAAAGCGGCGGTCAGGGCGGTCGATACCGTAGGTGCTCATCGCATCGGCATACTGAACGCGGTCAAGCGGGAAGGTGATATCGGTGATACCGACCTCTTCCAAGACCTCGGCCATGACGTCTTCCATCATCTGCATGACGTCGTCTTCGGTGATGTAGGACATCTCGATATCGATCTGAGTGAACTCGGGCTGGCGATCGGCGCGCAGATCCTCGTCGCGGAAGCACTTGGCAACCTGGTAGTAGCGCTCCATGCCACCCACCATGAGCAGCTGCTTGAACAGCTGGGGAGACTGCGGCAGGGCATAGAAGTCGCCAGCGCTCAGGCGCGAGGGAACGATGAAGTCACGTGCGCCCTCGGGGGTGGACTTGCCCAAGATGGGGGTTTCGACCTCGGTGAAACCACGCTTGTGCAAAGCGCTGCGCAGCGACCAAGTCACCGTGTCGCGCAGGCGCAAAGCGCCAGCGACCTCAGGCCGGCGGATATCGAGATAGCGCCACTTCATGCGCGTGAGCTCATCGGTCTCCACACCGTCTTCCAACGGGAACGGGGGCGTGGCAGACTCGTTGAGGATGACGCACTCCGTCACGACAACCTCTACCTCGCCGGTGGGCAGGTTGGGGTTAGCGGTGTCTTCGGGGCGCATGCGCACAAAGCCGGTGATCTTGATGGACCACTCGGGGCGCATCTTCTCGCCCAAGGTAAAGCATTCCTTTGCGTGATCGGGGTCGAAGACGCACTGAGTGATTCCGGCGCGGTCGCGCAGGTCCACAAAGATGAGTCCGCCATGATCGCGGCGCTTGCCAACCCAACCGCAAAGCGTGACCGTCGAATCGACGTCTGCTGCAGTGAGCTGACCGCAAGTGTGGGAATGCATGGAATATGCGTTGAGAAAATCAGTAGGCACTGTATGCCCTCCTCAGATCTTGGGGCTAAACCATAGACTGTGGCCCGCCCATCCAATAAAAACACGTCCTTATAGGATACCCCCTGTTACGCTGATAAAGACGCAAAACTTGATGGTTCTGCAACGTTAGAGAGCACCGCAACGGCATGCAAGCCAAAGTAAACAGCAACAAGGGACAAGCAACCTGCATAAGAAAAAAGGGCCCCTCTTGGGAGCCCTCCGTGCCAAAGTCTTTGCGCCATGCGTTTTTTGCCTTGGCGCGGTTGTATTTGGCATCGCCGTGCTTGCCGTATCCGCAAGCAAAGCCGTTGTAGCGCGGTTTTTTGACTTGCCACACCAGACGGCCATCGATAACGAGCGGGCCGTTTTTTGCGACATGCTGTCGCTTTTTCTTAGCCATATCCTCACCTCCCCTGCTACACAGTGCCGCTAGGGCCAAGCAGAATATAGCCAAAGGTCGCAAGCAAAAAGACGCGCCGCTTGCGCAACCGCGAGGCGCTGCTTAAGCAAGCATGCGTGCAACAGCCGATGCAACGTCTTTGACAGAGACAAGGGTCTCCTCATGCGTTGCAAAGTCGCGAATCTTGACATCACCTTTTGCAAGCTCGTCAGGCCCGACGACGACGGCGAGGGCGGCACCGCTTTTGCCAGCGACTTTGAACTGGCTTTTGAGGCTTCTTCCTTGCGTGTCAGACAGCGCGGCCACACCGGCATCGCGCAGCTGCTGCAAGACGGTAAAGGCTTGGGGGCGCACAGATTCATCCACGCAGGCAACGTAGACGCTTGAGGGAGCGCCGGGGTCCAAACTGATACCTTGAGCCTCCAAGGCCAGCATGATGCGCTCGAAGCCAACGGCAAAACCCAAGCCCGGCAAATCCTTGTCTCCTACCTCGCCCATGAGCCCATCGTAGCGGCCACCGCCACCTATGGCGCTTTGCGAGCCTAGGCCTTCTGTCACCTGGACCTCGAAGACAGTGCCGGTGTAGTAGTCGAAGCCTCGGACCAGGCGCGGGTCTTCCACAAAGGTGATGTTGGCGGCGGCAAGGTAGGCCTTGACCTGCTCATGGCGGGCAAGGCAATCATCGCACAGATGATCGCTAAAACGAGGGGCACCTTCCATAACCTCAAAGCACGCGGGGTTCTTGCAGTCAAAAGCGCGCAACGGGTTGGTCTGGATACGGCGGCGGCACTCCTCGCACAGCTCGTCTTCATGATCGGCCATATAGGACTTGACGGCCTGCGTGTAGGCAGGACGGCACTTGTCGTCGCCCATCGAGTTGATAAGCAGCCTCATGGACTGGGGTTTGATACCCAGCGCCTCAAAGAAACGCATGCACATGATGATCATCTCTGCATCCGCCGAGGCATCTGTTGCCCCCAAGCACTCGACACCCACTTGGTGGAACTGCCTCAAACGCCCTTTTTGTGGTCGCTCGCACCTGAACATGGGACCAGCGTAGAAGAGCTTTGCCGGAGCCGCACCCTGAGGCACGAGGTTGTGCTCGGCGATGGCGCGCACAACGCTTGCCGTACCCTCTGGCCTCAAAGCGAGCTTTTGATCGGATTTGAGGGCAGCTCCCTCTTTGAGGCTTGCCACCGCTCCCACAGAAAACACCGAGAAGATCTCTTTAGTGGCAGCGTCGCAGGTCTCGCCGCAACCGCGCAAGAAGAGCTCCGATTTCTCAAACGTAGGGGTCTCGATGGGCTCGTACCCATAGAGAGTAAAGATTTCACGTGCTTTGGCAGTAAACGCATCCCAAGCGCGTGCCTGCGGCGGAAGCAGGTCCTGTGTTCCCTTTGGTGCTTTGTAAGCCATGCTCTTTTGCCTCTCAAACAACAAGAGGCCCTCTCAGGCCTCTTGAAACTAGCAGGTATGACGCGAGAAACTTAGCCGCGGACGACCTTGCCGGCCTTCAGGCACTTGGTGCAGACGTTGGCCTTGTGCTTGTGACCGTTGGGCTCAACAACCGTGACGCGCTGGATGTTGGGACGGAAGGTGCGGTTGGTCACACGATGGGAGTGGCTGATGCTACGACCAGCAACGGGGTGCTTACCACAAACAGAGCAAACCTTAGACATTTCTCGATCTCCTTGCTTCATAAACGGCTCAAGGCCGCTGATTACCTAAAAAATCGCACGGCCGAGCCACGCGGATTCAGTACTATACCACAATCTAAGCTCTTGGGTGAGCTTGTTTTATGGTATCTCGCATGCGCGACAAAGACAGGTGCGTGTAGATCTGGGTTGTAGACAGGCTGGCATGGCCTAACATCTCTTGAACGCTGCGCAGATCTGCCCCGCCTTCCAAAAGATCTGTGGCAAAGCTGTGGCGCATGTCATGCGGATGAAGCGAAGGGTCGAGCCCTGCTTGGGCGGCACGTGCCTTGAAGACCTTGCGCAAGGCATCTGCGCTCATCGGGTTGCCGCGCACAGACACAAAAAGCGACGAAACTGGCCTGTCGCCCAAAAGCTGCTCGCGTCCAAAACGCAGATAGCGTTGCAGCGCACAGACGGCTTTGTCATAAACAGGCACGATGCGTTCCTTAGAGCCCTTGCCCATAAGACGCACCTCATGCTTTTTGCAGTCGACATCGCAAACAGCCAGGCCCGCAATCTCGCTGATGCGGGCTCCCGTTGCATACAAAAGCTCGAGAAAGGCAGTGTCGCGCAAGCTCACGGGATCGTCTTTTGAAGCGCATATCTCCACTAGACGGTACACGTCCGAAACCGAGGTCTTTCTGGGAAGCGGCTTAGATGGTTTGGGGCTCGACGTGGCAGCAGCGGGATTGTTGCATGTGACCTCTCTCATATTGAGAAAGGAAAAAAACGTACGGACGGCAGACAAGCGGCGGCTCACTGTTTTCTTGTTCAGACCGTCTTGGTCCATCTGCACCACAAAGCGCCTGAACTCCTTATAGCTAAGCTCGAAAGGATCGTACCCAACCGCTTGCACCCAGGTAAAGTAGCTATCGATGTCTATCGCATACGAGCGCACTGTATTAAGCGAGTAGCCGCGCTCGGCATAAAGGTAGCGCAAGAACTCCTTGGCCCAACGCACTGTCTTGGCATCTGCACCGCTTCTGTCAAAACGTGCGGCGATTTCGTCAAACGACGTCACAGGTCCTCCGCACGACATGCAGCGCTCGATACGGCCGACGCGAAGACGTCACCACGGCTAGCAACATAAGCGCTCAGCTCATCCAACGCACGCTGTGCATTGGCAAGCTGGCGTTGCGTCTTGTTCTTGATCTTGGGCTGTATGGGCTCCAAGATGCCATGGTTGACATGCATGGGCTGGTAATCCTCGCAAGCAGGATCTGTCGCATAGTCAAACAACGCACCCAAAAACGAATGCTTGGGCAAGATGACGCCGGGCATGCCCGAAACCTGAGCATAGACGTTGAGGGCAACGTACAAGCCAGATGCAACGGCCTCAAGATAGCCTTCGGTACCTGTGAGCTGCCCCGCCAGATGCACCTTGGGACGTCTCGGCAAGGCGAGGCTTTTGGTGAGCACATGCGGCGTGTCCACAAAGGTGTTGCGGTGCATCACGCCGTAACGAGAGAACTCGGCGTGTTCCAAACCCGGAATCATCCGAAAGACGCGCTGCTGCTCTCCAAAACGCAGGTTGGTCTGGAATCCCACAAGGTTGTATGCGGTTGCCTGGGCGTTCTCTGCACGCAGCTGCACTGCAGCCCAAGGGCGCCTGTCGCTTCTTGGATCGGTAAGCCCCACGGGCTTAAGCGCCCCAAAGCGCAGCGCGTCAAGCCCCGTGCGCGCCACCTCCTCGACAGGTTGGCAAGCGGCAAAGAGCTCTCTGCGCTTGAAGTGTTTGTCGATGACGCGATCGGCGGCGACAAGCTCGGTGACAAAGGCCTCGTAGCTCTCCTTGTCAAAGGGCGCGTTGAGATAGTCTGCCGCGCCGCCCTTGTCATAGCGAGACTGCGCAAAGACGACCTCGCGGTCAATCGAATCCGCCTCGATGATGGGGGCCGCCGCGTCATAGAAGGCAAGGCTGTCACACCCAAGCTCTGCCGAAAGCTCCAAAGCCAAGGCATCGGAGGTCAAAGGGC
Source organism: Agathobacter rectalis (assembly GCA_963590525.1). Taxonomy (GTDB): domain Bacteria; phylum Actinomycetota; class Coriobacteriia; order Coriobacteriales; family QAMH01; genus W2P13-069. The sequence continues at coordinate 42,737 of CAVAPV010000002.1, forward strand.
CCGTGGCGATGATGGCGTAGCCGCTTGGAATGGAGGTAACCTCGCGGCGCTCGACAGTGATTAGGGGCTCTTGCTCTATCAGACGCTCGACCAGGGCGCTAAAGACCTTTCTGTCTACCGCCAAGGCACCGCCAGCCGGTATGGCCGCGCGCTTGGCGCACTCGAGCAAAACAGAGCCCATGCAAGAAAGCTCTTCTTTGATGCCGTTTGCCGCAGAGCCAGGCGTAGTGCCCTTTAGCGAGTTCGAGCAGACAAGCTGGGCAAAGGAGCCTCCCTCATGCACGGCGGTTTGCACCCCGGGGCGCATCTCAACAAGCCTCACAGGCACGCCGCGCCGCGCAAGCTGCAGCGCCGCCTCGCAGCCAGCAAGGCCCGCGCCTACAACCTCTACCTCGTCAAACGCCATATGGCTCCCTTCATGGTGTCGCTTTAAGCCCTCAAGTATAGCCTCAAGCATCCAAAGTTCCCCTAACCGCTTGGTAGCGGCCATCGCGACCGCGCTCCACGAGCCCGTCTATCTCGTAATGCGCCAAGCGGCTCGAGAGCTGGGAAGCGCTAAAGCCAAAGTATGCGCAAAGCTCCCCTGCAGAAAACGGCTCGGCGGCAAGCGCCGCAAGCACAGGGTCTGCCTTCATAAGAGACTCCCATCCCTTGGCACCCGCTGGCAAGCCGCAAGGCTCCATAACGCTTAGCGGCAGATGCGCAAAAGCGGCATCGATGGCAATATCGAGCGATTCCTCGTCTAGCAAGGGAACAGCACCTTGTGCAATGAGGTGGTTTGAGCCCTTGGAGTTAGGCGAAGTGATAGAGCCCGGCACCGCGGCAACGATCCTATCGCAACCCAACGCCGCATCCGCAGTAGTGAAGGTCCCGCTGGGAAGGCCGGCCTCGGCGATGATGACGAGCATGGCCAAGCCGGCGATGATGCGATTGCGACGCGTGAAGGTAAAACCCAACGGCTGCGTATCGGGTGGGTTTTCAGATATGACCGCACCGCCCTTGTCTATCACCTCTTGGAACAGCGAAAACCCACTGGAAGGATAGACTACATCTACCCCCGACCCAAAGACAACAACCGTAGGCGTGCCGGCATCTAGCGACGCGCGATGCGCCTCTTGATCGCAACCACGTGCACCGCCAGAGATGATCGGGACGCCTCTGCGTGCCGCATGGCGCGCAAAGCGTCTGGCAGCCGCGAGCCCGTATGGAGTTGCCTTCCTGGCCCCGATCACCGCGATGCCCGTCTGCAAAGCCTCCACACACCCGATGCCAAACAGACGTCTTGGAGGATCGTCGATACCAGCCAGGCTATCCGGATAACCGTCTTGGCCCAAGCAAAGCTCGAAGCGCGGGCCCGAAAGCACCTTCTTGCCCATGGTCACTCCCCTATCCCCGCACCGCGATACATCAGCGCCTCGAGCAAGAAATCGTCTTTTACGGATTCGCTTTGCTCGATATCGGCAATCGTTCTCGCAACGCGCAACGTTCTTATGATGCCCCGCCCAGAAAGATGCTGCCTGTTTGCCATGTCCTCTAGCAGATGGCGTTGCCTGTCACTGAGCTTGCAGGCATCGAGCACGCTTTTGGGCGTTGTGACAGACAGGGCCTTGCCCCATCCCGCACGGTGCATGGCACGCTCGCGAGCACACGACACCTTGTCGCGCAAATGAGCTGAGCTCTCACCCTTGCCCGTGCCCATGACCTTGGCCGGGTCTATACGCGCAACCTCGCACGATAGGTCAATGCGATCTGCAAACGGACCGCTTATCTTGGATTGATAGCGGCTTATCTGCAGATCCGTGCATTTGCAGCTGACATCCCTGTCTCCCAAGTACCCACATGGGCACGGATTAGACGCAGCGACGAGCTGGAAGTTTGCAGGAAAAACGCATCTGCCGTCTGCCCGACACAAGGCGATCTCTCCATCTTCGAGCGGCTGTCTGAGCCCCTGCAAAGCCGCAGAGGAAAACTCGCCCAGCTCGTCTAAGAAAAGCACCCCGTTGTGGGCAAGCGAGGCCTCTCCCGGCCTCAGAGGACTGCCGCCACCGACCAGCGACGCTATCGTCGCACTGTGATGGGGGCTTCTAAAAGGGCGGATGCCCGCCTCGATACCCGAGATGTCGTATCCAGCCACAGAGTGGATGATGGCAGACTCAACTTGTTCTTGAGGAGTCAACGGCGGCAGTATGGACGGCAGCCTGCGCGCGAGCATGCTCTTGCCAGAACCAGGCGCCCCAACGAGCATGACACCGTGGCGTCCCGCCGCCGCAATGAGCATGGCGCGCACAGCGCGCTCTTGCCCCACGACGTCGGCATAATCCATGGCTTCGAGCGCGCAAGGGCGCTTTAGGGGTTTGGCAGCATCGAGCTTTCCTGTGTGCAGGCGCCCCAAGTTGGCAACGCATAGGTGCGTAAGCCCGCCCAAGTCCGGCAAAGCCATCTCTACTGGCGCCGACAATAACGCCATACCTGCCTCATGGGCGCATTTTGCATAGGCGATGAGCCCATCTACAGGATGCACGCTGCCCTCAAGACCCAACTCCCCCACCGCGATGGCGTTTGCAAAGGGAGCAGCCGGTATCTGCCTTGTGGCAAGCAGGTACGCAATCGCGATAGGCAGATCGTAGGCAGAGCCTGACTTGCGCAGATCTGCAGGTGCGAGGTTTACGACGATGTGCCTTTCTGAGGACATGTCAAAACCCGCCGCCCTAACAGCAGAGCGCACGCGATGCCGTGCCTCTTGCACAGCGGTGTCCACCATTCCGACGATATGCATGCCGGGCAGACCGCCGCCAACCTCGATCTCAACCGTTACGAGCACAGGCGTAACGCCCTTGAGCGCGCAGGTCTTCATGCGCGCCCGCGTTGTCTTAACGGCAGGCATCGAAAAACCCGATATGGTGACGGAGCATGGCGCGATTGTGGTCTTTGACGCAGATGGCGATGGCGTCAAAGCGCACGGGCGTCCCGTCTTCCCAGTCGGCGTTGCTCATATACTCGAGTGCGATGTTTTCATACCTGCGGCGCTTGGCGCTGCTTACGGCTTCTTCTGGGAAACCAGCGTTGAGGCTGCGTCTCGTCTTAACCTCTACAAAGACGATAGCGCCGTTTTTATCCAAGGCGATGATGTCTGCCTCGCCCCAGCGGCAAGACCAGTTGCGCTCGAGTATCTCGTAGCCTTTGGACTCCAGGCAGCGGCAAGCGGCGTCCTCTCCGCGCGAGCCCAACCCGATGTTGCTCTCATCGTAGGCGCTCTTGCGATGCTGCGGGCATGTGTCCACGCATTCCCAGCAACTTGACACGCCCTCGTCTTCAAGAAGGCTAAGCAGGGCCTCTGTGAACTCCTCGCCCTCTGCGCCGTTTGCAAACTCGTCGTAGAGGATCTCTACAGCCTCTGTGGGGCTGTCAAAATATGCAGCGCTATTGCGCACTGCCATAGCCGCCGCGGCAAACCAGCCTTGCGTATAAGCCGCATCCTCGAGGTCTTGCGCGCTCATGCAACTGTGGGTGCTGTTGTTGGACGAATCCTCCTCAAGCGTGATGATCATCTGCAGTGTCTCCATATAATCCATCGCCAATCTCGCTTCCTCAAACGGCCTTGTCAAAACCCGGCTTGCCAGCGCCGGACCAGACCATCTTCGCAGGCAAATCTAAGCAGGATTCAGACCAAACCAAGACCGATTTCAGACTAAAGAGAGGTTAAATACAGCCTTAACACTCCAAGATGCAATGCCAAAACAAGCAAGCGCTATACTGCAGCCCATATGTTGTCGCAGGTCATGACGACATACCTTAATAAAATGATAAGAGAGGGTATACCCTATGCTACATGAGCGCCAAGAATGGATAGACATCGTCAAAGACCTTGACGGCGACAAAGCGGGAAGAAAGACTTCGCTTGAGGCAATAGAGGCATCCGATGCCTGGGTCCATGGTGCGCCCGTGGCGTTTTCCTACGTGCCAAACCTCTTTAACAAAGACGACATGGACTACCTGCAAAAGGTATGCACGACAACGCATACGATCTTGTCCAAGGTCATCAGGCATTATCTAGACGATGTCTCCTACCGCGAGCTGTTCTGTTTTCCAAAAGAGGTAGAGCGCCTCATCTGCCTGCCGTGTGCCTACAGCGAGCTGCTTCCCATGGGACGTTTTGACATCTTCCTAGACGAGAAAGACGGCTCCTTCAAGTTCTGCGAGTTCAACACCGACGGCTCCGGCGCCATGAGCCGCGACCTTTTGGTGAGCGAAGCCATGATGCAGACCAAGACCTTTGAGCGCTTTGCGCAAAACCACAAAGTCGAGCGTTTTGAGCTATTTGACAGCTGGGTCGAAGCCTTCATGAAAAGCTTTAGAGAAGACCCATGCTATGTGCCAAACCCCACCGTCTGCGTTACCGACTTTAAGGAAAGCGGCGTCTTCAGCGATTTCAACCGCTTTATCGACGCCTTCAAGAAAGCAGGGGTCAACGCGCGCTTTGTCGATGTAAGGAGCTTTGTCTTTGACGGCGAGCATTTGATCGACCCAAGCGACAACACCGTCATCAACGCCATCTACCGCCGAAGCGTCACAAGCGAGATTTTGCAGCACCCAGGCGAATGCGATGCCCTCATCAACGCCGTCGAGGCAGGCAAGGTCTGCCTTATCGGCCACTTTAGAACGACAGTCGTCCACTCCAAGATGGTCAACGTCGCCTTGTTCGACCCGCGCACGCGAGAGTTTCTCACCGATGAGGAGTGGGAGTTTATCCAAGCGCATGTGCCAGCCACCTATCGCTTGCGCCACGACACAAAAGACCTGGACATCGATGAGGTCAAAGCCAACAAGGATGCATGGATTATCAAGCCAGAAGACGACTACGGCGCAAGCGGCGTCTATCCTGGAGTTGACTTTGACCAAAAGCGCTGGGAAGAACTCGTGGATGCCAACACAGACAGATCCTACATCGCCCAAGAGTTCTACACCCCGCGCAAGGTCGATATCATCTTGCCGGGCGATGAGCAAGCAAAGGTGCAAAGCTGGCAGCAGATGCCCGGTTTCTACCAGTACAACGGCAAAATCTGCGGCTTCTACGTAAGGCTTGGGCAAGAGGGAGTGATAGCGCTCGACCATGGCGGCATCATCGCCAACAGCTTCAAAGTCGATTGTTAAGAGGCAGCGCGGCTAAAGGAGAGCCCTGCGTGTTCGGACGGCCAAGCAAGCATCCGCGCCATGCACCCAAAACCATGGCAGCAAGACATGGCAAATCCACTGCAACATAAAGCGTCAACAAGAAAGCCTCCCTTGAAGGGAGGCTTTCTTTTGCATTGCAGGTAAAAAGTGCCGGATCTTAGTCGACGGCTATCTGAGCAGCCGCAGCGATACGAGAGGCGACTTGCTCGCGCGTGAGCAGCTCCATGGACTCGCACAGAGGAGGGCTCACCTGGCTGCCGGTGACGGCAACGCGAACGGGCTGGAAGACGAACTTGACCTTGACACCCAGCTCGTCGACGACAGAGCGCATCGCTGCCTCGATAGAAGCACAATCCCAATCGCAGCTCTCGAGCACAGAGGCGACCTTGAGCAAGTTGCTCTTGGCGCCCGCGCCCTCTTTTTGCAAGATCTTGGCGACGGATTTCTCGTCGTAGGAAAGCTCGTCTACAAAGAGGTAGGAAAGCATGTCGACAGCTTGGTTGACGAGCTTGACGCGCTCCATGACCAGCGGGTACATCTTCTTGATGCGGTCTGCATCAGAGACATCGTAGCCAGCCTTCTCAAGCAGCGGGATCAAGAGCTCGGTAAACTTATCGGCACCCATCATCTGGATGTACTGGCCGTTTACCCAGTCCAGTTTTTCGGGGTCGAGGCTTGCGGGGTTCTTGCTCAAGCGATCGAGTGAGAAGCGCTGCGCCATCTCATCGCGGCTGAATATCGTGGTCTCGCCATCGGGCGCCCACCCAAGCAGAGCAAGGTAGTTGAACAAGCCGTCTTTGAGATAGCCCATATCGCGGTATTCCTCGACGCTGGCTGCCCCATGGCGCTTGGAGAGCTTTTTGCCATCAGGTCCGCAGATCATGGGGATGTGCGCAAAGACGGGCGTGGGGTAACCCAGCGCCTCGTAGACGAGGATCTGACGCGGCGTGTTGGAGAAGTGGTCGTCACCGCGGATGATATGGGTCATCTGCATATTGACGTCATCGCAGACAACAGCAAAGTTGTAAGTGGGGCTGCCGTCGCTTCGGACGATGATCATATCGTCTTGCAAAGCAGCGTCAAAGTCGACATCGCCGTGAACAGCGTCGTGCACCGTGATCATGCCACGGTCTTGAGGGACCTTGAGACGCCATACATAAGTCTCGCCTGCGGCCATGCGCTCGTCGCGCTCTTTGCAACTCAGGCAACGGCAGGGGTCAGGATGTGCTGCAAGACCGTCTGCTTGGATGGCTTCACGGCGCATCTCGTTTTGCTCTGCCGTGCAAAAGCAGGGGTACGCGTTGCCGCTTGCGGCAAGCTTATCGAGCGCGGCCGTGTAGGTGTCAAAGCGCTTGGTCTGCAGATACGGACCAAAGTCTCCCCCAACCTCGGGGCCCTCGTCCCAGTCAAGCCCCAACCAGCGCATAGCGCGGACGATGAGATCGATGTTTTCTTGCGTGGAACGCTCTGGATCGGTGTCCTCGATACGCAAGATGAACTTGCCGCCAGTGGCCCTAGCGTAGGCCCAGTTGTAGATAGCAGTGCGGGCACCGCCGATATGCAGCTTGCCCGTAGGCGACGGGGCAAAACGCACGCGAACTTCAGACATCGATGTCTCCTTGGTAGCTGATGTGCTTGATACATAAACCTGTTAAGTATAGCGCCCCAACCGCAAGCAAGGCAAAAAATGCTCTGCCATCACCGTGGCAACAAAAGGCAATCATCGTAAAACTGCAAAGCAGTATCAGACGATCAAAGGACCGAGATGCGCCCAGCACCGTCTGGATTGGCATAGCGGCCGCAGAGTTCTTCTTGGCTGATCTTTACAAGATAACGCGCCAGCGCATCGACATCGCGCACCGTATCGCAATCTACAGGCTGTGACGCAGCAAACATCTCATAGGCGCCCTTGCCTGCCTTGACCATGAAATCAACGCCTGCGACGGTATAAGCGTCTCGCGCGCAAATGGGTTTACCACCAACACAAACGTTAGAAACCATGCCGCAAGAAGCGTCAAAGGCAAAGCTCAAAGAAGACGATACTTGCAGCCAATAGCGATTGGGTTTGGGATAGGCGCAAACGGCAAAGGCGAGTGCATCGCAGATGACCTGGCCGCTTACCTTGACGCAGGTGAGGTTATGACCCAAGCAAAGCACTTCGTAAAGCTGATGCATGCTCACTTGTCCAGATGCAAGGTTATCGCGGATAACCCAGCTAGGGACCAAGGCGATATCAGCATCAAGCGCATCACACCAGGCATCGGCCACAAGATCGCCCAAGTTGGTCTCCTGTCTCCTGACAAGCCACGAGCCAGCCTCGTCTTGCGCACTAAGAAAGCACGGCAAAACGCAGATCTCTTTATCCAGACGGCTTTTCCATGGGTCGATACAGCTATCTATAAAATGCGACATAGTGTCGTCTGGCTGAACAGAGGACGCATCTACAGCAGTGACCTTGATCTCATGAGATTGGACGTCTATCTCTACAACGTTTGTGCAAGCGAGCTTGAGACCTCCCTGCACGATAACCACCTCGTGCCCATGCAAATCATGTACGCGCCGGCAGTAGCGCTCGTGAGAATGGCCATCGCAGACAAGGTCTATGCCATGCGTGTTTGCCACCACAACATTGCTTCTAAACGCGCTGTGCTCGCCTGCCTGCCCCAGATGCGACAAGAGAACCACTATGTCCGCCCCATGCGTTCTAGCATCGTCTACAGCGCTTTGGACAGCACCGTAAAGCTTGCGTCCGTCGCCATCGCTAGAGCAGTCCCACATGAGGGATTGCGAATGGGCCGCAAAGGCGCTTGCCTCAAAAGCGCTGGCGGCCAAAGGCGTTACAACCCCCACAAAGGCAACGTGCAAACCGCCGACGTCGCACAGCCGATACGAGGCAAAGACAGGTTTTGAGCTATCAAGGTCTATAAGGTTTGAGCAGACAAACTCAAACGAAGCAGCGCGTGACAGCTCGAGCATGCGCGCAGGCCCAAAGGTAAGGTCTGCGTTTCCCGGGCAGGCGGCAACATAGCCAGCACGATTCATAGCTGCAAGCGGTATCTCACCTGCGCTTATGCAACCCAACGCCCCCACGCCCAAAGCGTCTCCGCTATCCACAAGACATACGTTTTGGGCACCATAGCGCCGACGTGCCTTTGCGGCCACAGCCGCCACGCCGTCAAAGCCAATGCCTTGCGGCCCGTAACTTAGCGCGCAATGAGCGTCGTTAGTGCATATGATGCATATCTTGTGTCCCATGCGTTTCATGGTAAACCCTCATGCGCGATGGCAAAACCAAGCTTATGCGATTGCTCTTCAAGCAGGAGAAGTTATCGCGGCTAACGATATGAAGATGCAGACATCGCAATTTGCTCGCGCACGGGCCAAGGGCAAAACGACGTAGACATTGCAATTTGCACGCACACACCCCAGGGGCAAAACGCATCCCATAGAGCACTCCAAACAAAAAAGCAGCCGCCCCCAAAGGGACGGCTGCAAAAGGCACAGCAGTTAAGCTACGTAAGAAGGTTTAGGCACCCAGTGCGATGCGAGCATAGCCCGCGATCTTGATGGTGTCGCCCAGCTCCTTGGCAACGCTGGCAACGTACTGCTCGACGGTCTTGTCGGGATCTTTGACAAAGTCCTGAGCAACGAGGCAGTTCTCCTTGTAGAACTTCTCCATACGGCCAGAAGCGATCTTCTCCTGGATAGCCTCGGGCTTGCCGGACTCGGCAGCCTGAGCCTTGTAGATGGACATCTCGTGCTCGGCGACCTCGGCAGGGACGGAATCCTTGTCCAAGGAGACGGGGTTGGTAGCAGCGATCTGCATCGCAACGTCCTTGCCCATAGCCTGGAAGGCATCCGTAGCAGCGGTATCGGCATTGCCGCACTCGAAGGAAACGAGAACGCCGATCTTGTTGTTCATGTGGTTGTAGGAAACCACACCGCCGTTGGCAGGGATCTCGACACGCTCAAAACGAGCGATCTGGATGTTCTCACCGATGACGTGGATAGCGTCGGTCACGATGTCTGCAACCTTGGCGCCGTCGAACTCGGACTCCTTGAGAGCCTCGACGTCGGCGGGGTTGTTCTTGATGACGGCAGCAGCGAACTTATCGCAGTACTCGCCAAACTTGTCGTTGATGGCGACGAAGTCCGTCTCGCAGTTGACCTCGACGACTGCGGCAGCACCGCAGGTGTCGCAGACCTTGGCGACGACGCGACCCTCGTTGGTGGCACGGCCGGCCTTCTTGGCGGCAGCAGCCAGACCACGGGTACGCAGGATGTCTGCAGCAGCATCCAAGTTGCCGTCGGCCTCGACGAGTGCCTTCTTGCACTCCATCATGCCGGCGCCAGTGGACTCGCGCAGCTCTTTGACCATTGCAGCAGTGACGTTTGCCATTACTCAGCAGCCTCCTCGGTAGTCTCTTCTTGAGCGGTCATCTCAGCCTCGGTGACCTCTGCGCCGGCGCCAGCGATGATGGCGTCTGCAGCAACGGTGCACAGCAGGTTGACAGAGCGGATGGCATCGTCGTTTGCGGGGATGCCGATCTGGACCTCATCGGGATCTGCGTTGGTGTCGATCAAACCGATGACGGGGATGCCGAGGCGCTTGGCCTCCTTGATTGCGTTTTCCTCGTGCTTGGTGTCGACAACGAAGATCGCGGAGGGCAGGTCGCCCATCTCGCGGATGCCGCCGAGAGCGGCCTGGAGCTTAGCGAGCTCCTTCTTCATCACGGCCTGCTCCTTCTTGGGGCGCTTCTCCATAATGCCGTTGGCGATCTCGAGCTCGATCTCCTCCATGCGGCGCACGCGGGTGCGGATGGTCTGGAAGTTGGTAAGCATGCCGCCCATCCAGCGGTAGTTGACATAGGGCATGCCGCAGCGAGCAGCCTGGGTCTTGATGGGCTCTTGAGCCTGCTTCTTGGTGCCGACGAAGAGGACCTTCTTGCCCTGGGCAGCGATGTTGCCCAAGAAGGTGTAGGCATCGTCGACAGCGACCAGGGTCTGCTTGAGGTCGAGGATGTAGATGCCGTTGCGCTCGCCAAAGATGTAAGGCTTCATCTTGGGGTTCCAGCGGCGGGTCTGGTGGCCGAAGTGAACGCCGGCCTCCAGCAGGGACTTGATGGACACGGTTGTTGCCATGGTCCATACCTCCTTCATTTGTTGTTCCTTGGTCCGGATCTACGCCTTGTATCCCGCAACCGCGAATGCGGCCACTAGCGGTAAGGCTCCCCTTTCCTGTGAGCTAATCGGGTACTTGATTTAACACAAGCCGTATTAGTATATGCGCTGCAAAGGGCATGGGCAAGAAGAATTTACGCTGTTTTTCATGCCATCGCCCAAGTCAAACATTGTCATCAGCGCAGGGCATGCCCGTCTTTCCAATAAAACGACAGCATGTCTAATATGCAACATGCTGTCGTCACAATCAAATCACTGCTGTCTCGGCGCCCTCTGGCAATACCTCCAAAACGGACAGCATCGCCAAGTCAGGCTTTAGGCAAAGTCGCTTAAGGCAACATATCCGCTCTTGTTGTTATAGGTAGCCTTGGCAAAGTACTCACCGTAAGCGTTCTTGACAAGTTTTTTGACCTTTACCTTTTTTCCCGCGGCGATCTTTTGAACCTTTGATGAGGCAGCATAGGCGGCTTTTCTCATCGTCGTCTTTGAAGCAAGTTCATATGTACCTGCCTTAAGGCCACTTGCAAGCTTGCGCGGGATGTCGCATAGCGTGCAGACATCGTTGACAAACTCGTGGCTGCTTGAGCAGGCAGAGCCATGAGACGACAACAGGCTCATCTTTACATAGCCCGTCTTGCCGTTAACGGTGAACTTGCCCCAATACAGCCCGTCGTTTTTGAGCGCGACTTTGCTGGGTTTGTAGACGCCGCCTTTGGTCATGGCCACAACGGTTTTGGCGTTGTCTTTTGCCTTGGCCAAAACCTTGGTCTTAGAGGTGGCAACATAGCAGCGCACCGAGTGCACCACACCGTTATGCCCGCATTCGCAATACCACTTGGCGTCTTTGTAGACCCAAGTATGCGCGACGTTTTTCTTCTTTGTAGCGCCGCTTAAGACCGCACCGCACGATGCGCAGGTTGTCTTGGTTGTCTTGACCGTATGGGTTGCATCTGTCTGCGCCGAGTAGACGGCCTTTCCGCCCTTTGTCTTTGCGTGCTTGCATGTGACCCCCTTTTTGACGAGGAGCTCTTGGGCGTCTTTTCGCTCGCTGTTATGCAGTCTGTTGTAGACGGAGATCTGCACAGCAGATGAGCATGAGTAGAAATGCGACAGGTACTTGCCGGCGATGCCATAGGATTTTGCCGTGGCATCCGAGGCTGATATCTGCGTAGCAGAATCTGCTGGAGCCTTCTTTTGCGTACGCGACCTCTCGTAGTAGATGAGGTCGATGAGCACGCTTTCTGCCAAGCCGCTCGTATAACCGCCGACCTCCTCTAGCGCAGGTTGCATGATGTAGTAGACGCACCCGTAGGGACCATGTTGGATGGCTGTGGAGAAGATGGCGTTTTTGAGAGCGGCGGTGTACTTGCTCAGATCAAGATCCGGTATGGCGATGGCGATGTACTTGAGAGCCTCTTTGTAGTAATGCTCTTTGCAATAGTTGTACTGCGCGTCAAAGAAGAGGCTCTCGTCTTGCTTGGCACAGTTTTTCCAAGCTTTGTCAAAGCTTGCGCCTGTCTCTTTTCCATCGCTTTTGTAAGCGCTGGCAAGCGCCTTGCCCCAGGTTGCATACGTTGCAAGCTGGTCATCAGAAGAAGCCTTTACCTCTTTTGCCTTGAGTTCCTTTGCAAAGGTATAGGCGTTTCCGGGGCTCATCTGATAGGCACCGTACGCGCTGTTGGGATCGATTTCTGCGGGATCGTTTCCGCTTTCGTATTTGGAGCATAGCTGGCCAAAATCGCGCGCAGCATAGGCGCAATCGGGCTGTGCGATAGCAAACGACCCGGCAAGGGCAAGCGATGCAAGAAGACCCAAGGCGGCAAAGCGCGTTGCACGTTGCATGAAAGACGTCGTCATGGGCACCTGGTTTCGTTTGAGTTGCGTTTAGGTACGACAGATGAAACGATAGCCCATAAGGACGCGTTTCACAATCGGCACCATAGATTCAAGCAAAGTACCGTTAAGGCGACGTTAAGCGCAATCACGCCCAAACGCGCGGCGGCAGGCCAGGCACAGATGCGACGACCCCAAGAAACACAAAGCGCCGCCAGAAACCAGATTCAACCGTACCGAACCTGCCCGACGGCGCTTGCTTGCACCAAAGCCTAGCCGATAATTGCAAGCAGACGGCCCTCGCCAACGCTTAACGTGGGATGCTCGCTAACAGAGACATTGCTCACGCCCAGATGATCGTCTGCCAAAAGCGTGGCATCAAAAAGCTCCCATTCAAGGCCGCTCTCGCACACGCCGTGCGCATCGCCACCGTAGGCAAAGACGCTTACGCGCGTACCAAGCTTGAGGTTGCGCTCTGGGTGGCTCACAAGACACCCCGGCGCCACCTTGCCCAAGTCAACGGGGCCGTCTTGCGGGGTGATGATGACCGCAGCCTGACAGCAGCCGCATACCGTGCCCTTGGCGCCTTGCTCGCGCAGCCAGCCCAGGCAGCGAATAGCGGCGATGCTATGACCCATATCGCCGCCTAAAGCGCGACGGATGCCAAAGTCGCGGTAGCCGCGCTCAAGCCCTTGCTTGAGGCAGACCATAAGATCAGTCTCGTCCTTTTTGCAAGGCAGCTCAACCACAGGGCAGACGGGGTCTTTAGGCTTGCCCCCTGGCAATGAGTCAAAGTCTGCCACAAGCAGATCGGGTTTGGTTCCAACCTCCAAGCAAGATGCGTAGCCGGAATCAGCCGCGATGACGATATCGCCTTCTCCCAACTTGAACCCAAAGCTCTCCTTGCTGTTCTCGCAAGCAGGGCCACCGCAGATGATATGTGCTTTGCTAACCATCGAGCCTCTCCTCCAAGCGTTCGACCTTGCCGTCCATCATATCAACGTAGCCTGGGCGGATGTCGGCTTTGAGGACGACCTCGCAGCGAATACCCTTATCTGCGAGCGCAAACGTCGCCTGCTTGACCACGTCCATGACCTCGTCCCATTCGCCTTCGATTTCTGTGAACATGGAGTACGTGCGGTTCTTAAGACCGCTATCCCGGATGACAGAGACACACTCGGCCACATAAGCAGAGAGCTCCTCGCCTTCTCCAAACGGCGCGATGGCAACCGCTACCAGCGTGTTCATGGATGCTTAGGCCTCCTCGACAGCAAAGGGGTAGGCGGCGATGTCTGAGGCAGAAGCGTTGTAGAGCGCATCGATGAAGGCGACCTTGAAGCTTGCGGGGCCATGGGCATCGCACTCGGCATCGACACCGGCAAGATCGTAGGCAATCGTTGCGGCAAGCGCGGCTGTGAAGGCGTCGCCGCAGGCAGCGTATACGGCCATGACGCCGCCCAAGCTGCAGCCGCAACCCGTAACAAGCGGCATGAAAGCGCTGCCGCCTTGTACCATAGCCACGACATGGCCATCGGTGACGAGGTCTTGCTCGCCGCTCACGGCAACGGCACCGCCTGTAAAACGCGCAAGCGCGACAGCTGCGGCACGTGCATCGTCCACAGAGTCCGTCGAATCCACGCCACGCACACCGTCTGCCGCGGCGCGTTTGAGACCCCAGAGGTCTGCAAGCGCGATAGCCTCGCTCGCATTGCAGCGGATAACGGTGGGCTTGCAGCCCTTGCAGTGCTCAAGCAGCTTGGTGCGCAAGCTGCCGATCCCCAATCCCACCGGGTCGACGACCCACGGCGTGCCCGCCTCGTGCAACGCGGTCATGGTCGCCGGGATAGTCTGCTCGTAAACGGGCATGAGCGTACCCATGTTGAGGTACATTGCCTGGCTTGCAGCCAGTTGCACGCCCTCATCGGGCATGTAGACCATGGCCGCACTGCCGCCGACGGCCAGCTGGGCGTTGGCCACAAAGTCGACAGTGACAAAATTGGTGATACTGGGCGCCATGGGATTAGTCGCCTTCACCTGCTCGACGCAAGCGGCGAGGTTGGCGCGGATGTCTTTCTCGTTAAGCATGTGGCTCTCCTGTTCGTTGATGACCGCAAGCAAGTCGCGTGCCGCTTGCTCGATGTCGGGCTGCGCGATAATGGCACTTACCACGGCGTAACCGGCAAAAGGATGGCTTTTGCACTGCGGAATCGTCTTCTTGTTGACGCCGCCGATAGCCACGCATGGCAGTTGGCTTGCATCCATGATGGCGTCGAGCTCCTCAAAGCTCAAAGCAGTGGCCTCGGGTTTGGTAGCTGTGGGCGTGATGCCGCCGATACCTAAGTAGTCGGCCCCCTCCTGACGCGCCCTGACGGCTTCTTCTACGCTATGGACGCTCACGCCGATGATGGCGTCAGGGCCCACGATATCGCGCACCTGCGGCACGGGCGTATCGTCTTGCCCCACATGCACGCCCAATGCGCCTACCGCAGCTGCAACGTGAGGGTTGTCGTTGATGATAAGCCCCACGCTGTATGCGTCTGTGACCTCCTTGCAGCGGCGAGCGACATCGAGGAACTCCTCGTTACTTGCGTGCTTCTCACGGATCTGGACGAGCGTCACTCCGCCCTTGCAGGCAGCCTCGACAGCCTCCTCGAGCGTTGAGGTGCTCATAAGGTCTTGATCGGTGACCCATAAAACGGCAAGGACAATCGGCGATAAATGCTTTGGCTGTGCATCACATGCTTTGCACTCATGACTTCGCACCCGAATGCACCTTCGTCCTCTGCAGCTGCGGATCTCGCGAGCTACGCTCGCTCAGACAGTCCTCGCTCCCGCAGAGGACTCGGGTGCATTCTGCTCCGTAAATCGTGCAAAGCTCGTGATGCCCAACCACGCTAGCAACCCGCTGTTACCCGCTTGTAGATCCTTCGACTCCGCTCGCTACGCTCGCTTCGCTCAGGATGACACGGCGGGGCGCTCGTCGTGCACGCTATGCTTAAGGCAACACGGCGGGAGCGCTCTAACCCCTAGATGTAGTTGCCGGGAATCTCTGCCAAGGCATCGTTGACGGTTTTGACGGCACACATCTTGCCGCACATGGTGCAGGTGCCCTCCTCTGTGGGCGGGGCGCTCTCGAGGATGCTACGTGCGGTGTCGCCGTCGATGGCAAGCTCGAACATCCCCTCCCAGTCAAAGGAATGACGAGCATCGGCCATAGCGTTGTCGCGTTCGCGCGCCCCGGGGATGCCCTTGGCGATATCTGCGGCGTGCGCTGCAATGCGCGCAGCCACGATGCCCTCGTGCACGTCGTGAACGTCCGGCAGGCGCAGATGCTCGGCCGGCGTCACGTAGCACAGAAAATCTGCGCCGTTGCTTGCAGCGATCGCCCCGCCGATGGCGCAGGCGATATGGTCGTAGCCGGCGGCGACGTCGGTCACCAACGGCCCCAGCACATAAAACGGAGCATTGTGGCATAGGCGCTTCTCGAGCTTCATGTTGGCCACGATCTCATCGATTGCCATGTGGCCGGGGCCTTCGATCATCACCTGAACGTTTTTATCCCAAGCGCGCTTGGTAAGGTTGCCCAGCTCGATGAGCTCTTGGATCTGACCGGCATCGCTAGAATCATCCAAGCAACCGGGGCGCAATGCATCGCCCAAGCTGATGGTCATGTCGTACTTGTAGAGCAAGTCGCACAGCTCGTCGAAATGCTCATAGAAGGGGTTCTCGTTGCCGGTGATGCGCATCCAGGCAAAAAGCAGGCTGCCGCCGCGGCTCACAATGTTCATGCGGCGACCAGCGCGCATGAAGCTCTCCACAGCGCGACGGTTGATGCCGGCATGGATGGTGACAAAGTCCACGCCATCTTTGGCATGCGCCTCCACGACCTCAAAGAGGTCTTCCCAGGTCATGTCCGCCAGCGGCTTGTCCAGATAGCCGATGGCATCGTACATAGGCACGGTGCCCACCATGGCAGTGGATTTTGCGATGAGGTCGCGGCGGAACTTAGAGGTCTTGCCGCAATTGGAGAGGTCCATGATGCCCTCGACGCCAAAGTCGAGCGCCATCTGCACTTTTTGCATCTCGACGTCGTAGTCATGCAAGTCGCCTGACACACCCAAGTTCACGTTGATCTTGGTGGACATGCCCTCGCCCACACCCCACGCGTCAAGCGAGGTGTGGTTGTGGTTGGCCGGGATGGCTATGCGCCCGGCAGCGACACCTTGGCGCACGAAATCTGCGCTGCGATGCTCCTTTTGGGCGACGCGTTCCATCTGCGGTGTGATGATGCCGGCCTTTGCGGCTTCCATCTGCGTTGAGTAGCTTAACGTCATTGGTTGCTCCTAACGGGGTCGATGATCTTTGAGCCGTGTCCCAGCTCTTGGGCGTTTTGCAACGAAGACTCCAAAAGGCGCCTGGCATGGCCTATGGCATGCGCAAGCGGTGCTCCTGTGGCGATGTTGCAGGCGATTGCGGTGGCAAGCACGCAGCCCGTGCCATGAAACTCGCCGGCAAGGCGCTTGGAAGCGTAGGCGATGGGACGCGCCATGAAGGCGTCTCTGGTTCCCGGTCCCACGACGACGCGTACCTCTCCCACCAGCTGCTCGTCAGAGCTGATGCCCTCAGACGGCACACCCAGCAAGATGCTTGCAGCCGGGCCAAAGAGAAGGTCTTGGACAGCGTGCTCATCGGTGCCATGACCGCCTTTGACCAGGACGCTTTGCGCACCCGCAGCCACCAGAGTACGCGCCGCCCACGAGGACAGCACGTCGTCGGTTGCCTGCTGGGGGGCATGGTTGGTCTTGTTGTCCGCCGTCGTCGAGCCCGACAGTATCTGCTGGCAGCAGTTTGCGAGCATGCGCGCTTCTACAAGATTGGGCGTGACTAGCGTGGCGATTGGGATCAGATGCCGGCAGATAGCACGAGCCACAACCTCTTTTGCCCCTTGGGCATCTGTCGTTGCGGCAAGCACCGGATCGACGATCAAAGGCAGGTCAGGATGCACGCTACGCTGCCTGTTGACAGCACGCGCAACAGCGATGGCGGCCTCGGGGCTTGCCAACATGCCCACCTTGACCGCGGCGATGTCAAAATCCGCAAAGCAAGACTCCATCTGCGCCTCTATGAGCGTCGCATCAACCAGCTGACATGCTGTAAAGCTCGTTGTGTTTTGAGCCGTAACGCAGGTGATGGCGCATGTTGCATGCACGCCCAAAGAAGCCGCGGTCTTTATATCTGCCTGAATGCCGGCGCCGGCGCTTGAGTCGGACCCTCCTATGCACAAGATGCACGTGTCCAAAAAGCTCTTCACCTCCAAACCCTGCATTACCAGGGCCGTGACAAACGGTCGGGGCGGCGCAAGCCCCCTCTCAGCCGCCTGCCGGCAGCTCCCGTGCGCTTAAGTAACAGGGCAGATACTAGCACGAACGCGGCGCTGTCTTGATCGGCAACGCCGCGCCATGTCTGTCAAAGCGCTATGCAACATGCCTTGCGGCTTTATGCACCAGCGGTTGCAGTGATGTTTACATCGGCAAGCTTGATCCATCCGACTTTGTAGACTTTGCCCCAGGCACCGTCATCGCTTTTCTTGGAGATGCACAAGGCATCGCCTTTCTTGAAGGTAGCCTTTGCTGCGGCAGAGTCAGACGTGTCGGCACGAGCTGTTACGCTACTGGCGGTGACGACGGCGTTTTGGTACTTGTCGCTCCATTTGCCGTAGAACGTCTTTTTGCCCGTGGCGCCCTTGGCGATGACAAAGGTGGGCGTGCCCGTGCAAGCCTTGTCTGAATACCAGCCCATAAACGCATAGCCAGACCTCGTGGGCAAAGGCAGCGCTACGCGCTTGGTGGTCTTGTAGCTTGTAGCGTAGGAGTCAGGCATGCTGCCCTTGGAAAGCTGATAAGCCAGTTTATAGCTTTTTGCCTTCCACTTGGCATACACCGTGATCGTCTGGTTCTTCTTGCCCGCAACGCTTGTAACCTTCGAGCTTGCGGCAAAGTCCTTGCTTGTATACCAGCCCTTGAAGGTGTAACCGCTCCTTGTGGGATCATTGAGCGCAAAAGCGCCCTTTGAGACTTTATAGCTCGTGACGTTTTTGGTGTTGTTGGTGCCGCCGTCGAGTTTGTAGTCGATCTTGTACTTGTTGGCTTTCCATTTGGCAACAAGCGTCACCGCGGGATAATCCGACGCAGAGATAGTCGTGACCTTAGTGCCGTTTGCATACCAACCCATGAAGGTATAGCCGGACTTTGTGGGCTTGGAAAGCGTGATGGTTTGAGAGTTTGAAGAGAATTTCTTGGGGTTGCTTGCGTTGTTAGTGCCACCGCCCAGATCGTATCTAATCTGGTTTCCGGGGATGGAGAGCTTCTTTGATAGCGTTTTAAAGCTATCGGCAAAGATGATGTTGGTGTCCACGCGGTTGATGCCGTTGACCGTGCCGTTGGACCAGCCCCTGCTCGTAAACTGCCATATATCCAGATAATCGCCGTAGTTCTTCATCGCGACGACCTTGCCCGAGTCATCACGGCAATACGTGCAGGCAGAGTTGTAGTTAGCAACCCACTTGCTCAAACCGCTGGTGTCAAAGACATCGTTGGTGAGATAGCTCATGTACCAGTAAGCCCCAGCGTAGACACCCACCTTGAAGCCCTCTTTGTACAAGGCGTTGCACCAAACGGCAGTCATGCGCGCAAGCATCTTGTTGCCAGGGCGGCAGCTTTCCTCTTCCAAATCGTAGTAGACGGGAAGCTCCACGTCGTCAGGCTCAAGACCGGCTTCTTTGAGGCAGCGGATGACGTGCTTTGCCTCACCATAAGCCTTGACCTCGTTATCTGCATAGGAATACAGGTAGACGCCTATCTTGATGCCGTACTTCTTGGCGTACTTGGCATTGCGCAGCCATTGGTCATCGTCTTGAGACTCATAATCTTGACCATAACCGCAGCGGATGATCGCATACTCTATGCCATCGGCTTTGAGCTTTTTCCACTTGACTTTGCCGTTGTGCTCGGAGACATCGACGCAGATGCCCTTGGAGCCGGATATGGACACCTTGAGGTTGCCACTGTAGAAGCGGTCTTGCCCGTAGGTATAGTGCCAAGTCGTGGGGCATCCGTCAGACGAGCCCCCAACAGCTATGGGCTCTGAGGTTTTTGCCAACGCGCTGCCGGCGGCAGCAGTCGTCAAAGCAAGGGCAGCAGCGGTTGCAAGGCAGAGAATGCGTGTG
Source organism: Agathobacter rectalis (assembly GCA_963590525.1). Classification (GTDB taxonomy): domain Bacteria; phylum Actinomycetota; class Coriobacteriia; order Coriobacteriales; family QAMH01; genus W2P13-069. Next base: position 62,148 of record CAVAPV010000002.1, read on the forward strand.
CGTTTCATGGGTGTGTTTTCTCCTACGTAAAGGCGCTTTGCGCAAGCAATGATAGCAAGGCATGAGACGCTCCTGCAAAATCATCAGCTTACGTCCACATATCTTAACCAGCCCTTGTTAAGGAGCCATGAGAACGGCGGCGCTCTACGTCAGGCGCTATGCAAACCCTGCGTGTCGATGTTTCCGATATGACGGTTGGTATTGAGCGTAAAGGAGACTTTGTCGTCTGCGACGATGGCAGGAGTGGTGACGATGACCTCTATGCCATCTGCATTCCAGATAGCCGCCGCCTTATCGCGCAGGCGCTTTGCAAGCATCCCCTTTGGCTCGTAAGCGAAGACCTCGCTTAGATGCCTGCCTCAATTGACACAGTCGATGATATCTACAGCGATAACATCTGCGCCTTTTGAGGCAAGATGCTCGCGAAGCTTTGGGTCTATGCAGACACGTGGGGCGTTCACTTAGCGCTCCGCCTGGTCAAAGGCTTGGCGGCCGTAATCGGTCATGCCCTCGCTGCGATCGGCGATCAAGCACAAAACGTTTTCGAGGTCCCAAGGCAGCTCGTCGGCAAAGCTCATCTGCTCGCCGGTAATAGGATGCGTAAAGCTCAGCTTGCAGCTGTGCAGAAACTGCCTTGAAAGGCCCAGCTCAGTGCGTTGGGCGTTGTCGCGGTTGCGTGCCTTGACGTTGGCGGCGCGCCCGTAGACCGGGTCTCCAACAACGGGATGCCCGGTATAGGACATGTGCACGCGGATCTGATGCGTGCGCCCCGTGTAGAGCTTGCACTCCAGCAGGCTGTAGCCATCGTCGATACGGCTTGCCTCAAAGCGTTCGAGCACGTTGAAGGTAGTGATGGAGCTGCGGCTGCTTGCGTCGATGGTCACGGCCATGCGCGTGCGGTCGCGGTCATGGCGGCCAATCGGTGCATCGACCATGCCGTTATCAGCGGCAAAGCTACCATGCACGAGCGTGCAATAGCGCCTATCCACCAAACGCAGCCGGATATCGTCTTGGAGCTTGGCCGCGGCAAGGTCCGTCTTGGCGGCAAGCATAAGCCCGCTTGTGTCGCGGTCGAGCCTGTGCACGATGCCGGGCCTGTCCTCGCCCTGTACAACGCCCAGGTTGGAGATACCGCAATGCGCGACAAGCGCGTTAGCCAGCGTGTCGTCGTAATGACCGCGCGCAGGATGGCATACAAGACCCGCCTGCTTGGACAAGACGATGATATGTTCATCCTCATAGCGGATATCCAAGGGGATATCGTAGGCAGGCTTGATGGCCGCAGGCTCGCCGCTACGAGGCGGAACCTCTATGTGCAGCACATCGCCTGCCAAAACCAAGCGCTTCTTGGTTGCAGCTTGGTCGTTTACGAGGATGCGCCCGCTTTCTATCAGGCGCACGACGGCGCTGCGGCTGGCAATGGCCTCTATGCCCAAACCTGCCACCAAAGCGTCAAGGCGCGTACCCTGCTCCTCATCGGTAACGATATGCGTAAACGACTCTGTCACTGCTTAAATGCCCTTTGCTTGCCTGTATCCCGTCTGTTTGCCTTAACCTTACTTGTTGCGCGATGCGCCGTCTTTATCATCTTGGTCGAAGTCCATGAAAAACAAGACGTAGATGACAAAGAGCGCGACCCCGGTGCAAACGCAGATGTCGGCCACGTTGAAAACCGGAAAGTCGATAAAGGTCGTTGCGATCATATCGACGACATAACCGTCGCAGACGCGATCTATCACGTTGCCCACAGCCCCTGCCGCTATAAGCCCCAAGCCGACCACCTCGATGAGCTTGTGCTCTTTGATGATAACCAAGCTGGCGATAATCCCGGCAACGATAACAGCAGCGAGCACGACGAAGACGGTTTGATGGCCCTGCCCTATGGAAAACGCCGCGCCCTCGTTGTGGACGAGCATCATCTTGACAAGCCCAAAATCGGGCCCGCCAACCGCATCGTTCAAGGTCAGGCTGTTTGCGGCCCAAACCTTGACGATGCGGTCCAAAGCGATGCCTGCCGCCGCAAGGACGGCAAACAACGCAAGGCTAGTCTTGCGGTTCAAATGCATCGACAACCTCGTGGCAACGGGGGCAAAGACCGTCTGCCCCCAGATCGCGGACATTCCAGCAGCGCGGGCACTTGTCGCCAGCCGCAACGCTCACCGTAGCGGCAAGCTCGTCTGCTTCCTCCAAAGTGACCTTGGAGACGATGAAGAGCTCCGCCAAAGCCTCGCAGCCACGTGCGGTAAGCACAGCCAACTGGTCTGCGGGCGCACTGATGCAAACGGCCGCTTCTTGCGTCTTGGTGATGCCCAAGGCGGCCTTGTTGTCCTCCATGGCCTTGGTTGCGGCGGCGCGGGCGCTCATAACGACCTCGAAGTCTGCGAGCAGCTGCTCGCGCTCTTGCGCATCGATCTGCGGCTTGAAGTCCTCTTGACCAAACCAACCGGCCAGCTGCACGCTTGCGGCGTGGTCCTTGCCGCGCAAGCCCTGCGGGTAGTCCTCCCAGACCTCGTCTGCCGTAAAGGTGAGGATAGGTGCCAGCTGGCGCACCATGACCTCGAGCATGTTAGCCAGCACCGTTTGGGCGCTGCGGCGCTCGACGCTTTTTGCGGCATCGGAGTACAGGCGGTCTTTGACAGCGTCAAAGTACTCGGAGCTGATGGCCACGATGAAGTCGTACCAAGCGTGGTAGACGGTGTGGAAGCTGTAGTTGTCGTAGAAGGAGGTCACCTTGGCGGCAAGCTCCATCAAACGCGCAAGCGCCCACTTGTCCGTCTCGAGCATCTCGTCTGCGCTCACGTAATCATCGGCCGTGAAGTCGTAGAGGTTGGAGAGCAGGTAGCGGTATGTGTTGCGGATACGACGGTAGGCCTCGCTGGTGCGCTGCAAGATCTCGTCGCCGATGCAGACGTCTTGGCTGTAGTCGATAGACCCAACCCACAAACGCAAGACATCGGCACCCAAGGTAGAGGTGACATCTGCCGGGTCGACGGTGTTGCCCAGGCTCTTGGACATCTTTCGGCCGTCTTTATCCAAAGTAAAGCCGCAGCTGATGACGTTTTTATACGGCGGGATGCCGTAGGCTGCCACGCTTGTGAGCAGCGAGGACTGGAACCAGCCGCGGTGCTGATCGCTGCCCTCGAGGTAGACGTCTGCAGGGCGGCGCAGGTAATCGCGCGCCTCGCAAACGCTGGTGTGGCTCACGCCGCTCTCCCACCAAACGTCCAAAACGTCGTTTTCCGGCTTGATGCTGGCGATGCCGGCACCGCAATGGGGGCAGCAGGTATCTGCAGGCAGATACTCTGCAGGCTCGCAGCTGTACCAAGCATCCGCGCCCTTGGTCTTGAAGAGCTCGATGACGGCGTCAAAGGTGGACTCGGTTGCCACGGTCTCGCCGCAGGCATCGCACTTGAACACGGGGATGGGCACGCCCCAATAGCGTTGGCGGCTGATGCACCAATCCGGGCGGTCGGCCACCATGGCGCCGATGCGGTTGGAAGCCCAGTTGGGATACCACTTGACGTCGTTTTGGATGGCGTCTGTTGCCTTAGCGCGCAGGCCGGTGTCGTCCATAGAGACAAACCACTGGGTGGTGGCACGGAAGATTACCGGCTCGTGGCAGCGCCAGCAGTGCGGGTAGCTGTGGTTGATATTGACATGCGCCACCAGCGTGCCCTGCTCGCGCAGATAATCGATGATCTGGGGATTGGCCTCGTCTGTGGTCAGGCCCTCCCAACGGCAGCTGCCGGCATAGAAGCGGCCCTCGTCGTCCACGGGCATCTTGATGTCCTTGATGCCGTGGGCCTGGCAGACCTTGTAGTCGTCAACGCCATGGCCGGGAGCCGTATGGACAGCGCCGGTGCCGGCGTCGAGCGTGACATGCGTGCCGCAGATGACCACGCCGCACTCACCGTCGAGCACAGGATGAGCATAAGTGCAGCCCTCAAGCGCCGTGCCCTTGAAACGCAGGGTATCGCCATCGGCCTGCAAGAAGGCAAGCTCTCCCCAACCAGCCGTTTGGGCCAAAGCACCAGAGAGCTCCTCGGCCATGACCAAAAGCTGGCCGTCGACGATGGCGACCACGTAATCGGCATCGGGAGACAGGCTCACGGCTTGGTTAGCGGGAAGCGTCCACGGCGTGGTAGTCCAGATGACCACAGCAGCGCGGGCATCGCCCAAACCGGCTGCTTGTGCAGAAGCAGCAAAGGCGGCAGGCATCTGCGTGAAGAAGAACTTGACGTAGACGGAGGGGCTCACCTCGTCGCCGTACTCGATCTCTGCCTCGGCCAAAGCAGTATGGCAGTGGCTGCACCAGTGGATGGGCTTGCGGCCGCGGTACACGCTGCCGTCAAGATAGAGCTTCTTGAAGATCTGGATATTGCCGGCCTCGTACTCGGGCAGGTAGGTGAGATAGGGGTTGTTCCACTCGCCGCCCACGCCCAGGCGCACAAAACCCTTGCGCTGGCCGTCGAGCTGCTTGGTGGCATAGTCGCGGCAGATCTTGCGGAAGGTGGGCGTGTCGATCTTGGCCATCTTCTCTTTGCCCAGCTGGTCTTCGACCTTGTTCTCTATAGGCAGGCCATGGCAGTCCCAGCCCGGCACGTACGGGGCAAAATAGCCGCGCATGGACTTGTACTTGACGATGATGTCTTTGAGGATCTTGTTGAAGGCATGGCCGATGTGGATGGGGCCGTTGGCATACGGCGGGCCGTCGTGCAAGATGAACGGCTCGTTGTCCTTGTTGGCCTCCAAGACCTTGGCGTAAAGATCCATCTCCTCCCACTTCTTGAGACGCTCGGGCTCGCGCTGGGGCAAGCCTGCCTTCATCTTGAAGGAGGTCTTGGGGAGGTTCATCGTGTTCTTGTAGTTTGGTTTGTCAGACATTCTCTCAACCTTTTGCTGTATCGCGCTTGATTTGCTGCGGGCACGGCTGCCCATCAAACTCGTGCAAACCTATGTAGGGGCGTCCCGCTAGCCGTGCCTTGCAGCACAAGGTAGCGAAGCGTCCCTACACAGTTTGCGCAAGCAGATGGAAAGGGGCTGCACCAAGGCAGCCCCTCGCCTTCCCTCGGCAGGCCGTGTCCTACATGCCCTGCTCGAGGTGCTTGGCAATATGGTCGTTGAGGGTCTCGGCCAGGTGGGCAAGCTCGGTAGTGGGCATGATCACGCGGCTGACGAGATACGCGGGAACCTCGCCGTCGTCGGCGTTGGCATGGTCGACATAAAGAAAGTCGACGCGGCTCTCGGCGCCGGTGGTAGAGACGATAGATGCGTTGGCGTAGACGCCACCGAGCTTCTCGGGGGAAGCCTCAACGGAAAGCTGCATTTCTTCCACGGTCTGTTCCTTTCCAAAGGATTGTGTACAGATGCTCAAAATTGTACCGCAAAGCGCAAGCGCTTGGGTTGGCAAGCGCTACTTGACCTTGACAGCCTTGACCTTGGACCACGCGGAGTAACAGGTCTTGCCGTCTATAACCTTGTAAGCGCGCACCTTGAAGAAGCGCTTCTCACCGCTTTTGAGGCCTTTGACGGTGACGGTCTTCTTGCCAGCGCCCTTTGCTTTGACCAGCTTGCCCTTGTTGTTGGAGAGCTTTGCCTTGCTAGAAGCGCAGCGTACTTTGAAGCCATCCACCTTGACGGCAAACGTGCTCCAGGAAACCTTGACCTTGCCCTTCTTGGTAGAGGCGAGCTTGACGCCAGCTACCTTGATGCTAGCCATGTACTTGGCAAGGACCTCGTCGCTTATGCCATCTGTGCCGTCGGGGTAATCGCCACCGGGATACAGATCACTGGGGTCAAAGTCTATAGAGGGAAAGTCGTAGCCCTCTTTGACCACAAGGCTATCCTCTTGGCGCACTACCTTGTGGTATGTGTCGTCGCAGGCAAACACCGTGGTATATGCAGAGTCGAGCTTGTCCAGCTGGCCCTTGTTGGAAAAAACGGTCCAGACAACGTTTTTGCCGGAGCGACCGGATCCCGCAACGTCGAGGCCTATACGGCTGGCAGACGTGATGTAGTTAGAGCTGTCCAGCAAAAGATACGCGTTGATGATGGCAAGGTCGCTTTTCTTGCCGTCTGCGTAGTTGCCGCTGATCTTTACCGTGCCCCTAAGCGTGCAGCCGGAGTGGTAGGCAGAGTAATAGCCGCCATGTTCCTTGGTTGCGCTGTTGCCGGTTATGGAGATATCGGTGAGACAAACAGCATCCCTGTCTGCGTAAAAACCAGCGCCTTTGTTGGCTTTGTTGCCGCTTATAGCGCCCGTCTTGTCATTGGAGTAGACATGGGTATGGTTAGAGAACTCGTCGTAGACGCCGCCGCCTTTTTGTGATGCCGTGTTGCCTGAGATAGAGCTCGAATCTTCCAGCTGGATGCGGATGTTGCCGTTATACATCGATCCGCCATACGCGATATACACTCCGGCGCCGTTGACGGCAGTGTTGCCGCAGATCTTAGAGCCGCCCTTCATCACGATGGTCTGCATGTCTTGCATAAGGCACACGCCGCCAGCGTCCTCTGTGGCAGCGTTGTTCTCTATAACGCTTGCGCCGTCCATAATCAGGTGCGAGTCTTCTTCCTCCATGCTGATGCCGGCAGCGATCCTGGCGCTGTTGGAGCTTATCTTGGAACCCTTGGTCATGCTAAAGGTCGCAGTGTCGCCCAGGTACACGCCGCCGGCGTCGCCCCTAAGATCTGCCACCATCCACGAATAGGTGCCGGTGTTGACGTTTTTGGAGATAGAGGAATTCTCCAGCGCATAGGTAGTTCCCGCACCGGTGTCGTAGATGCCAGCTCCGGTGCCGTTGGCGATGTTGTTGGCGATCGCGCTGTCTGTGAAGGTAATCGATCCACCCTTGGCGTCATGCGAGATGCCGCCGCCAAACTGCTCGGCCGAGTTGCTGCTCACCGAGCTGCCGTTTTTGGCGACGACGGTGGCGTTCTTGCCATCCGCGTAGATGCCGCCGCCGGAGAGCTCCGCGTGGTTGTAGACGATTTTGGCGCAGTCGAGCTCCAGGTAGCTGTTGTCCCCGTGCAGGTAGACGCCGCCGCCCAGGCCATGCACGCCCAAGAGGGTGTCTGCCACGTTGCCGGCCAGGGTGACGTTTTTGAGGTAGGCCTTGGAGTTTTCGCCATAAAGGGATATGCCTCCCGCAGCGTCGAGGGTGTCGTTGGCACCGCCGGCGATAAGACCGCCAAAGATCAGGTCGCTGCCGTTGGAGCTGCTCTCCCAAAACCTGCCGTTATGGCTGAGCGTGCCCTTGTGGTAGTAATCCATGCCACCGCCGTCAACGGAAAGCGTCGCGTTCTTGCGCACGCGAAACACCTCGCCGCTACCCTTGCCGTAGTAGGTGCTGTCTGCAAGGTCGCGGTCGAGCATGTGGCCGTTGAGGCGGAACTCCACGTTGGAGCCCTCCGGGATGTCGATCATGCCGTAGTTGCGGGTGTTCCAATCGGCATTGAGCGTGAAGACCACCTTGTAGGTGCCCGAGTCCTTGGCGATGCTCAGACCCTTGCTCAAAAGGTCGTCGACGCTGGTAAAGGTGCCGACGATGGGAAGCGCCATCCCGTCTTTGGATTTGTAGTAGCAAGCGGACCCCACGCTGTCTGCCGCCATGGCAGATGCGGGCACAGCCAACGCGGCAGACGCGGCAACGGCAACCGTCGCAAAGGCCAAAACCGCTGTGCGCCTCATGCACAAGGCAAACGAGCCTTTTCTCATTAAGAACTCCTCCATCTTCAAGTGGCCGATAAAAGTCACAACTCCATCATATGAGATTGACGTAGGTAGGCACGTTCCAATCGGCGATATGTGCAAGAAGAGAGCAGAGCGCAACAATTGGCGCATCGCAACCAGCAAAGACCTACTCGAGAGAGCTGCGATACCCTTAGCTCTCCAGCTGGGTTTGAGCCCAAGCGATAAGGTCCTCGCGCATGTTGGCAAGCTCACCGTCTACCACGAGAGAGAACATCTCGCGCTTGATACGTCCCAAAACAGGTCCAGCCTCAAAACCCAATTGGATAAGATCGCGGCCGTCGATGGCGAGGTCTCGCTCGGAAAACGCAGTCATGCTCGCCAGCGTGAGCTCGAAGAGCTCCTTGGAGCGCTCAAGTGCCTGCATGTTCTCTACCTGGTTAAGCCCGCTATGAGTAAGCTTGTCGGCAGCAAAGAGCGCATAGAGGTCACGACAGGCATCAGGCCCCAGGGCAACTATCATGCGCCGCATGGACTTTGCCGTCTGCGGCAGGTTGCGATCATGGTTTTCTACCAACGTGACCACGCTTTTGCGCATCGCGTTGGAGAGCTTGAGCGTGCGGCAGATGTCATCTGCTATGGGGGCGCCAGCCTGTGCATGGCCGTAGAAATGCCCGCAGCCGTTATCATCGGTAAAAAAGCACGAGGGCTTGCCCACATCGTGGAGCAAGGCCGCCAAGCGCAGGTGCGGCTGCGGCGCTATGACTCCGCAGGTACGCACGCTGTGCTCCCAGACATCGTAGATGTGGTAGGGGCTAAGCTGTTTGAAGCCAAACTCAGGCTCAAGTTGCGGCAGGAAAACCGCTACCACATCGCGGTATTCGAGCAACATCCTAACAGCCGCAGGCCCGCAGATGAGCTTGATAAACTCCGCGCTGGTGCGCTCAAGCGCCACTTGCTCTAATAGGTGACGGTCCTCATGTATCGCCTGGGCCGTGTTTAGCTCTATCTCAAACCCCAATACGCTTGCAAAGCGTACGCCGCGGATGATGCGCAGGCCGTCTTCAGCAAAGCGCTTATGTGCATCGCCCACGCAACGCAAACGGCGGCGATGCAGATCCTCCTGGCCACCCGTCACGTCTACCAGGCCCCGTGCAGGGGAGTATGCCATGGCGTTTACCGTAAAGTCACGACGCAAAAGGTCGCCTTCAATGCTTTGCAAGAACGTGACGCTGTCTGGATGGCGACCATCGCTATAGGAGCCGTCGGCACGGTAGGTGGTCACCTCAAAGGGCTCATGGTCGACATGCACGGTAACAGTACCGTGTTCTATGCCGGTGTCAAAGACCGCAAAGCCAGCAGCATCGCAAACCTCACGCACCTGATGCGGCAGCGCGTTAGTGGTGATATCCCAATCGTTGGGGGTACGGCCCATGAGGGCGTCGCGCACGCATCCTCCCACAACATATGCCTCAAAGCCCGCCTGTTCCAGCATGTCAAGGACCGCCTGGGCTTTAGGCGGCATATCGATGATTGCATCCAACATGTGCGCTATCCCCCTCTCCCACAGATGCGTTCTCTTTAAGCCTACAGTAAAGCGCGCGGACGGGCAGTGCAAAGGGTTGCAAGCGCATGTGCGCACGCAAAGCTCGCAAGCGGCAGCAAACCGCGCTCATGCAGATCGCAAGAGCGCGTTCTTACCAACGCACCACCCAGCACGCTCAAGAACCAAAACCTCCCCTGTGCCAGATACACAAAGAGCGGCTGCAGCCTCAAGGCCGCAGCCGCCCAAAACCTACGCTATACGCAGCGTAAATCTAATGAGAGTAGCAATAGTAGAAAGCAGGCGAGGTGTAGGTCTTGCCCTTGTACTTGGCATTTGCGACAACGTAGTAGTAATACTCTTTGCCAGCTTTCATGGCTTTACCGGCTACCTTCTTGATGGTGCAGCTGGTCTTGGCGGTGGAGGTCACCTTCTTGTAGCCCTTGTTGGACTTGGTAGAGGCATAGACAGTGTAGCTTTTGGCACCCTTGATCTTGTTCCAGGTTGCCTTGGCATAGGTGGAATACTTCTTACCGCTCATGCTGGGTTGCGGCACCAGCAGCGTAGTGTCAGACCACTCGGAATACTTCTTGGTCTTCTTGTCCTCTCCTACCTTGATGTAGGTACGCACTTGAGCCGTATAAACCTGGTTAAGTGCCGTCTTGAGCGAGTTTGTCTGAACTGTTTTAGATGAGTTAGGCACCATATAGCCGGAGTCGTATTTGAGCGTCTTCTTCTTGCCGTCTTTGCCTGTGAGCTTGACCTCGTAGCCAAAGTAGCTACCCGGGTTCTTGAAGCTAAAGTACAAATTCTTGGAGGCGTTGTACTGGCTCATGATCTTCAAGTTGCTAGTCTTATCGGCAACGGTAACAGGACTCAACAGCGTGATGACGTCATCACCAGAGATTCCACCGTTGTTATAGACATAGTGGTAGTAGATCTTAAAACAGTAGTGAGAAGACCCCTCGGGAAGGTCCGTGAAGACAGCGCGCTCGGGCGTGAGCTCTTGGATGTATTCAACAGGAACTTCAACGCCCTTTTTGTCCGCATAATCTTGAGCGGTCTTATAGGCGACGACTTTGCCCATGGTGATGGTGCAGTTTTCTCGCAAGTTAGAAAACTCGCAAGTGACGGTGCTGGTGTTGCATCGGTCTGCACGGCTACACCGGTTGCAAAAGCCGTGCCGGCCCCCAGGCAGGTAAAAGCACCGCAGGCAAAAGCCAAGGCGGCAACACGAGAAAAGCGATGCAAAGAAACGTTGTGCATCATGAGAGATCCCTTCATAACGGGCCTGCAGCATCGTGAGTGCAGGCGCGTCTTCCCTTGAAGCATATGGTAAAGGCAAAAACAGCTTAAATTAAAAGAAGATTGAGAATTAATGCAAAAGACACCGCCTGGAAGATCCCAGACGGTGTCTTGAAACACACGGTTGCTGTAAGTGCCGGCTTGCCTTTAGCGGTAATGCCAGCTTGCCTGGCAGGCAATGTCCGGGCGCTCATCAAGGCACGAGAGCGCCTCTTCTATCAGATCATCTGCGATGCGCAGCGATATCCCGCAGCTAGCCGAGATATCAGACGGCGTGGGAATGACGTCAAACCTGATGCCTGCCAAAAGCTTTTGAGCGGCCATAGCCGCATGCGTCGACTCAAACGCGATGACGACCACAAGCAGCCCCTCTTACAGCGTAATGACCTTGGAGGACTCGTGCATGCGCTCCAAGATGTCATACATGTTGGAAACCTCACCCACCTTGAGCTCGTCGGTGATGCCAAAGAAGTTGAGGCAGGTGCCGCAGACCAAGACGTCCGTGCCCTTCTCCATCATCTCTTTGACGCTGTCGATGACCTGGGGCTCGTCGCCGCACAAGAGCTTGACGCCGGCGTTCATAAACAGGAGGTTCATAGGGGCGACCTCTGCCTGGTTGAGCGTGTAGATGGCCATCTTCATGAGGTTACGGCCAAGCTCGCGGTCTCCATCGCCCACAAAGTCCTTGCCGATAAAGACGCTGTAGCCGCATGCGTTACCGCTCACACCGCAGCTAGCAGGCACTTGCTCTGCTGCGGCCTCTGGGCCAAGCTCGCCGCCGATAGTGATCGCAAAGCCGCCGTCGATGGCCTCGACCGCATGGCCCAGACCCTTCTTCTTTGCCAAGCGGGTGATGTTTTTGACTGCGGTGTCGTTGTCAACCTTGATGCAGATGTCTGTGTTGCCCTTGTCGATCTCTTTTTTGACCATGACCAAGGGCATGGGGCAAGCCTTGCCAAAACCGTCGAGTTCTACCATGAGATGTCCTTTCTAGAACGAGCAGGCGCGCACCTTGGCGCCATGTTGCCTTATGCCAAAGCCCAATGCCGCAAAGCGGAGCTGGGTAGTATCGCTATCCTAACGGTTATCCGCTGCAATATGGGCCAGCGCGTTAAGCGCCGCGTCCACGTCTTGCGGCGTGTTATACCACCCAAAGCTAAAGCGCACCGCACCTTGGTCGCAGGTTCCGATGGCCTTGTGCATGAGCGGGGCGCAGTGGGCGCCGGCGCGCGTGCAGATGCCGTAGTCGTTGGCAAGCGCGTCTGCCACAAAGGCCGAGTCCAAAGAGCCGATGTTCATGGCCACGACGCCGGTCCTGGCAGATATGGCGCCGCCATAGTGCTTGGCGCCGGGGATGCACTCGAGCCCATCGCAAAAACGCTGCGCGAGCTTGCGGTCGTGCTTGGCGATGGTCTCGATGCCCGTCTGCCTCACAAAACGCACACCGGCAGCCAAACCGGCGATGCCATGGCTGTTGAGCGTGCCTGCCTCGAGATGATCCGGATACTCTGCGGGATGCTCCATCTCGAAGCTGTGAGAGCCGGAGCCGCCCACCATAAGCGGTCTTATCTCGACGTCGCGGCCAAAAACGAGGCCTCCTGTGCCCTGAGGCCCCATAAGGCCCTTATGGCCGGTAAAGCAGATGACATCGGCACCCAGCTCGCGCATGTCGACGTTTTCGACACCGGCTGTCTGGGCAGCATCCACGATAACGCGGGCGCCGTAGGCATGGGCGACCTCTGCCAATGCAGCAACATCGTAGATGTCTCCGGTGAGGTTGGAAGCATGGGTGATGACGACGAGCCTCGTGCTCGACTCGAAAGCGCGCTCAAAGGCCCCCAGGTCCAAAGAGCCGTCTGGGGCATGCTTTACCGCGGCTATGCCGTTGCCGTAAAGCTCGTTGAGATAATAGAGCGGGCGCAACACGGAGTTGTGGCTCGCATAGGTGGTGACGATGTGATCGCCGGGGTCTGCCATGCCAAAGATGGCGGTGTTCAAAGCTTGGGTGGCGTTTGCGCAAAAGCAAACGCGGCTCGCATCAGGTGCGCCAAAAAGCTCTGCGACTTGCTCGCGCGCCTCGAAGACGGCCATGGCGGCCGATAAGGAGGCGCTGTGCACACCGCGGCCTACCCCGCCAAAGCTCTGCATCGCCGTCGTCACGGCTTCGATGACCTCGGGTGGCTTGACCATGGTCGTTGCAGCGTTATCGAGATAGATCATCAAGCACCTTTCCGCTATGAAGCGCCCTTCCCCTTTGGACATAGCTCAAAGCAAATCCGCCTGCAAAAAAGCATGGCAGACGTTTCCCCTTTGGATGACAAGGTAACGCGATATCACGCGCATACGGCTCCAGCAGCGCATGGCATAACGCAGCCGCGAGCAATACAGACGCAAGCGGCGCGCCAACCGCAAGGCCAGCGCGCCGCCAATAATCAATGCTTATCGAGAAGGAGCTTAGTCCCTGGGAGCAGCAGCAGGATAGTCCAAATGCGCGAACTTATCCGGGTCCCCTGTCTCGCCGATCTCGGTCTTGCCCTCGTCGGGCACGACGTAATCGTCGTAATCGGCGGGGTCGGTTGCCTCGAGATCGTCTGCGTTGACCTCGGCGATGGTGTCGTCGCGGAACACGTCGCGATCAAGCATGCCCACCATGTTGGCGATGGCCGTGGTGCACACGGCGTCGCCGGTGATGTTGATGGCGGTACGGCCCATGTCAAGGATGCGGTCGATGCCCATGATCATGGCCACAGCCTCGACAGGCAGGCCAACGGAGCTAAAGACCATGGTGAGCATGATGGTACCAACGCCAGGAACGCCTGCCGTTCCGATAGAGGCCGCAGTGGCCGTGACGACGACGGTGACGAGCTGGGACATGGTGAGGTCGATGCCAAAGGCCTGGGCGGCAAAGACGACTGCCACGCCCTGCATGATAGCCGTGCCGTTCATGTTGATGGTAGCGCCCAAGGGGATGGTAAACGAAGAGATCCTGGGGTCGACGCCAACGCGCTTGTTAAGCGTCTCCATGTTGAGCGGGATGGTTGCGTTAGAGGAGCTGGTAGAAAACGCGAAGACCATGACGGGCCAGAACTTCTTGAGGAAGTGCAGAGGGTTGAGGCGCGTGAACACGAAGAGGATGAGCATGAAGACCACGAGCAGCATGAAAAGCAAGCCAATGTAGGTGGTCACGATAAAGTTGAGCATGGGCAGGATGCCGGAGATGCCCAGGTTGGCAAAGGTACGCGTGATCAGGCAGAAGATGCCCAAGGGTGCAACCTTGAGGATGAGGCTGATCATAGCCATCATGATGGAGTTGAACTGGGTGAAGAAGCGGTTGACGGTGGCCACCTTCTTGCCCAGCATGCCCAGCAAGAAGCCCAAGATGAGCGCAAAGAAGATGATCTGCAGCATGGTGCCGTCGGCCAGCGCGCCAAAGATGTTGGTGGGGATGATGTTGAGCAGCGTGGTCTTGAAGTCTGTATCCTCGGCCGTTGTCGTAACCTCGCTTTGGGAGATGGAGCCTAGATCCAGACCCAGACCGGGGTTGGTGATGTTGGCCAGGGCGATGGCGATGCAGATCGACACAGCCGTGGTGATCAAGTACATGAGGATGGTGCCGCCGCCCACTTTGCCCAGCATCTTAGGATCGGACATAGACGCTGCACCGCACACGATGGAGCAAAGAACCAGCGGGGCAACGATCATCTGCATGAGGCGGATAAATCCCTGGCCGATCACATAGCAGATGCCATCGATGAAGATGTCGCTAAAGGCGGACTCCTCGGGCAAAATCGAGTTGAGCACCAGGCCAAAAACAATGCCGGCAGCCAACGAGATGAGAATCCACGTCGTCATGCTCAGCTTCTTTTTCTTAGGCGCGGACTGCTTGGCTTTCAAGTCCTTGCCGGTATCGGTGTCTGACATGAGGTTTACTCCCAAACTAGATGTCGCAAATGCAAAACGCGTGTGAGTATATAGCCTTGGCTAGCTGCTCGCAGCCGTTATTTACCTATTTAGCAGCCGTGCGGGGCAATTTAACACGGACGATACCTTATAGTCGCCTGTAGCAAACAGGCACCGCAGGCGTGCAAACCCTCTTTAGGAGCAAACCCCATGGCAAAGACCGACCTCATCTTGGGCACCGCAGGCCACATCGACCACGGCAAGTCGTCCCTGGTCAAGGCCCTCACCGGAACAGACCCAGACCGCTTGGCAGAAGAAAAGGAGCGCGGCATCACCATCGCCTTGGGCTTTGCCCAGCTCACCTTGCCCAGCGGGCGCAAAGTGGGCGTGGTAGACGTCCCCGGACACGAGCGCTTTGTGAGGCAGATGGTATCCGGTGCCACGGGAATCGACGTCGCCTTGCTCGTCATCGCAGCAGACGACGGCGTCATGCCCCAAACGGTTGAGCACATCGCCGTGCTGGAGCTTTTGGGCGTGCAAAACGTCGTCGTAGCCTTGACCAAGGTCGATATGGTCGATGAGGACTGGGCGCAGTTTGTAGCCGAGGAAGTCTCTACCGCGCTTGAGAAGACCTCGTTTGCAGGCGCGCCTGTCGTATGCTGCTCAAGTATCACCGGCCAAGGGCTTGACGAGCTCAAGCAAGTCTTAGACGACACCTTGTCGCATTCCGAGCGTACCAAGCCCCAAGGCAAGGTGCGTTACCCCATAGACCGCGTGTTCACCGTCAAGGGCTTTGGCACCGTGGTCACCGGCACCTTGTGGTCGGGCACGGTGCACGTGGGAGACGAGCTTGAGATCTTGCCCCAGCAAAAACGCAGCAAGGTCAGGTCTATCCAGGTGCACGGCAAAGACACCTCATCTGCATGCGCGGGAAACCGCGTGGCTATCTGCCTTGCAGACCTCTCCTGCGACGAAGTCAGACCCGGGGATTTTGCTGCGGCCCCCGGATGCGTCGAGGCAACAGATCGCTTTGACGCCGAGCTCTTCTTGA
>CAVAPV010000003.1:0-14039 GCA_963590525.1 Agathobacter rectalis
AAATCGTTCATATCCGTTGTCAAATGCTCAAATGGGGACCACATACAGATTCTTCGACTACAACCCCTGCCAAAACCTACCAAAAAAGGGCAAAAGCAGACTCATAATCTTGCAGCCAACAGAGGCCTACACGGGCGAGCAATGAAACGCCCCCCGTGGTTAAGCACCCGCCCAATCCCCGCGGTGAGATGAATCCTGCAAGCCAAAGTCCGCATGTCGCAGCAGACAGCAGACAGCGCTATACCCTGCATCGCTACGCGAGGCTCCGGGCTCTCGCGGCTACATCGTCTGCCAACGCCTCTAATCTTCGCTGAGCAACGCGATGAGCTCGTCGCGAGACAGCGAGCCCAAGCTCGCCCCGTCGGCCGCGAGCACGGCATCGGCAAGGTCGCTTTTTGCCTCCTGCAGCTTAAGGATGCGCTCCTCTATAGTCCCATCGGCAATGACCTTGAAGACGCTCACATCGCGCGTCTGGCCTATGCGATGAGCGCGGTCGGTCGCTTGGTTTTGCGCCGCAGCGTTCCACCAAGGGTCTGCATGGATGACAACGCTTGCGCCCACCAAGTTGAGGCCCGTACCGCCCGCCTTGAGGCTGATGAGAAACACAGGGACGTCGTCGCCGTTGAACTGCTCCACAAGCCTCATGCGCTCCAGCTTGGGCGTCGCGCCCGTGATGGTGTAGTGCGACAACTTGCGCGCGTCCAGCTCGTTGGCGATGAGGCCCAAAAAGCTCGTGAACTGGGAGAACACCAAGACCTTTTGGTCGTTGTCCACGGCGTTTTGGACCAGCTCGCAGATAGCGCCCATCTTGGCAGCATGCTGCTTGTAGCTTTCATACAGCAGCCTGGGGTCGCAGCAGATCTGGCGCAGCTTGGTGAGCTCTGCTAAAACGGCGATCTTGCCCGTCTTGAGGTCGTCGTCGCTTGTGTGCGCAAGCGATTGGCGCAGCCTTGTCTCGTGTGCCTCGTAGAGCTTGGCCTGCTCGCCTTCGAGCTTTGCGTGGATGACCGTCTCCAGCTTGTCGGGCAGATCAGACAGCACATCGGCTTTAAGACGGCGCAGGATAAACGGCCCCACCTTGGCGCGCAGGCGACGCGAGATCTCCTCGTCACCGCCGATGATAGGCGTCTCGTAAAGCTCTTTGAAACGCTTGTACGATCCCAGCATGCCGGGCATGAGGTAGTCAAAGATGCTCCACAGCTCGCTTAAGCGGTTCTCTATGGGCGTGCCCGTAAGCGCAATGCGGTGTTGCGACACCACGGCCTTGACGGCCTTAGCGGCCTTGGTCGTGTGGTTTTTGATGTACTGCGCCTCGTCGATGACCTGGTACGCAAAGACCAGCTGCGACATATCGGCAATATCGATGCGCAAGGTGTCGTAGCTTGTGATGAGCACGTCAAAGGTTCCATCGGCCAAAACCTCCATACGAGAGGCCTTGACACCGGCCAAAACAGCCACCTTTAGCGACGGAGCAAACTTGCCAAACTCGGCCAGCCAGTTGTACACCAAGCTGGCTGGGCAGACGATCAAAGCCGGGTGCTCGGCAAGCTCGCTTGCACGGCTCAAAAGCAAGCTGATGGTCTGCAAAGACTTGCCCAAGCCCATCTCGTCGGCCAAGATGCCCGCCAGGCCTGTATCTGCCAGCGTAGACAGCCAGGCAAAACCCTCCTCTTGATACGGGCGCAAAACACCCTGCAGCTGGCTTGGCAGCCTATAGTCGCGATGCTCAAGGTCGTTGAAGTTGTCGATGAACTCCCTAAAGCTCGCGTCTTTAGCCTCGTCTTGGGCAAGCTCGTCTAACACAAAGGCGTTGTAGGTTTGCACGCTGGTGGTGCCGTTTGCAAGAGCGCTTGCGTCAACGCCAAGCTCCTGCGCAATGGCGCATAGGCGCTCAAGATCGTCTAGCTCGTCTTGAGAGGCATCGGCCAGATTGACAAAGCTGCCGTCTTTGAGCTTGTGGTAGCTCTTCTTGTTCTGATAGCTGGCAAGCAGCGCCGCAATCTCTGACGGCGTCATCTCATCAGCACTCACCGTGAGGTTGATGAGATTGCTCTTAACAGAAAGCCCCGCAGAGACCGAAGGCCTGCTTGCCGCTTTGCGGCGGTCAAAGGCGTCGGTCGTGAAGACGTCTCCGCAGCGGCGCAGCTCGTCGACGCCGTAGAAGAGCAAGCGCGCCATCGCGTCGTCGTCTATCGTGTGGGCAACGTACTCATCATCCACATCTTGCAGATACCGGGCGACGACGGTTCGACCCAAGCCCTCAAGCGCCTCGTCGCGCGTGGGCTTGCCGGGTTCGTTTCCCGTCTTGAGCAGGTTGTAATCCGCCTGCCCGTAAAGTGCTTTTGCAAGGCATTCCGCCTGCCCTGCGGATGCATCGAGGTAAAACTCCAGCTTCCCTTCGACTGGCTTGAGGGCATCAAGCTCGCTGGGGGCATCCACGTCGATGCCGTCCTCCAAAACCGGCAGCACAGCGCTGCAAAAGGCGGGCATGTCCTCGTCACCCACAACCAGAAGGTCTTCTCCCGATGCGTAGACGCTAAGCAGGAAATCCCCGCAGGCGCTCATCTTGCTGTCGCAATGGTAGAAGCTGCGCTCGTCCCATGCGTAAAGCGTCCTTTGGTCGTAGAGAAAACCAAAGAAATCGCCGCGCTCGATGTGATAACCACCCTCTTCTAGGGCCTCGATCCTAATGCCGAGCTTAGGGTTGTGGTTGACGATCCTCATGGGACGCATTGTCTTGACCAGGCGCTCGTCTTCGGAGAAGTTGATCGACGTGCCTTCAAAGAGGTCGAGAAGCTCGATGGTTTGAGTTGCAGAAGGATACAGATAGCGCTTGGTGCCACCGCTTTGCCAGTCAAACTGGCGCCACCAACCCCTAGAAGACGACGTGACATCGCGCAGCCATTCCAAGAGATTCCAAGCCTGAGCGGTAAAGACGTCTTGCCTGTGTGTGAAGCCGAGCTTTTTACCGTATTCGAAGTAGGCACCGCTGGCAACGCGGTCCAAAAGCTCTTGGATGTCTTTGACAACATAGCTTGCCTTGCCGCTTTTGACCTTGAAGCTCGCGGCCCAGCGGCTTATAAACGAACCTTGCAGCTCCAATTCAAAAGAGACGCTGCCTGCAGGCTGGGTATCTGGATCGGCAGTCTGCACAGCGGCGCTCTTTGCCGCCGACATGCGCTTTATCAGCGCGCTGATAGAACGCGAGGTGCTCGTCTGGCGCAAGGCGGTATAGCCCTTGAAGGTCTCGGGCTGGTTGTTGTAGAGCAAGACAAGCGCGGCGGCATGCTTGCACATGCCCGGATAGCGATAATGCGCCGGGCAGGTGCACTCGTAATCCAAGATGGCGTTGTTTTCCTCGTCTATATCTACGCGCACATCGTAAGGGTAGTCGCTCCAGCTGCTGCTCTCTACGCAAGCATGCAGGATAGTCGAGCTGGGCTCGTAGTCGACCTTGCGCGCATAGACAAACCCGCCGTTCTTGTAGACGTTTTTTGCACGTGCAAAGGTCTTGTTCATGCACTCTTTGGCGATGATAGACTCGCTTATCACGAAATGCGCTCCGTCCTGTCATGGTCTTGAAACTGGAACTTAAAGGATAACCTGCAAAGCTAATCCAGTGAAGCTCGCAGCGACGTTTTTGCCGGGCACGGCAGCAGGACGGACATGGACATATATGGCGTTAAGCAGCACTAACGGCGGCGGCTACCACCCATGTGCAAGCAGACGCGCAAAAAAGGAGGCGGGACCTTAATCCCGCCTCCAAGTTGCACTGCAAGGTTTTGCGGTGCGTATGTTGCCTGTGCTTACTTGTCCTGGCCAGGCTCGACGACCAAGGTCTCCTCGTAGTCAGAACCGTAGGTATCCTGCAGGGTCTTCTCGTAATCTGCATGGAAGAAGTTGTCTGCACCGAGCTTGGTAAGCTCCTCGTTGGTCCAGTCAAGCAAGGTCTCATTGCCCTTGGAGACTGCCGGGGCGATGGTGTCGGGGTTGCCCAAAGACTCGATACCCACGACGTACTCGTCCAGGTTGCCGTTGGCAAAGGCGATGACCTCGGTGTTGTCGTTGAGCCACAGGGCGTTCTTGTTGTTCTCAAACGCGGTCTTGGCAGTAGCGTAGGTGTCGAACTTCTGCTGGGTCAGGTTGGGGTAGTTGGCAGTAAGGTAGGTCTCAGCGGTGGTGCCGGAGATGACGATGACCTTCTCGTCTTTGACGTCGTCAAGCGAGGTGATGACGTGGTCTTTGTGCGACACAGCGCCCAACGCGACGTTCATGTAGGGCTCTGCAAAGTCAACGGCCTCGGCGCGCTCGTCGGTCACGGTGAAGTTGGCCAAGATCATGTCGACCTTGCCGGTCTCCAGGTACTCGACGCGGTTTGCGGCCTCGGTAGAGACGAGCTCGACCTCGACGCCCAAGTCCTCGCCGATCTGGCGGGCCAGCTCGATGTCGTAGCCTTGGTACTCGCCGTTCTCATCCACGTAGCCAAAGGGGTTCTTATCGCTAAAGACGCCGATCTCGATCTTGCCGGAGTCTTTGATCTCATCCAGGGTGCGATAAACGGCGTCGGAGCTGCTGGTGCTGCTGTCAGAGCTGCTAGAGCTGCTGGAGCTGGAACCGCAGCCGGCAAGCATACCGGCGGTAAGGGCCACAGCGGCAACAGCCGCCAATGCTCCAAAGATCTTCTTCTTCATCTGCTCTCTCCTTCTCGAGTTAATTCCCTAAAATCCTCCATGATTTTAGGTTTTTGCATTGCCGAGACAATACGCCCTGCTCAAGCGCAGGTCAAGTTAAATCCTACTAATTTGGTATGTTTTTCCTGAACGGGGTTTCTCTCCTCCCAAGCGTCCGTCTCTCCCCTATAAACAAGCAACCCGCACCACCGGGGCGCGGGTTGGGAAAACCATGTAGCGGCTAATTGGCTGCCGTATGCTCGCGAACCTGCTCGAACTCAAAGGTATGCAAGAACTTCTTGGCGCGCTCTGTCTTGGGGTTGTCAAAGAAGTTCTCTGGGATGTCTTGCTCGACGATCTCTCCGCCGTCAAAGAACAAGACACGGTCGGCCACAGCGCGCGCAAAGCTCATCTCGTGCGTGACGATGAGCATGGTCTTGCCCTCGCGCGCCAAATCCAAGATGACGTCGAGCACCTCGCGCACCATCTCGGGGTCAAGAGCTGCCGTGATCTCGTCCAAAAGCATGACCTCGGGGTTCATGGCCAAGGCGCGGGCGATGGCCACACGCTGCTTTTGGCCGCCAGACAGCTGGCGCGGGTAGCTTTGCGCCTTATCTTTGAGGCCAACGCGATCAAGCAACGCCAAAGCCTGGGTCTTGACCTCGTCTTTGGGGCGCTTTTGAACCTTGAGCGGGCTGAGCATCACGTTGTCGAGCACCGTCTTGTGCGGGAACAGCTCGTAGCTTTGAAACACCATGCCGATGCGTTGGCGCAGCTTGGTGATGTCTTTGGAGCTGCCGTCGATGGTCTGTCCCTCGATGCTCACGCGGCCGCCTTGGATGGGCTCGAGCCCGTTGATGCAACGCAAGAAGGTCGACTTGCCGCAGCCGGACGGGCCGATGATGACGATGACCTCTCCCGGCGCGACATCGACGTTGATGTCCTTCAAAACGACGTTATTGTCGTAGGCTTTCTTGAGATGCTCGATTTTAAGCAAAGCGTCCGTCATGGTTAGCTCCACTTCTTCTCTAGGTAGCTGGCAAGCATGCTAAGCGGCCAGCACGCGATAAAGTACAGGAAAAAGATCGTGCCGTAGATGCCAAAGACAGCGTTGGGGCTGGTCATGCGGTTGGCCTCGATGATCTGCTGGCCTACCTTCATGACCTCGACCACGCCGATCATCATCACAAACGACGTCGTCTTGATCATGCGCGTGATGAGGTTGACGCTCATGGGGATCAAGCGGCGCACGGCCTGCGGCAAGACGATGTGGTAGTAGACCTGTGCTTTGGACATGCCCAGCGCCTGCGCACTCTCGTACTGATGCTTGGGGATGCTCACCAAGGCGCCGCGCACGAGGTCTCCCATCTCGCCTATGCCCCAAAAAGAGAAGACGATGATGGAGGAGAGCTCGGCCGATATATCCAGCCCCCACACGCGCGTTGCGCCAAAGAAGACGATAAACAGCAGCACGAGCTGCGGCATGACGCGGACGATCTCTAGATAGATGCGGCTGATGACCTTGGCGACAGGGTTTTTCCAGGTCATGAAAACGCCAAAGAGCAGGCCCAAGAAGATGGAGATGACCACAGAGATGAGGCCGATCTCTACAGAGACCCAAAGGCCCTGCAAGAGGCGGATGGCGTTAGTGCCTTTGAACAAGACATCAATCCCCAAAAGCTCCACGGCGCAACCTCCTCTCCACGATGCTGCCCACGATGGACACGGGCAAGATGATGATCAGGTAGAAGATGACGAGCATGAAGAGGCACTCGGTGGTCTTGTAGTACAGGCCGATGAGGTCTTTTGCAACGAACATGAGGTCCATCAAGCTGATGGCGCTAAAGACGCTGGTCTCTTTGAGCAAGAAGATGACGTTTGCCACAAAGGATTGGATGGAAAGCGTCACAGCCTGGGGCAAGACGATATAGCGCATGACCTGCATGCGGCTCATGCCCAAAGACAGCGCCGTCTCTGTTTGGATGGGTTCTACAGACTCAAGGCCGGCGCGAAAGCTTTCTGCCATGTAGGCGCCGCCCAAAAGCGCAACGCCCAGCATGCCGCATGCCTCTGCGGATACGGTGATGCCCATGCGCGGCAGGCCAAAGTAGAAGAAGAACAACTGGATGAGCAGGGGCGTGTTGCGAAAAAGCTCCACGTAGACCCTGGTGACCTGGTGCAAGACAGGCACCTTGAAATGGTTGATCATGGCAACCACGAGGCCGATGACGATGGAACCCACGATGCCCACCCAGCCGATGCGCAATGTGAGCCACATAGCGGTCTCGTACAACGGCAGATACTGTGCCATCGCTGCAAAATCCATGTCATCACCTCCTTGCCGTGAACATACTAGCGGTTAATTCCTACCAAAGTTTAGGAAATTAGGTTGAAAGGCCCTAACGGCGCAAAACGCGCCTATTGTCTCACATATCGCAACATCCAAAGCACAGCACAAGACTGCGTTTTGGCAACCAAAACGCATATGCAAAGCGGCGGCAGGAACAACACCCGCCGCCGCTTGCATCTCTTTATCGCTCAAAGCCACAAAGCCACTCATGCGCTGCGCTCACGATGTGCCTGCGTCGTCAACCTGCAAGCCCATCGGCTTGCTGACCCGCCAACGCGAGCTCTCTAGTCCTCTTGATCCTCTTGGGGCTTGGGACGGATGGCGAACTTTTGGAAGAACGCACGCGGGCGCTCGATCTCATGGGTAGAGGTAACGTCCTTGCCCAAGATCAGGCCGCCGGTCCAATCGCCAAAGACGCGGAACTTGCGCTCCCAGGTGGGCATGGCAAAGCCGTGGTAGCCGCGGTGCATGCACCAGGCCAGGGGCCCCTTGATGATGAGCTTCTTTTGGCCGGAGGCAAAGATGCCGATCCAGGCACCCAGACCCGCCACGCAGCCGGCGTTTTTGTGGTAGTAGTCGTGCAGCTCGCCGCCGTTAAGCGTCGCGACGAGATTTTTAACAAGCTGGTTTGCCTGGCGCAGGGCATGCTGAGCAGTAGGCGCGCAAGAGCCGTCGGGCAAACCGCAGCCAGAGAGGTCCTCGCACACAGTTGCGTCGCCGCAGCCCCACACGCCCTCTACGATGCCGTCTTCGCCCTCGACCCTGAGGTCGGTTTTGACCTTGAGGCGGCCGCGGCCGTCAAGCGGCAGGTCGGAGTCGCGCAGCACGGGGCAAGCAGAAGTGCCAGCGGTCCAGACGATGAGATCGGTGGGGTACTCCTTGCCGTCGGAGGTCTTGACCACACCGTCGACGGCGCTTTCCACAAAGGTCTTGAGATGGACATGCGCACCGCGAGCCGTCATCTTGTCGATGGCATACTGGCTGTGCTCGGGCGGAAGCTCGGGCATGATGCGGTCTGCAGCCTCGATCAAATGGAGCTCAAGCTCCTCGAGCTCGATCTCTTTGTGGGACTTGAGCAGCACATGGCACAAGTCGACCATCTCGGCAAAGCCCTCGCCGCCGGAGAAGCCGCCGCCTACGACGATAAAGGTGAGCAGGCGCTTGCGGCGCGGGTCGCCCTTGGGAAGGCTTGTGGCGATAGAGAAGTTCTCGATGATCTTGTTGCGGATGTAGACGGCTTCCTCGGTCGTCTTGAGACCCACGGCGTTGTCTGCGATACCGGGAGTGGGAAATGTCTTGGTGACCGCACCCAAGGTGACGATGAGCTGGTCATACGGGATATCCCAGACATGATCGCGCTTCTTTACCGTGACCTTCTTTGCAACCGGGTCGATGATCTTGGCTTTGGCCTGGACGACCTGCGTGCGCTTGAGATGGCTGCGCAGGGGGACCTGGATATGACGGGACTCGATAGAACCGGAGACGACTTCGGCCAAGAAGGGCTGATAGCACATGTGGCTGCGGATATCGACGAGCGTTATCTGCGCCTGAGAAGGCTTGAGCTTCTTCTCTAGGCCCTTGGCAACGTGGTAGCCGGCAAAGCCGCCACCCAAGATCAAAATCTTTTGCATAAACTGCCTCTCCTGTCACTGGAAACCAAAAAGCCGCAAAAGCGGCTGTGGCATAAAGCATCAGGTCTGTACTTGATGTTCAAGCCATTAAAGCACGCGCAATGCCCGCTCTGGTAGCGCAGCGTGCCAATTTACCCTCTCTTAATCACAAACGGCGCGATATGGGGCATGGCAACACACCGCAAGCAGGCGCAAGGCGCCAGATGCACCCATATGCTGCGCACGCCCACACCTGCTGCAGCGGCCCTACTGCGAAAGCATCGCGCTTACACCCTCAAAGCGATAGCTGGCATCGGTGCCGATGATCAGCCAGTTGTCCTCGCCGGCAAACTCCTCGTCATAAGCGCAGATAGCATAGACGTTGTCAAAGCCCTGGGCCACGACCTCCATGAAGGTCTTGAGGATACCCGGGTCCTCTTGGGGCACCACGGCATTGAGCATGTAGAGGCCGCCTGTGCGCAAAACACGTTTTGCCTCAGCAAGCGCGCTGTTGATAAGCAGCCCTACCGTGGGGTTGGCGCCGTCGAAGGCGTCGTTGATGATGACATCGTAAGAGGCAGACGGGCTGTTTTTGAGAAACTCCAAGCCGTCTTGCACAAAGATGCCAAGCCTTCCCTGC
This sequence comes from Agathobacter rectalis, assembly GCA_963590525.1. GTDB lineage: Bacteria > Actinomycetota > Coriobacteriia > Coriobacteriales > QAMH01 > W2P13-069. Next base: position 9,271 of record CAVAPV010000003.1, read on the forward strand.
CCGCGCACGCCAAAGGCAGCGTCGAGCTCATCCACGAAGAAGTGCCTGCGGGCGATATCCACGATAGCCTCGTCCAGTTCCACGACATCGATGCAGACATCGTCTGTAGAGGTGAGCAGGTGCTTGGGGTAAGAGAAGCCTCCCCCACCCAGCATGAGCACGTCGTCGATGATTATGCCCGCGTCAAACATGTGGTCAAAGGCACGGTAGTACTCAAACACCGGCTTGAAGCGATCTGCACCCAGGTAGGTGGCAGATTGAAAGCCGCCTCCCACGTAGAGCACGCGCACGTCTGTGCCCTCGGGCGTCTGCATGGTAAAGACCTCTGCATCGCCAAACATAGACGGATAGCTGTACTCCCCTAGCCTGCGGCGCTTTGCGGCGTCGTGCAGCTTCTTGCCGGCAACGGCAGATGCGGCAGCACCTGCCAAACCCGCAGCGGCGATTGCGATGTGTTTTAGCTTCAAAGGCAAACCTCGTCTCTTGTGACCTTGTTGCACGTTTACAGCGATTGGACCCTGCGCCCATGAATGAGCGTCTGGTAATGGGAAAGACCCTTGGCCGCCACCTTGATGACGAGCTTCTTGTTGAGCTTGGCAAAGGTCGAGCTGCGCACATAGGCGCCGGGAGCCTTGATCTTGAGGGTGACAAGCTTCTTGCAGCCGTTAAACGCCTTGGCGCAGATCTCTGTCACAGCATAGCGCTTGCCCTTGATCTTGATGCTCTTGGCGATGGTCACCTTCTTGGCCTTGGTGTTGGCAAGGCCCACGACGCGCACGTTGCGGCCGGTAGCCGAGCTTACGCCGGTCACCTCGTAGTTGACGTTGTTGCGCGTAAAGGTCGAGCCAATCAAGCCGTCGGTCATGGGGGTGAACACAGCGTTGAGCGTGATGTTGCCGGGGATGTTAAAGGTCCACTCGTTCACCATGCCGCTGTAGCTGTAGCCGTTCTTCTTGATCTGTGCAGCCTTCTTAGCGCCTACCTCATCGATAAGCTCTTCTTCGGATATGCCGCGCACCTTGAGGTAATCCTTGTAGCTCAGCTTGTAGCTGGTCTTCCATCCCTCAAAGCTATAGCCTTTCTTTGTGGGCTCGTTGCCCTCCAAAGAGAAGATCTCTCCCACGTAGGCCGCCTGCTTACGCAAGACCTTGCCGTCTTTCTTGAGGGTGATCGTGCACTTGGTGGGGTTGGCCACGTTGGAGATGTTGGCGTCGACCCATGCGCTGCGCTGCGTGATCCACGTGCGCAAGCGCTCGACCTCCTCTTTGAACGTAGGATCCTCGCGCTGGGAGCCCGACTCTCCCGCGTCTTCCTCGGTGCCGGTGTCCCACAGCGGCGAGACGCCCCATTTCTCGGTGTTGTAGCTCACGGCCGTCTGGATGCGGTTGGCGTACTGGTCCAGCTTACCGCCTTCTTGCGTGAGCTGCTCAAGCGCGGCCTTGAGCGTTTGCCAGCGCTCTACGTACAGTGCTGTGAACTGCTTGTCTTGGAGCAGGCGCGCCACCCACATGTTGTACTTTTGCGACCAGCCCGTCGTCTTGAGCTTGTCGTATTCCGTCGAACCCCAGGCAACGTAGTCAAAATCCCACACCGGGCCAAAGTAGAGCTTGCCGCCGCGCTTTTTGTAGAGGTAGTTGCTGCCGCCCACGTAGGCATCGCCGTTGCGGCTAAACTCCTGCATCCACAAGTAGTTGACGGCAGACGCCAAGTCCAGGTACTCCGTGTAGCTTTTGCCGGATTTGTCTTTGAAGTCGCTGGCGTAAAGCGCGTCTTGCGTGGCTGTCACGTAGTTACGGATGTAATCGTATTGGGCCTGATTGAAGTAATCCTCGAACTTTGGGCTTTCTATGGTCCATTGGACAGAGGTGTCTTTGGCGCTGGTCTCAAAGTACTGATTGGGATCTGAGGACTCGCCCAGGTTGAGCAGGTAGCCGCCGCTGATGGTAGCCTCGTCGGTTGCGTCTTTGGAGTCTTCAAGATCGTCGATCGCAACGCGGTCCTTGCCTACGCGCACTTGCTCGCACAGGTAGTAGCTGCCGTAGTACTCGCCGTTCATCACGACCTCGACCGGCTCGAGCTTGACGGTGTACTCAAAGCCCAGCTGCTCGGACAGCCAGTAGGAGATCTTGTTGCGCAGCTGGCTGTTATCGTAGTAGTTGGCAACGAGCACCCAATGCTTGTTCTTACCCATGCCCAGCAAATCGGAGCTTTTCTCCAGCTTGACTTTGTAGGGCTTATGGCCGGTCTCTGCCGCCCACGTGGAGTTGCCGCGCCCGCGCACGTAGTCGAGATCGTAGCTCGCGCTTTGCAGTGCCTCGCCCGTGTACTCGCTGGTGTAGCCCAGCGGCACGTTGATGTCGATGCTGCCGTAGCACTCTACGCTGTGATTGCCGGACCCGTTCATGGCATCTACCGTGCCCAGGCTTTCGTCTATGTTGAAGTTGACCACCGGCACTGTGAACTTCATGAACTCGAAGCTCTTGAGGAGCACCTTGGGGGTCTCTACGTTGGAGCCGGTGATCTTGAAAGTGACCTTGTGCTTGCCCGTCAAGTTGAGCTTGCTGATGTCTAGGCAGTAGTCCTGGGTGCCCATATCCCAGCTAGAGGACTTCTTTTGGGGCTTGAGGGCAAAGCTTGCCAGCGGCGTCGTGCTGCCGTCCAGATAGCAGCTAAGCGTTGCCTTGGTCTTGCGCTGTGTCATGGCCTGCACGCGCACGCGGCTTACCGCGCCGTCGCTAAAGTCGAACTCGCGGCTCACCGCGATGCCCTGGCCAGACAGCTCGCCTGCAGGGCCGCTTACCAGCACGCCCTCGTAGCTGTCGCTTGTCTCAAGCTTGACGTTGGTGCCGGCGCTTAGCTGGCCGGCAGCCAAGAAGTCTGTAAAGTACTGGTTGGTGTAATCGCTTTGCACAGCCGCGTCTTCTTGGAGCACGTCATCGCTATCTTGCGTCTCTTGCGAGGCGGCAGGAGCCTCGTCGGACGCAATCGCGCCCGCAGGCACGGCAATGCAAAAGGCAGACGCCAAGCTTGCGCTCAAAGCGATCTTGGTGGCGTTGCCCAAGGCGTTCTTCCAGTTGATCATCTTGATATCCCATCCCGTTGATGACGATGCGCCCGCTTCATGCGGTAAGCGCCGTATCCCAACAGGTTAGCGCAGGACGACAAACGCCTTGCCGCAAGCAGGCAAACACCACGCAAAAATTAAGGCGCGCGCAAGCATTTGCATCAACGTTTGCCGACGACACGTCTTGGAAGGCGTTGCAAGGTTTCTAGCAAGGTAAAAATCAAAGCAAAGGATTGAATTTTGCTGCAAGATGTGACTTAATCGAATTGCTCATATTTACCCTAAGAGGAAATGGCAAATTTATCCTGTACGCAGGATAAACGCGCAAAAGGAAGAAGGGTAGATACAGCGAGTGGTCTTAAGAGAGAGATCATAGACAACCGAAAGGAGCCATACCATGGCAGAAGAGATCGCAGAGCAGAAGAAGATCGACCCGAACTGGGAGTGGGGCTTGGGTTATCGCCACGCAGAGGGCGCAGAGGAGCATGGCGAGTACAGCCTCTACATCGCTCGCTTTACCACCAACCATCAGCACAACTAAGCTAAACCGCCCAGCAGGGCAGCAAAGCAAGGTTGCAGAGGGGATCGGCTCAAACGCCGATCCCCTTCTTTTTTTGTCTAAAGCGCCGCGGGGTTGCGGTCAGGTTGGCAGGAAAGGGCACTGTAGGTGGTCAGGTTGGCAGGAAATGGCACTGTAGGTGGTCAGGTTGGCAGGAAATGGCAAGGACCCTACAGGCCCAAGCCTTCAGACTCGCACCAGTGCCTAAACTCATCGAGTCTACTGGCAGCTTGCTCGTAGACCTGAGAATCCTCGCGTGCGCCTATGACGAGTACGCAAGAGACGCCCTCGACTTCGATCAGCCTGTAGACAATACGTAAACCCGGACCCTTGAGCTTGACCTTTAAGAAGCCCGCCAGAGCTGCCGTGCCCTTGTTGCCCAAAGGCTGCCCATAGCCGCCGCGGTCACGCGGCAAGGGATTGGTCATCAACTTGTCCAATGCTTTGAGCACCAAGGCCTTCTGAGAACCGTCAAGACGGGCAAAGTCCCATTCTGCCGCTGGCATAAGAACATAGCGCCACCGCATTACTCGAACTCCGGATCAGGCGCGGCATCTACGTCTTCTTGCGAGATGCCGTACTTTTGCATCAGGTCTACGGCAGTATAGGTGGTCTTGCCGTCAAACTCGTTCCAACGCTCCACCGCCAATGCAAGCAAGGCAAGGTCCTCTTTTGCCTGCTGCGCCGCGCGGTAATCATCAAGTGTGAGAATCACATGCTCTGGCACGTTGCGTTTGACGACAAAGACGGGATTGCCATTGGTGGACTTGTTAAAAGCCTGCGTGGATTTGCCTTTATTGAAATCGCTGATAGGGACGATATTATCAAGAACCTTTAAAACCGACATAAGCTAGTCCTTACTAAAGTCATTACTTATTTAAGGATATTGTATTGCAGATGAGGGATCAACTGCCGTGAGATAAAGCATCTCAATACACACAGGCTCTATGACCATGCGCGGATGATCGCGATGTGTATGGACAATCAGGGGCGAGCATTGTTTGCTCATATAGGTTGCAATGGTCTGCAAGGGTGTAAAACCCGCAGGTGCGGGTAGGGGCGAGCATTGCTCGCCCATGTAAGTCATAGCGGGTTGCGAGAACCCGCGCATCGCATTCGTGTCACCCTGAGCGAAACGAGCGCAGC
>CAVAPV010000003.1:14125-71204 GCA_963590525.1 Agathobacter rectalis
GAACTGAAGTCCGGATATGAATGATTTGACGAGTCGAACCCAAACGAGCGCCTTGCATGCAAGCTCCTGGCCTGCGGTTTTGCAAAGGCATGTGACTCTGCCGCTATGATATAGGGACCAATATCGCTCATATCCGGTCTCCGATGCACCTCAATCGTTCATGTCCGGAGCAATCGGTGCTCAAATCGTTCATGTCCGTAAGTCAGACAAGGCAACGATGCAACCAAACCTGCCCAGATAGATCTGCAGATGCGGGCAGGGACGGGTACAGATTGCCCGTGTAGGTCGCAATGACCTGCAAGGGCAAGAAACCCGCAGGTGTATGTAGGGGCGGGCGCTGTCCACCCGGGCAGTTCACAATGATTCGCAAGGGTATAAAACCCGCAAGTAGGCGTAGGGGCGGTCACTGCCCGCCCGGTCGCGCTGGCAAGCGTGACATGCTAGATCTTGCCGCTAGACACGCAACGCTTTTGGGCGATGCGAGCACATGGCCCTTGCACGTCACAGCAACCTACGCGGGAGAGCAGCGCTCTCCCCTACCCGCACCTGCGAATCCATCTGAGTCGCGACTAGATCCCTCGACTCCATTCGCTATGCTCATTGCGCTCGGGATAAGTCGCGTCAAGGCCAAGCCGCTACGCGGCGGCCTACGGCCGGCCTTGACCCTCCTTGTTGCGGCTGTTCGCAAGCTTACAGCCGCAATGACACAAGCTGAGACCTCGCAATTGTCGCGCTGCCAAGCACCCGACGCTTTTGGATAAAACCAAAATTCGATCTTGAGACAGATGCGTCAAAATAGAAACACGCAAGAACTACCGCATGTACTGGCCCTGCCGCACGCAAGCAGAGCAGCAAGGAAGGCTTATGGACGCATCGATCACTCGGAGGGACTTTGTGAAGAACTCGGTTATAGCGACGGTGGCAGCCACGCTTGCAGCAGGGGCAAGCGGCTGCGCGCCCGCACAAGAAGCTTACGACGCCGTTGTCGTAGGAGCAGGCGTTGTTGGATGCTGCATTGCCAGAGAGCTAGCACGCTGGGACATGCGCGTCTTGGTCTTGGAGGCCGGGCTCGACATCGCCAGCGGCGCGACACGCGCCAACTCCGGCATCGTGCACGTGGGCTTTGACCCACAACCCGGCACGCTCAAAGCAAAATACAACGTGGCAGGCGCCGCGCTTTACCCACAATGGCAATCAGAGCTGGGCTTTACCTACTTTCAAAACGGCGCGCTGGTCTTGGCCTTTGACCAAGAAGAGCTCAAGACGCTTGAAGCCCTTAAAGAGCGCGGCATCCAAAACGGGGCACGAGATACGCAGATCATCGGCCAAGAAGAACTACGCAAGAAGGAGCCCAACGTCTCAAGCAAAGCCCTCGGCGCGCTTTGGGCGCCCACAAGCGGCATCGTGGATCCCTACGGCATCACCTTTGCTGCAGCAGAAAACGCCGTCGCAAACGGCGTTGAGTTCCTCTTTGGCCGCGAGGTGACAAGCATCACAAAAGAAGGCGCGCTGTTCACAATCACCACCGCCAGCAAAGAACGGATACGCTGCCGCAGCGTGATAAACGCCGCAGGCACGCACGCAGACACCATCAACAACATGATCTGCAGCAAGAGGCTTGAGATCAGCTGCCGCCGCGGCGAATACCAGCTCTACCACAACAAGCTGCATCCGTTTGAGCACACGATGTTTCAAGCGCCCACCGCCGCCGGCAAGGGCGTGCTCGTCACGCATGCCGCTTTTGGCAACCTGATCGTAGGCCCCAACAGCGTGTCCCAAGACAGCAAGACCGATGTCTCCACAACGCAAGAGGGCCTTGACGAGGTCTACTCCAAGGCAAAAAAGACCTGCCCGGATTTGAGCTGCGACGATGTCATCTCGACCTTTGCCGGCCTGCGTGCGACAAACGCAAACGGCGGCGACTTTGTCATCGGCCAAAGCGCAGAGGTCGCAGGGTTCTTTAACGCCGCGTGCATAGACTCCCCCGGCCTTGCAAGCGCGCCTGCCATCGCCCAAGACATCGCCGCGATGGTCGCCGCGCACCTGGATGCATCAGAAAACAGCGCGTTTAACCCCTATCGGCAGTCGATGCCGCCCTTCGCATTCTCAAGCGACGAGGTAAAAGCACAGCTGCTCGCACAAGACGCCGCCTACGGCACCACGGTCTGCCGCTGTTGCCAGGTAACCCAGGCAGAGATCGCAAACGTCTTGCGCGGACTGCTTGGCGTTTACTCGCTCGACGCAGTGAAGTGGCGCACCGGGGCGATGATGGGCCCTTGCCAAGGCAGCCGCTGCCTGGCCAAGATCGCGCAACTGATAAGCGAGGAGCTAGGCATAGCGCTCAACCAGCTCGACAAGCGCGACCAAGGCTCCTACATCGCCACAAGCGGTCCTGAGCCCGGCTCCACCTGCAAAGCGGGATTTGCCGTCGAAGCGCAGGTAGCCGATATCGATGACAGCGTGATCGAGCGCTGCCGCGCGGCCTATCGCATCCCCGGAAGCAGGCCCGCAGGCGTCTATTCTGGGCGCGCAGCGATTGAGCTCATGGCCCAAGGAGGCCTGCCGGGCCAAACAGCCGTCGTCTGGGGCGACACAGCCTTTGCCGATGAGGCCGCACGCCTCATGGAGCGCGGCGGGATGAGCGTCACGCGGTTAAGCGCCGATGCGCGCATCTCCAAGATATGCGGGCAGGGCCGCTTGCAGATGATATGCGTCATAGAAAACGGCGTCAGCCGCAACATCATGTGCGACACCTTGGTGATATCGCACGACCTCGATAAGGCAGAAAGCTAAAGGCAGCAAGAGGAGACAAGCAAGACATGACCAAGCTACTCATCGCATCAGACCTGCACGGCAGCGCCACGGCAGCAGACGCCCTGTGCGCGCACATAGAGGATCTTGAGCCGGATAAGGTGCTGCTTTTGGGAGATCTGCTCTACCACGGCCCGCGCAACGACCTGCCCCAAGGCTACGCACCCAAAAAGGTCATACCGCGCCTTAACGCGCTCAAAGACAAGATCGTCGCCGTGCGCGGCAACTGCGAGGCCGAAGTCGACCAGATGGTGCTCGAGTTTGAGTGCATGCGCGATTATGCGGTCGTCAAAGCAGATGGCCTGGTCTTTGCGCTGTCGCACGGGCATATCTACAGCGCAGACAACCTACCCCCGCAACCGGACATCGACGTCTTCATGAGCGGGCACACCCATGTCAAGGTTTTGGAGAAGCACCAAGACGGGCTGGTTGTCGTCAACCCTGGCTCGACATCCATCCCCAAAGACGGCAGCGCCTCGTATGCGACCTACCAAGACGGCGTGATCGCCTTGCATGCCCTAGAGGACGCGCACGTTATCGCCAGCCTTGATATCTCAAGGTAACCAGCGAGAAGCGCTGCCTACAAGTGACGCGGCGTTTAGTAAATCCCAAATAAATATCACGGCGTCACTTAACAGCGATACCGCACGATGCTAGACTTACGGTGCATCGGCCCCGCAGGCAGGACGCATCTCGCGCGCTCAAAGCACGGCAGAAAACCGCCCAACACTAGGAGAGCATGTGTTGGCAACATCGCGCCAACAGCACGCGGGCGCCAACGGCAGGGCTTCAAACAAGAAGATCATAGGTTGGAGAGAGCATGATCATTCGCCAGTTCAAAGACACCGATATCAGCCTCTACGGCATGGGCTGCATGCGCCTGCCCAAGACAGATGCCGCAGACGACAAGTCCATCGACGAGGCCGCAGCCTTTGCGATGGTCGACTACGCATACGACAACGGCGTCAACTACTTTGACACGGCCTACGGCTACCATGGTGGTATGTCCGAGGTCGTAATGGGCAAGGCGTTATCGCGCTACGAGCGTGATACGTTTATGCTGGCCACCAAGTTTCCCGGCTACGACGCAAACAACTGGGGCAAGCACGAAGAGATCTTCAAAACGCAGCTCGAGCGCCTGCAGACCAGCTATGTTGACATGTACCTGATCCACAATGTCTGCGAGTCAAACATCGACGCCTACCTTGACAGCAGCAAGTACGGCGACGTGGAGTACTTTATCGACCTGCGCAACCAGGGCGAGAAGATCCGCCACTTGGGGTTCTCTGTCCACGGCAGCCTAGAGGTCATGCAGCGCTTCTTGGATAAGTACGGCCAAGACATGGAGTTCGTGCAGATCCAGCTCAACTTTATCGACTACAAGTTCCAGAATGCCAAAGCCAAGCTGGAGCTCGCGCGCAAATACAACCTGCAGGTCATCGTCATGGAGCCGCTGCGCGGCGGGTCCCTTGTCAAGGCAAGCGATGCAGAGGCCGCAAAGCTTGATGCCGCGCGCCCCGGCACCAACATCATCGAGTGGTCGCTGCGCTACCTGCAGGGCTTTGACGAGGTCTTCACCGTCCTCAACGGTGCATCCACCATGGAGCAGCTCAAGGAGAACATCGGCTACTTCCAGGACGAGGCGCCCTTGAGCGCAGACGAGCTCGAGGTCTTGCAAGAAATCGCAGACGGGCGCTTGGACTGCGGCATCGCACCTTGCACCGCCTGCCACTACTGCGTCGAGCACTGCCCGGTTGGCCTGGACATCCCCTACCTGCTCGACATATTCAACGAGCACAAGTTTACCGGCGGCGGCTGGAGGGCTCCTATGCTGCTGGGCGCTATGGACCAAGACAAACTGCCCAAATGCTGCGTTGCCTGCGGTGCCTGCGCGCAAGTTTGCCCGCAGTCCATCGACATCCCGCAGATGCTGGCCGAGTTCTCAAAGATGCTTGACGGCAAATTCTAAAAAGGGGCTGCAGATGAGCGACGAGCGCCTTGCAAAAGACCTGGGATATGCAAACGTCGACCTCGACCGCAAGCGCCGCCAAGGCGCAGGCGAGGTCATCTACGGGCAAGGCAAGACGGCCAGCCAGATAGCGGGCATCGTAGAGGCTTTGCACGCAAGCGGCCAGGAGCTGGTCATCGCAACGCGCGTTGACGCAGACAAGGCGCTCGAGGCGCAGTCGCTCATGGATGCAAACATCAGCTCACAATGCAGCTACGACGAGACCGCGCGTATGCTGCTATACGGCACGATGCCCCAACCCGACGGCAAGGGAACTGTTGTTGTGGCCTGCGCGGGAACGAGCGATATCGGCGTGGCCGAAGAAGCAGCCCTCACGGCCGAGGCGCTAGGCAACAACGTGAAACGCATCTACGATGTGGGCGTAGCGGGCATACACCGCCTGCTCGCGCGCACAGACGAGCTTGCATCCGCGCACTGCGTCATCGCCGTGGCCGGCATGGAAGGAGCGCTGCCCAGCGTCATAGGCGGCCTTGTGAGCTGCCCGGTCATCGCTGTGCCCACAAGCGTAGGCTACGGGGCGTCGTTTGGAGGCGTCACCGCTTTGCTGGCCATGCTCAACAGCTGCGCAAGCGGCGTGAGCGTGGTCAACATCGACAACGGCTTTGGCGCAGGCTTTCAGGCAAGCCTCATCAACCATCTCTAGCTTGCGCGCGCAAGCACGCGCGCCGCAAAGTCATGCGCGTCTTCTAGATCGTCAAAGGCGGCAGCGGCATCTGGGTACTCTGCCGCCCACTTGACAAAGGCGCTTGTGCGCACGCGCGGCTCTACACATGCAACGCGGATGCCGTCGTCTGCCCACTCTGCCGCAGCCACGTGGCTTATACCGCGCAGCCCCTCCTTGCTCGCAGCAAGAAGCGACATACCCTGCTGCCCTTGCGCCGCGCAATCAGAAACAAAGTTGACAACCGTACCGCCCGCGGCCTTGAGCTGCGGATAGAAGGCCTGCATGAGCAGGTACGCCGCCATAAGCCCGCTGTCTACAGCCGTAAAGAAATCGGCTGCCTTAGTGGACTGGAGCAAATCCCCCACCTTCGCCGCCTGCGAGGCGTTGACAAGAACGCTTGCTGCGCCCAGCTGCTCGTACACCTTTTGGGCTAAAGCGGCGGCATCTTGAGCGCCGTGCTCGCGGGTGGCCTCAAAAACCAAGGGCATGACATCGCCTGAAGCCTGCGCTGCCAGCTGCTTTGCCGCTTGTGAGACCTTCTTCATATGGCGCCCGGTGATGCAGATATCCCAACCGTCTCTTGCGAAGGCCTCTGCCACGGCAAAGGCGGCAGAGCCGCTTGCAGATACCCCCGTTATCACGGCAACGCGCTTATCGTCTGCCAAAGCAGTCCTCCTCGTGCTCGTATCCCCTGCCAACCGACCGTGGGCTCACGCAGCTTGCGACAAGCTGGCCCGTCCGTTCTTGCAGCGCCGCCAAGCTACACGCGCAATGCCCAAAAGGCAACGGCGCTTGCCGCGGCGACGTTTAGGGAGTCCACCCCATGGGCCATGGGGATCTTGACGGTAAAATCGCAGTCCGCGATCGTCTTCTTGGCCAAGCCATCGCCCTCTGTTCCCAAGATGATGGCGAGCTTTTCTTGGGACTGCAAGATGGGATCCTCGATGCTCACGGAGTTGTCGTCAAGGGCCATAGCCGCCGTTGCAAACCCAAGGTCATGCAAGCGCTTGATGCCTGCAGCAGGCCAATCGGAAGGCTCGGCACCGATGCGCGTCCAAGGCACCTGAAAGACCGTGCCCATGCTCACGCGCACAGCGCGGCGGTACAAAGGGTCGCAGCAGGTAGGCGTGACAAGAACCGCGTCGATGCTCAAAGCCGCAGCGCTCCTAAAGATCGCGCCGATGTTGGTGTGGTCGACGATGCCCTCCAACACGGCCACACGGCGCGCGTCGGCCAAAAGCTCCTCGACGCTTGGCAGCGGTTTGCGCCTAAAAGCGCACAGCACGCCGCGCGTGAGCTTGAAGCCGGTAAGCTGGCACAAGATATCGAGCGTGCCCGCGTAGACGTTGATGCCCGGTGTTGCCGCATCGCAGCGTTTGATGATATCTGCCGCTTGCCCCTCCACGTGCTTTTGCTCCATAAGCAAACTTATGGGCTCAAAGCCCGCGTCCAAGGCACGGCCTATGACCTTGGGGCTTTCGGCGATGAAGATCCCGCGCGAGGGCTCGATACGGCTTCTGAGCTGGGCCTCGGTAAGGCGCGCAAAGACGTCGAGCTGTGGGTCGTCAAAGTTGGTGACTTGGATGATGTTGGGCATTGGACATAGCTTTCTTGTAGAGCGTAAGGTCATATGCAAACGCGCTGCACCGATAAGAGCAGCGCATATCTTGCAAGATAAGGCGCCGCTAATCGTAGCGCGAATATGCACGCTGCGACGCCAAAACAAAAGGCCGCAGGAACAAAAACCTGCGGCCTCGTGCGTACCGTGTTGCGCTTTTATCCCTGCAGCGGGGTGCGGCCGTCGGAGAACTGGTTGCCCCACTCCTCGTCGAGCTCTTTGAGGAGCTTTTTAGCCTTGTGCGACAGCTTGCGCGGCACTTCTACCGTGATGTGGACGATGAGGTCTCCGCGGGAGTCGCGGCGCAGGCGGGGCATGCCATAGCCCTTGCAGCGAACGGTATCGGCGTTTTGGGTCCCAGCGGGGATCTTAACCTCGACCTGCTCGTCTGGCATGATGCCCGTGACGTTGATCTTGGCGCCCAAGGCAGCCTGCGCGACAGAGATGGTTGCGCGGCAATGCAGATGGTCCCCGTCGCGCTCAAAGTACTTGTTGGGCTCTATGCGCACGGTTGCGAGCAGATCTCCTGCTGCGGCACCGTTCATGCCGGCCTCTCCGCGGCCAGTAAGCCTGACCTGCTGGCCGTCGCGGATGCCTGCGGGGATATCGATCGTGACATGCTCACGGTCAGGGACGCGGCCTTGACCCTCGCACTCGGGGCAGGGGTTTTCTATGACAGAGCCCTTGCCGCCGCAATCGGGGCAGGTAGAGGAAGTCTGCATATCACCCAAGAAGGTGCGCTGGACGCTGGTTACGCGGCCGGTGCCATGGCAGGTCTTGCATTCGACTTCTTTGCCGTCGTCTGCGCTACCGGTGCCGCCGCACTCCTCGCACGGGGCGAGCCTGTCGTAGGCGATCTCCTTTTTGGCACCGACGGCAACCTCCTCAAGCGTGAGGCGCAAGCCGATGGCCATGTCGCGGCCCTCGCGGCGCACGCGCGAACCACTGCCGCCGCGACCGCCCATGCCGCCAAAAAACGAGCTGAACAAATCGCCCATGCCGCCAAAGATATCGTCCATGTTGACCTGTTGGTAGCCGCCGCCAAAGCCTTGGGCGGCATCCGCCGTGCCAAACTGGTCGTACATGCGCTTCTTATTGGGATCGCTCAGGCAATCGTATGCCTCGTTGAGCTGCTTGAACTGCTCCTCTGCGTCAGGGGCTTTGTTGACATCAGGATGCAGCTCGCGCGCCTTGCGGCGAAAGGCCTTCTTGATATCGCCTTCGCTTGCGTCGCGCGCTACCCCCAAGATGTCGTAATACTCGTAAGCCAAAACAAACTCCCCGTCAAAATCGTGCAAGAACTCCCGCGCAAGGCGGGCCTCGTTTCATCCACGCTATTTTGGGGCATGGCTAGCTGCAGCAAAACCCGCCGTTTAGGAACCGTCACCAAGAGGCACCATTTGTCATCTTGCTAACGGCAGGCAAGACAGCTGCACGGCAAACCACCCGCAAAGGCCTACTCCTGCACTTTGAGCGCCAAAGACAGCGGTACGCGCTTGATGCGGCGCATGTGCGCAAACGCCACCACAACGTAGCAGGCAAGCCCCAACGCCACATCTGCACCTAGGGCACTTGGATCGAACACGGCAGTGAAGTTGCCCGTATAGCGCATAAACGCAATCTTGATCAGCAAGGTGAGTACCCACATGATCAACGGCAGGCTCACAATCAAAGACAGCACCACCGTTATGGTGATGGATCTCACGTACAGCCTGTTGATTTGGGCATCGCGGTACCCAAAGACCTTTAGGTAGGAGATGTCGCGCGAGGCGCGCTCGATCACGACCTTGGTGAGTAGATACATCAAGATGACAAAGATGATCGCCGCCAAAGCGCTCATCATGAACATGATGTTGCCCATGGAGTCTTCCATCTGAGCGCAGATCTTGTCCATGGCGCTTGGCGTGAGGTCTTGGGCCACATAGAGGCCGTCTAGCTTGAGCTTGCTATCAGATGCGTAGCTGTTAAAGTAGCCGGCGTCTTTATCCAAGATGCCGTTGAGCTTGGAGATAGCCATGTAGACGCCGGTGTTTCCCAAGGTCCCATATGTTCCATCCACCGTGAAGCTGCAATCCTTGCCAGCGTATTTATCGTGCAAGGTAAAGGCGTCGCCTACTTTGAGGCCGTATTTATCTGCAAGACCGCATCCGACAACCACCTTGCCGGCTGCCACATCAACATCCCAATAGCTTGAGCCCTCTTGGATGCCGTAGACGCTAAGTGTCTCATAGCCCTCTGCACCTTTTCGCGCGATATCGAGCGAGGTCGCGGTATAGCGCTCGGCCTGCGCAATCGACGTGGCGCTGTTGACCTTGCTGTTGTACGGATGCGCATCGTCAGAATCGTCCACATCGTCTGCGCGCTGGGCCAAAACAAAGAAGCGCTTGAGGCTAAGCCCTCCCAAATCAACGCCGTCTAAGCCCACATCCGCTTTGCTGATACCGGCAAAGTCGATATCGCCCACCTTGAAGCTGTCGCGGTCGATGTCATCGGCATCAAAGCTCGCCAGATCGACAACGCCCAAACCGCAGTCTGTCAAATCCACCTTGGAGGTGGTGAGGATACCCTCGTCGAAGAGCTGCGTGATGTCGATGTCATCGGTGTCGATGTCTGCAAACGGATCGTCAGGGTCTGCAGCGGCAAGATCTGCCACATCGACTCCCGCGATCTTGCCCGCACCCTGCTTCTCGATGACAACGCGCGCCAGAGCATCGGCGTCAAAGCTCTCTTTGAGTGTGTCTTCGACCTTGGTGCGAGCCCTATCGGCGATGATATCCGCCAGCTTGTCTGCAACTTTGTCCGTATCGATCTGGCTTACATCCACAGTCTGCGACAGCTCGAGAGCTGCAGCGGCCGCCTTGCACTGCGCATGGGTACCATCAAGCTCGAGCGGGGACTTGAGCGTGTAGAGGTGCTCCGCCACGATGCCGGCCTTCATGTCCTTTGCGTAGTTTTGCACGCAGGGCAGCATGCACAGCCCAAAGACCAAAAGCAGGCTGGCAAAGGTGATACCGCAAAACAACGTGGCAAAGCTGGGGATGTTGCGAAAGAACACGCGCAGTCTAAAGCGCGCGGTAAAGCCCAAACGCGCAGGCAGCTTGAAGGCACGCACGGCAGAAGCGTGCGTTATCTCATGCCGCAAAAACTGCAGCGGCGTGCAACGCATCTTAGACAAAAGCCCGCCAAGCGTGATGACTGCCAGCAAGACAATGGGCGCAACGACGCATTTGGCAAAGACCGCCCAATTCCACGAGGCCACGTAGGGCGGCAGGCTGTAGCTGTTGTAGTAGAGGTCGCGCATGGGCTCGGACAATGCGGTGAGGCCTATGGCGCAGCCCACCAGCGCTCCTGCCGCCCCCACGCTTACCGGCAAGATCAGGTAATGGATGACGATCTCAGACTTGCGGTAGCCGCTTGCCAGCAAGGTTCCGATCACAGAGCTTTCGGCCTCTATGGTAGACGAGGTTGTCACCACAAAGACAAAGCCCATGATCACGATTATGAGCATCAAGAGGATCGTCCACATGAGCTGGTCGCCCACGATGTCTTCGGCCGCATAGCCTATAGCCTGGTTGGAATCTGCATCGACAAAATCGCTTACCACCACGTCTGCGTCAGAGAGAACATCCGCGATGTCCTCCTCCAGGTCGCTGCGATCTGCCGCGCTCATCGAGCGATCGTTGCAGACAAACGAGTACGTGTAGACGGTGTTCTCGCCGCAAAGCTCGCTAAAGGCATCAGGCGTCACCTCGCTTACGGTAAAGGTCTGCGCGTTGAAGACAAAGTCGCTGTTGCTCTCAAAGAGGGCCTGGTAATCCGCAAGCGTGCAGATGCCGCTCACCGTCATGCTCTTACCAGAGACGGTAACGGTGTCGCCCACCTCTATTGCATGATGGGCAGCATAAACGCGGTCGAGCGCGATCTCGTCTTTGGCCTGCGGCGCGCACCCATCGCAGTAAACCGCAAGGTCGACAGCATCGCGGCGTTTGCAAAGACGCACCGTCTGGCTTGCATCTGCGCCCGTATGCTTGCTTGCGTCAAGCTCGAGGTCTGCATCACTTGCGTAATTGGCATAGACGCAAACGCCCAGCTGTTCCACCCGGTCTACAACGTCTTGTGATAGCGCAAAGTTGGTCGTGAATCGCCCATCTTCTACGTTGTAGATGTCACGTACGCCATCGAGTACCTTCTCGATGCTGGATGCAGCCATCAAGAAGCCCGAAGTAAACGATATAGAGACCACCATCAGCAAGAAGACGCCCAGATAGCGGCCAAAGCTGTCTTTGAGCTGCCGAGGCAGCCTTCTAAGCAAGGGAGAAGCCATGGCGCGCCTACCATTCCAAGTCTGCAGCGGCGCAGACGCACTCGTTGAGCTCGTCAGAGACCAAGCGGCCGTCATGTAGGCGCAAGACGCGATGGGCCATGCGCGCGATCTCGTTGTTGTGCGTGACGATCACGACCGTGCAGCCGTAGTCGCGGTTGACCTGCTCCATGAGGGCCAAGATCTCCTTCGAGGTCTTGTAGTCGAGCGCGCCGGTGGGCTCGTCGCATAAAAGCAGCGACGGGCGCTTTGCCAAAGCACGTCCTATCGCGCAGCGCTGCTGCTGGCCGCCAGAGACTTGGCGCGGAAACTTGTCACGCTGCTCCCATAAACCCAAAGCGCGCAAGAGGTTGTCGATGTCCATGGGATTTTTGGAGAGATGGGCTGTGACCTCGATGTTCTCTCTGATAGTGAGGTCGCATACGAGGTTGTAGAACTGGAAGACAAAGCCCAGCTGCTCGCGGCGATAGTCGCACAAGCCGTTGCCGTCCAGCTGCGCGATGTCTACGCCGTCTATGAGCACCTGCCCGGCGTCTGGGTTCTCGAGGCCTCCCAAGATGTTGAGAAACGTCGACTTACCCGATCCAGACGGCCCCAAGATGACGCAGATCTCCGCCGGTTTGAGCGCGACGTTTACATCCTTGAGAACCTCTATACGCGCATCAGCCAAACCATAGCTTTTGAATAGCGACTTGACCTCGACCATCGCCTTGCTTTGCTCTTTCATAGCACTCCCCTGCCTGATCCCATGTCAAAGGGACAAATCGGCTTGTTATCCGAATAAGTTAGCTATAACTAACTTATGGTTATAGCACAGATGCACAAAGAAGATGCAGGGAGAGTTGAAGGCGGCGGCACGCAGCGCGCGTGATGCGATGCTGACGCAATGCGGCGGCAAGCCGGTGAGTCGCAGCGGGTGCGATGCGGCGTTACACGCTGATGCGTGGAAACATCGCCGTTTTGGCGGCGGCAAAGGTGCGGCAAGCATCGATCTTGCGATGAGCACTGCCCATGCGGCGGTCGAGGTCTGCGCAGCTATCGGCGCAATCGCGCAGCTCGCTGGCCAAGCTGGCAGCTAGGGCCGGATCAAGGTCTTGCTTGTAGCGCAGACGATGCTCGAGCTCTGCCCAAAGCTCCATGGCGATAGTGCGCAGCTGTATCTCTACACGCACATACTCTTTTGACTCGGGCAAAAAGACGGGTGTTTCGACGATGAGATGCAGGCTGCGATAGCCGTTTGGCTTAGGGTGTTCTATGTAGTCCTTCTTGGCGATCAAGAAGACGTCGTCTTGATCGAGCAGGCAGTTTGCCACGACGTAGATGTCTTCTTCAAAGGGGCAGATGATGCGGATGCCCGCGACGTCGTTGAGGTTTTTCTGCACAGACTCCAGCGTTACCGCAAGACCGCGACGCTCGAGCTTCTCGGCGATGCTTTCTGGCGATTTGAGGCGGCGCTTTATGGAGTCGATGGGGTTATAGGAGCTGCTGGCGTTGAACTGCGCGTTGAGGACGTTGAACTTGGTCTCTATCTCCATCAAGGCGCACTGGTAAAGCGCCATGATCTGCTTGAACTCTTCTGGGTTGTCCAAAAGCATGTGCTGACCTTTCGTGGTGCGGCGCGTATACGGCGCCAAAGCTAGCCTGCTGCCCGATGTCAAACCAAAAGGCAACGCCGGTTTGCAGGCTGGCGATGATCTGCGGGCCGATGCTGTGCGAGTTTGAGCGCCAGCCCGCTTGGCGCAAGACCATCCTAGCAACTTGCCATGCAAGAATCGCAGCGCTTCACCAAACTGACATCCTTCTTTCAGACTCCTTTAAGATAAGCGTTCTATAGTCGATGACGTAGTCGGCGGAAGATCCCTTCAACTCCCTCCCTTCTATCCCATCCCTGACTGAAGCTGGCTATGAATCCACGGTGGGCCCTGCACCGCAACCCTAGGGCGCTTGGATATGAGGCCCGGTGCGTCGCGCGACGCACCGGGCTTTTTGCGTTGCTGCGGCAGGGCAGCAGTCGTCGAACCTGGGCATATGGGCTAAAAAGCGCGTCTCGGGCTACTTGCCGGCAAACGGCCACGGATTGCTTGAGTGCAGCTCGTTCCAGACCACTGCGCTGCCCCATTTCTCCACCGCCTCATCCTTTCGCGCCGAGCTCGACTGTCGCTTTGAGCTTGAGAACAAAAAGTACGCGAAGTAGGCACTTCAAATTGTTTGCGGTAAGTAGCAGGCTATTTTGCATCGCAAAGCCCCAGGTCACAGCGTTGTGATTTTTTGCCTACTCGCCAAAACGCAAAGCAAGTGCCTACTTCGCATACTTTTTGCACGACGTCTTTGCCGCAATGCTTTTAAAGCGACGTAAATCACGACCCCTTGCAAGCCATAGCAACCTATGCGGGAGAGCAATGCTCTCCCCTACTTGCACCTGCAGGTCCTCAAAACTCGCTACGACAAAAGCCATGCAGGCGAACGTGCGGCGGGAATGGGTGCTGCGCAACGCCTCGCGCAACCGTTACTTGTATAGTTGCGCTTAAGCGAGCGCACGAGCGCCCGCAGGGCGCGAGCAGCGAAGCGCGCTGGAGCAGCACCCATCCTCGCCGCTTGAGGTGCCATGCTGAGGTCGAGCTGAGCGCAAGTTTGCCCGAGTGGCTCGCGACAATGCGCCTTGGCAAATCCTCGCCAGTCTAAGCAACCTATGCGGGAGAGCAGTGCTCTCCCCTACCTGCACCTGCGAATCAAAGTCACTTGTAGCACGCAGGGCTTTGGCAATCGCGATGCTAAGATGACCCGTAGCAAAAAACACACGCAAGGAGGCGCCATGGCTAAGCTCGAAGACATCAGGACACAAATCGACCAGATCGACGCGCAACTCAAAGAGCTCGTCTCCAAGCGACTTGACTGCTCGTTGGCCATCGCCATGGCAAAACAAGCAGAGGGTAGCATGGACGTCTTGCGCCCCGAGCGCGAAGAACAGGTGGCTGCGGCCTTCACCCAGGACGCACCCGCAGACCGCGCGGCAGAGCTTGATGCCATCATCCGCAAGATAACCGCCGCAAGTCGCATGTACCAATACGACCTCATCTACGACTGGAACCCCAACGCCTTTGAGACCGTAGCCGGCCACGAGAAGGCAGACCGCGAAAGCATGTGCGTCATCGTGCGCTTTACACGCGACAACGCCCCCAACGCCTTGGGCAGCGTGCTTTGCATGGTGGGTGAGCACGGCTTTAACATGAGGCGCGTCGAGCTTGCCCAAAACAGCCCCGATTCCACGGCCTTCGAGCTTGAAATCAGCGGCGATGTGCTCGACGACGCCATGCGCAAGCTGCTCTTCCAGCTCTCGCGCGAGACGCTGGACTTTAGGATCGTCGGTTGCTACTAGGCGCCCAACCGTGACCTGGGACAGCCTCCTCCAAGAACAAGCAGAGCTGGCAGCAGCCCATGCCGGGCTCAAGCTCGTGCGCAAACAAGGCGCCCTCTGCCTTACCGATGGTGCCCTCACACTTGCCGCAGACCTGCGCAGCATGCTGCCGCGCATCAAGTCAAAGCGTTTTGGACAGGAGCTCTTAGTCAAGGCAGTGCGCATCAAAGGCGAAGGCAGCAACATCAAGGTAGTTGACGCCACAGCGGGCTTAGGCGAAGACTCCCTTGTCATGGCTGCCGCCGGCTTTGAGGTAGTGCTCTTTGAGCGCGACATCGTCATCGCCGCACTGCTGCAAGACGCACTGCAACGCGCTGCCCAAGACCCGCAGCTCGCCTCCTTTGCAAGTCGCATGACCTTGCGTTGCCAAGACAGTGCAACAGCTCTGCATAAACTCGACTTTATCCCGGATGTTGTCTTTTTAGACCCGATGTTTCCCTCAAAGCAAAAGCAGGCAAAGACCAACAAGAAGCTGCAGCTGTTCCAAAAGCTAGAAAGCCCCTGCAACGACGAGGCCGCTCTCATGGAGGCCGCAAAAGCCGCTGGCCCGCGCAAGATCGTCGTCAAACGCCCTCTCAAAGGCCCCGTGCTGGCAGGCGTCAATCCAAGCCACTCGATCAAAGGCAAGACCATCCGCTACGACTGCATCGTCTTGCCCCGATAAGGGTTGCAGCTCGCCAGCCGCCAGTACCATGCCAGCCAAGAAACCGCAGCTTGCCCGCGAGCCCATACGGCCGTTATGCCACTCATCTAAACGAGCAGATTGCAGGTCTCGTCGATTACCTTGGACGACGCCAGCATCTCGCGGTTTGCGATGCTTGCAACGCTGTCTGCCGGCACGTATTTGCCCAAGGTCTGCGCATGTTCATGCAAGACTCGCGGGGTCGCGGCAAGGATATCGGCACGCGCTTTATCCCTGTCCTCAAGCGGACGTCCGTTGATGAGCGCCTTGGCCTCGCGCTCCATCTTGCTTGGCACCTTGCGCGGCTTGTCTGCGCTGGCGATAGCGCTTATAACCAGGCCGTCTACCTCGTCTTGAGAAAACTCGTGAGCCTCAAGCCAACTTGCCGCCTTAGAAAAATCATCTATGGTTGCATCGATACGCGGGTCGCGCAAAGAGACGAGATTCAAATCGCCGCACGCGTTAAAGGCACAGCTGGCCCCGTAGGCTCCTCCCTTGACGCGCACGTGGTTCCACAGGTAATCCCAGTTAAGCGCCTGTCCCAGCAAGCTGTCCAAACCGCAAAGATGACGAGGTGCGGGAGTCTTGAGACACGTGGCATTGGCTGCGACATTAGTGGGAAGCGCATAACCTGTCTTGGCTTTGGCATGAAGCTCGACAGCAAAGGGGCTGATGGCACGCGCATCGTCTGCAGCCTCATAGCAAGGCGACGATGTACGTGCAAGTTCATAGCCGGCGTCGTCTCCCGCAAAGCAGACAAGGGCCGGGCGCGTTGACATGAGCCAATCGCGCAGCTCTTCGAGCCGCTTTATCACGCAAGCGATGTCTTCTAGGGCGGCCAGCTTCTTTAAGAAGCGATAGCTGCCGATACCCTCTACTGCATCGTTTACAGCGCTGGTCTTGAGATTAGAAGCAAAGCAGGCAAGCGCCGCTAAGTTTGCCGCACGGCTTGACGCAGTCTGCTCAAAGCCCAAAACAGACAAGTCGATGATCTGCTTGATCTTGGATGCGTCTTCAAAGTCCGTCTTTGCAAACAGCGTCCAGAAAAACTCATGCGCAGCTTTGCGTTTAGAGCCAAGCGCGCTAAAGCTCAGCTTGAGTGCAACAAGCGGCTGGCAGTCTTGCCAGCGTGATACGCAGACGACATCGCAGTCCGCCTCGCCCAAGCACTTCTTCATCTGAACCTGCACCTGAGCTGCATCCATATCCCCCGCAGCGAGCTCGCCTGCAAGCGAGCATAAAAGCGAGAGGTACTGCACGTCTTCTAGCGACATGCCAGAGAGGTCAAAGTAGTAATCGACGTAGTCGATGCCATGCGTGGGCTCCAAAACACGCATAAACCGCGTGCCTCGGCATTCTTGGATGCTCGTCTTGGGACGCGTGGCAGCTGCAGCAAGGTCTGCCCTGTCAAGGCGCGGCAAGCAAGCAAGGGCCACCAGATCATCTGCGGCAAGGCGCATCTGGTTAAGCTCTCTGGTTTCTTGTGCGATTCTGTCTAGACCCTGGGCATCAACGGTTTGGGCAAGGTTTTGGATAAAAGCATGCTCGCCAAAAGCATCAAGCTCCATATCTGGGATGATCGCCACGCAAGCCGCGTGGTTGTACTCCGCAAAGAGCTCTTCTGCCATGCGCTCGTAAGTACCGTTTTCAAGTGCTTGGGCATGCCAAGACAAGAAGTCCTCGTAACGCATGCTCGCCAAAGGATCGAGCCCATAGGGCCAACATGACCTTACCTCCTGCGCAAAGGCAATGCCGCAAGGCTCCTTGGGCCCTTGCCTCCAGGCAAACTCCAGCATGGAGACGGTGGCATCCACCAGCTTGGGCAGCTCTCCAGATGCGACAACATCCTTGCAGCCCTGGGCCAAAAGCTCGACAAAGCGTTTGCGGTCTTCTTGAGAGGCTCCCAACGCAACCACGATGGCATAAGGCTGGCAAGTGCCACTCATATTGCAAGCGGCAACGTCGCCGCAGATACCGCTATCAAGCAGCAGCTTTCTTACGGGTGCCTCTACGCTGCCAAAGAGAGCATCGCATACGATGCCTGCAGCGGTGGTGCGAAAAACATCCAGCGGACCGCTCAAAACGCTGCCAAAGGCGAGCATCGAGCTTTCCGGGCCTCCCTTGAAGACCTGCGTGGCATCCATCTTCAAGCAGGGCGGCGCGAGCTTGAGCATGTTAGGCTGGCCAAAAGCTCCTTGATCTGCATGCAAAGCAAGCCAAGGTGCGATGTGCTCGTCTTGGAGATGCTGCAAGACGGCAGCGATATCAAAATCCCCGTACAAGGTGATGATCGCGTTATCCAAACGGTAATGACGCCTGTAAGAGTCTGCAAACTGCTCAAAGCTCAGTTTGGTGATAGAAGCGGGGTCTCCGCCCGATTCAAACCCATAGGTGCCCTGGCCAAAGAGCGCATGGCGAACCGCATCGATCGCGCAGCGCACCGGGGCAGATTTAGCACCCTTCATCTCGTTGTAGACCACGCCGTTGACAGCAAGCGAGTCTGCGCTACCGTCACATTCCAGATGCCAGCCTTCCTGCATAAAGACAGATTCGTCGTGCAGGAAGAGCGGGTTTAAAACAGCGTCCATATAGACGTCCATCAGATTGACAAGGTCTTTGGCATTGGCGCTTGCCACGGGATACATCGTATAGTCCGACCAGGTAAAGGCGTTGAGGTAGGTCTGCATAGAGGTCTTGAGCATAGCGGTAAAGGGTTCTTTGAGTGGATAGCGCTCAGACCCGCACAGCATGGAGTGCTCGAGGATATGAAACACGCCCGTGTCGTCTGCCGCCGGGGTGCTAAAGCTGATGGAGAAACTGAGCTCTGGATCATCGTTTTTGAGGCAGACGAGCTTGGCGCCGCTTGCGGCGTGTTCCATGACATAGGCAGTGCCGCAAGCCTCTACCACATCGCTTACCTGGGTAACCGTAAAACCTGCGATCGTCTGTCCCTCTTTGATATCCAAAGCAGCTCTCCTTTAACGTCAAGATGTGTCCAAGCAAGCATAGCGCAAGCCCCAAGACGCAAAAGACCCCCGCCACCTGAGAGGCAGCGGGGGCCTAGCAGATCCCTTAAGGCAAATGCGCCAAGGGGGCTTTTGCTGTTAAGCAGTTAGTCGCGCTAATCCTTCTTGAGGGCCTGAGGGCCGGCGAAGATGAAGAAGTGGACGAACGGGAGCAGCAAGGCGATGAGGTCGAGCGGCATAGCCATCGGGTTCTTGCTCCAGCCGGAGACGGCCAAGGGGCAAGCGATGCACAGGATGGCCAGGAAGGCCGCGATGAGCATCATGGCGATGAAGGGCACCATGCCGGTGTCGGAGTCGTCGCCTGCGGTCTCTGCAGCGAGCTGGTCCATGGTCTTGCCGCCGGTCTCACGCACGAACAGCAGCGAGCAGATCTCTGCGAGCACGAAGGGCACGATGAGGACCAAGACGACCTTGGACCACTCGGGGGTACCGGCTGCGGTTGCAAAGAAGGGCAGGCTCGCGATGAAGCCCAAAACGATGGAGGAGGCGGAGCCGCCGAAGCGGGCGAAGGCCTGGCACCATGCGACGCCGGTGTTGCGCAGCGCGGTGGGGTACTGCTCGGGCATCAGGGGCTGGACTGCCGTGATGGCGTAGTTGAGGCAGAAGCCGAAGAGGAGCATCAAGATGACGTACAGGACGAACTTGGTCTGGCCGGGGTCGTCGACGATGAACAGCGAGCACAGGATGATCGCGACGATAGACAGGATCCAGGACAGGCACAGGTTCTTCTTGCGGCCGATCTTGTCGGACACGAAGCCGACGGTGACGTTGGACGCGATGGCGGCGACGTTGTTCCAAGTCTGGAGCATAACGGACTGGCCGGCGGTGTAGCCGACGCCCTGGAACCAGGTGGGGATCCAGGCGTTCATGCCGTAGACGCAGAACTGGCCGACGAAGTAGGTGGTCCAGATGGCCGCGGTGCCGACGATGAACTTCTTGGAGAACAGAACGTTGACGGAGGTCTTGGCGGGCTTGGGAGGCACGACCAGGCAGTTGGGGTCACGGTCGGTGACGGTTGCGTGGTGCTTGCGCTCGATCTCTGCCAAAGCCTCGACGGCCTTTTCCTTCTGGCCGTTGTTGGCGTACCAGTGCGGGGTCTCGTGCATGAAGAAGATCAAGACAACTGCGTAGATGATGGGCAGCGCGCCGATCAGGTAGCACAGGCGCCAGTTCTCGAAGGTCTCGGTGCCGTTGGCCAGCGTGATGGGGGCCATCCAGCCGGAGATGATTGCGTGGTCAACGCCGCAGATAGCGCCTGCCACAACGCCTGCCAAAACCCAGCCGGCGACCATGAAGGCCATGCCGAAGGTGACGAACACGCCGCGGTTCTTGGAGGGGATGATCTCCGAGAAGCAGGTGGTCACGACCGGGATGCAGGAGCCGACGCCGAAGCCCGCGATCAGGCGGAAGACGGCGAAGAAGCCCAGCGTCGTGGAGAACGCCTGGGGCAGGGTGAAGATGCCGTAGAAGAAGCAGGCGATGATGAGCATCTTCTTGCGGCCCAGCTTATCGGACATGATGCCGCCGCAGGCGCCGCCCAAGACCATGCCCAGAAGGCCCCAGGTGGTAAGCGAGCCGATAGCGGCCGAGTTGGTGACGGCGCTGCCCGTGCTCCAGTCGATCAGACCGAAGGACGCCGCCAGGTAGGTGTTGGTGGAGTTGACGACCATGAAGTCGTAGCCGTCGAAGATGTTGGCCAAGCCCAGCAAGATAAACATCAGCCAGGTGTGACCGTTGATACCGAAGGAGTCGATTACCTCCGATACCGTGAACTCTTTGGAGTCGCTCATTTAAATCCCTCCTTACTGAGATTTCACACATGCGCTGCAAGCGACGAGCACAATGCGCATGCCCTAACAGTCTCCCGTGCTTACTCCCCTAAATTGCAAACCTGGGAGACCTTTGTAGATGGTTGCAAGCTTGTGTTTCCCAGACACAGACGCATATGCGCCCCTTAAGCCTGTAACCAATACCACTGTTGAAATGCTAGTTTGCGAGCCTTAAGCGAAACTAAAGTTAGGTAATTCAAAATGTTCTTTCTTGGAAGCATCGCGCTGCGTTACCATCTTTTACAAGGGGAACCATTGCACGATGCACGCAGCGTGCAATGAAAATCAAACGAGGGGACGCACGTGAAGCTTCTAATCGCAGAAGACAACTCCCGCTTGCTCAAAACGCTTGTGAAAGTGTTGGAGAAAGAGGGATACACCGTGGACGCCGTAGGCGACGGCGACACCGCTTTGACCTACATAGAAAACACCGACTACGACGGGCTGCTCTTAGATGTGATGATGCCCGGCAAAGACGGCTTGGAGGTCTTGAGAAGCGCCAGAGCGCAAAACGTCACCTGCCCCGTCATGCTCTTTACGGCGCTCACCGAGATAAGCCAACGCGTAGAGGGCCTTGACGCCGGTGCAGACGACTACCTGCCCAAGCCCTTTGACATCGCAGAGTTCACCGCCCGCGTGCGAGCCATGCTGCGCCGCCGCGACAGCTTCTCTCCGCAGGTCACGCAGTTTGAGGGCATGGAGCTGGACAGCTCCTCGCACAAGATCGCCTACCAAGGCAAAGAGGCGCTGCTAGGCGGCAAGGAGTTCCAGATCATGGAGATGCTCATGGCCAGACCCGGCTCCATCATCCCCATAGAACGCATACTCATGCAGGTCTGGAACTGGGAGAAAGACGTGGACACAAGCGTCGTGTGGGTGCAGGTTTCCAACCTGCGCAAGAAAATCGTCAAGATAGAGGCCCCCGTGAAGCTGCGCTTTGAGCGCGGCGCGGGCTACGTGTTAGAGCACACCGATGCTAGCAGGGTTTAGGCGCAGGAGCATCATAGCAACGGTCGTCTCTATCGCCGTCTTGGCGTGCATGGGGTCGATATTTCTCTTTGACCTCGTGGTTTTGAGAACAGACAGGCTCGTTGACACGATGGTCTACAGCATCTACCAAAACGACGGCCAGATGCCGCAAGACAAAAGATCGCTTGAGAAGCTCAGGCAGGCGCAGATAGATCGCGGCCTCAATCCCATAGTCAGCGCGGACACGCCCTACGCGACGCGCTACTTTACCGTCTTTGAGATTAACGGCAGCCAGGATGCAGATATAAGCCACATCGCATCGGTGAGCAAGACAGACGCGCTCAACATGGCGCAGCAGGCAATAGACAGCACAGACGACAAAGGATGGATCGACAACTACCGCTACGGCGTCTTTGACAAAGGTGCGGGCAAACTGGCTGTCTTTATCGACGCAAACAGCTTTCGCGTCAAAGACAACGCCGTCTTTAGCGGATCAGTGGCCTTGCTGATACTGTTCTCGCTCACACTCGTCTTGCTCAACCTCTTCTACAACGCGCATGCCACAAAACCCGTCCAAGACTCGTTTGAGAGGCAAAAGCGCTTTATCTCAAACGCAAGCCACGAGCTCAAAACGCCGCTCACCTTGATCATGACCGATGCAGACCTCGCAGCCATGGAGCTGGGAGAGTGCGAGTACCTAGACGACATCAAGGCGGAGTGCCGCGATATGAGCGATCTGATAACCCAGATGGTGGTGCTGTCGCGCATGGATGAGGACGCGCATCCCCTTGATATGACCTGCGTAAACGTAAGCGCCTGCGTGGAGGGCATCATGCGCAGCTGGCGCGCTGCAGCGCAGACAAAAGGGCTTGAAGTCAAAGTTAAAGCCGAGCGCGTTGTCTACGCCAGGGCAGACCAAGCGGCGCTCAAGCAGATACTGGTCATCCTCATGGACAACGCCGTCAAGTACTGCGATAAAGGCGGCACCATAACCGTGCATGTGTCCGGCCAAGACAGGAAGAACCCGTACGTGTGCATAGAGAACAGCTATGCAAAAGCCAAAGACGTTGATACAAGCAGGCTCTTCGAGCGCTTTTACCGCGCCGATGCAGAACGCGCAGAAAAGATCGGTCATGGCATAGGGCTTGCGCTTGCCAAGGAGACGGCAGAAAGCCTGGGGGCCACCATCAGCTCAAGCACCAGGCTCGACCCTGCCACTATCGCCTTCACACTCACTTTGAAAGGCTGCTAAGCGGCAAGACGGCAAGCAAGGCAAAGCACCTCGTCTGCAACTCCACAAAACGCACACAGGCGCTTTAGGGGGCTTTTAGGGCGCTTATCTATTTTGGAGATTGAGATCAGCACGTGAACGCGTCTTGTTCCCTCCTAAAGGCGATCCCCCTTTCATCGTGCTGACAACACTGAGGGGCCCTGCAGATTCAGACCTGCAGGGCAAACGCAAAAGAGGCGTCACGGCGGGCAGCCGGGCGCCTCTTGTCTTGCTGTATGCATCGCAAGCCTTTAGAGCTTCTTGACGCCAGCCCTAGGCTTTAGGCGAGTCGACCTCGATATCGGCGGAGGCCTGTGCTTGCTCTTTGTTGAAGATATCGGCGACGTAGCGCTCGCCTTCGGTCGCATCGCGGCGCTCGAGCGGCTGGTTGACCACAATCTGCGGGAAGGGCATCCCGATATCGTAGCGGTCAAAGAGCAGCTTGATCTCTCGGTTGAGATCGCGCTCCACCTGCCCGCGGTCTTTTTCGGCGCACTGGACCATGATGCGGATGTTCACGCTGCTCTCGCCCAGCGACACGACGCCCTTGTAGAAGGGCCCGCGCACGATAGCGGGGATGGTCTGCGCAAAGGCAGGCAACTCGCGTGCCAAGATGGCCTCCACACGCTCGAGAGACTCGCTGTACTCGATGCCCACATCGACCCAGGTGTAGCTGAGCTGCTTGGTCATGTTGACGATGTCGCTCACATTGGAGTTGCGGATAACCTTGATGTTTTGAGCACCGTTCATGACCTTGGTGGTACGCACACCGATCTCTACCACGGTGCCTGTCCAAGTGCCCACCGTGATGATGTCGCCCACGCGAAACTCGCCCTCGAAGATGATGAACAAACCGCTCAAGATATCGGATACCAGCTCTTTGGCGCCAAAGGATATGGCGATGGAGAGTATGCCTGCGCTGGCAAGGAGCGTCGTGGTGTCAACGCCTAAAAGCGACAGGCAGTAGTAGAGCATGCCGATGATGGTGGCGTACTTGATGAAGCTTGCCACCAGGCGGCAGACGGTCTCGCCACGCGAACCCATGGCGGTTGCGGCAAGGCGCAAGAGGCGCTGGAGCACCGTGGCGGCAGTAAAAGCGACGCAGGCAAACATGATCGACGCGGTGATGGCAAAGATGTTGACACCATGCGTCCAGCCACCGGCGATGATGTAAGTAAAGATCGAATCCGCCCCAAAGACCTGGTCTTTGAGCACGACAGCCAAGCAGATGGCAATGGCAGACAAGGCGATCATAGCCTTGAGGAATGCCGCTACCTTTTGCTCGGGCGTCTTGTCATGCCACTTGAACCCCACGCCGCTAAAGCGGCTGCCCACAGACTCGGTACTGATGGTGCGGCCATCGGGCGTGGTCACGTCAAACATACGGGATTCGCCCGGTGCCTGCCCAGGGGCGGCTTGGACCTCTTTCTTGCGACGGCGCTCCAACGTGACGAGCATGAACACCAGAAGCTGGCATACCAAGCTCACCAGCGCCACAACCAACGTGATCGGACCGCGCGAGCGCATGAGCGCGCCTTCGGAACCTGCAACGTAGATGAGATAGTCGCCTTGCTGCACCGATGCAGCGTAGTAGCTCGTGCCGCTCACGGTGAGATAGTCGTTAAACCCGTCTTTGAGCTGGGCTTCTGTCATACCGCAACTGACAGCCGACTTGCCTGCGAGCTTGTCATCGGGGTAATAGGCAAAGGTGCCATCGGATGCGTTGACGGCAAAAGCAAAGCCGTCGGTGCCGATACGCACGCTGCCCAAGACATGGTCAAGCTCAACGTTGCGGAGCATATCGGCTAGGCGGCTGGGGCGCATGCCCAGCTGGACAAAACCGTCGCACGCCCCGTCTGCATCATGCAGCACAACGCCTATATACTGGCGAAGCTCGCCCGAGGTCTCCTCTACCTGAGCGTCTTGTACCACGTGGTCGGCACCTTGCAAAAGCTTGCGGAACTCGTACGACTGGCTTTGAGGGTCTTCAGACAACGTGAAATTGGTGATCCCGGTGTTTGACGCTACCTGATGCCCGTTGGCATCAAAGACATGCACGTTGAGTATGCACAAGACGTCAGCCAAACGGCCCAAGTCACGCGTGTTCTTAAGCTTAGGGTTAGCATCCAGGATATAAGCTGCTACCTGCGCTTTGTTGAGGTAACGCTCGCTGTAAAGCTCACGCAGGTCATCGGCTGACTCTTGGGCCGACTCTATGCTTTGGGCAACCTGCTGGGCGCGATGACTGTTGGTAAGCGACTGCGCAGACAAGGCAAATAACGTCTGCATGTAAAACGCTATGACGACCACAGCCACAAAACCCACAAACGACATGACGGCTCCTTTGCGCGCCGTCTTCTTGTTAACGGCAAAGGGACCAAACTGTGCAAAGTCCTCTTGAGAGGCCTGGCGGCGCTCTTCGTCGCGCAGCACGCAGATGCCATAAAGCACCACGGCAAGCATCACGATGGCAAACGCGACAAGCGTCGCCGCAACGGTGATGCCGCGCGCAGATGAGATATCGGCCTCGGGCACGGCGGCGATGTAATAGCTGTCCCCTATCTGGGATACGCCGCAGTATAGACGCACGCCGTCAAGCTCCATCCAACCGTAGCTTCCGTCTTCCAAACTAGCTACGTCGATGCCCGCCTGCAAGGCATCTGCGCCTTGGAGCGCTTCATCGGGATGGTAGCCGATAAGGTAGTCTTTGGCAGACACGCTAAAGACGTAACCGCTGCTGCCCACGCTGATACCGCGCAGCACGCTTGCGGCAGAGTCGCTTTGCTCCACTAAGTCTGCAAGCTCGGTGCCGTCTTGCTCGACGACTACCATGATGGAGCTGTCGAGCTTGGCCGCATAGTAGCGCTCGTGGCGATTAGCATCATCGAGGTCTATGCAAACCGCATCAGAGGCCTTGCCGCTGCCAAAGACCTGGCGCAGGCGATTGAAACGCGATGCGGAAAAATCAACCTTGCTGTCTTGCGCTTGTGCCACCACGCTGCCCGCTTTGGTCACAACGCTCACGTTGTCAACATCCAAAAGCTCTTTGAGCTCGGACATCTTGGCGTCTGTGGCTGCAAAACCTGCGTTGTTTTGCGCCATGAAGGCCACGCTGTTGGCCTTTGACTGATAGAGCTCATCGTAGGCCGCGGTATCTGTCTGTTCGTTTTGTGCCGCCTGCTCAAGGGAATCGGGCAGCTGAGAGAGCTCTTGGGCCATCTCCTCTTTGAACCCGTCCACCGATATGCTGTCCTGCATCTGGCACACGACAGCGCCCATAAACGCCAATCCAGCTGCGACGATCAACAGGCACGCCGCGATCTTTGCCTTGAGGCCCTTAGACATACCCATCTCCTAATCCCATTTATCCACGAGCACAGCAAGAGTGCCGTCGTCGATCATGTCCTGCACTGCTTGGGAGACCTGACTCGACAGCTCGCTGTCCTTTAGCGTGGCCACGCCATAGCTTTCGGTCACGTCGTCAAACGTGATGAAAGAGCGGTTCATGGCCGTGTACGCCTTGGCAACCGAGCCGTCCATGGCCACGGCGTCTATGTCGCCCGCTTCCAAAGCATCCGAGAGCTCCTGATAGCTTTGGTACTGCAGCAGATGAAAGCTGTCAAAGGTGACATCGGTGTTGTCATCGTTTGCCTTAAGTACCTTGCCATTGGTAAAACCTTGCTCGGTGAGTTGGGCTACGAGCTCTGGCGCGGTATCGGCGCCGGACAAGGTGCCCACTGCAAGGCCCTTGAGCTCGCTTACCTTATCGATGAGCGAGCTTTTCTCGACCATGATCTTCATATGATCTGTGTAATACGCCGGCGAGAAATCGAAGTTCTCCAAGCGCGAGTCCGATATCGAGTAAAGCGCAACCAGGCAATCCACATCGCATTGCATCAGAGCCTCTTTGCGCGTAGAAGGCGTCACAGTCGTAAACTCTACGTCGTCATAGCCAAGCCTGCTTGCAAGCTCGCGCGCCAAGTCTATCTCCATACCGTAATAGTCTTGCGTGTCTTGGTTGTAATAGCCAAAGCCCACGACGTCGGCGCGAACGCCCACCTTGAGCACCTTGCCCTGTTGCGCCGTCTGCTGGCCCGTGCAACCGCAAAGCACCAAAGTTGTTGCAGCGACCAAGCACATGACAAGCGCCGCAACATAGCGCATGCGTTTTAGAATCATGCATGTCTCCCTTATCCCACGTTGACTACAGCAGCCAAACTGTTTTAGTTTATTAAGATATGGTTTAAACGTCGGGCAGATCCGCCAAACTCAATGGGCAATTGAGCGCTTTTTTTATTTACGAGGGCAAAAACACTATGAACCTAAGCCAACTCAAGTACTTTTGCTCGGTAGTCGAGGAGAAAGGCTTTTCGGCTGCCGCAGCGCGCAGGGAGGTGTCTGTCCAAGCCGTCTCCAAGGCCATGAGCGATCTAGAACGTGAGCTTGGCTGCGAACTGTTCAAACGCGCGCATCGCCAAGTAGAGCCCACAGGAAACGGCATGGAGTTCTACCAGCTGGCACAAGGCGCACTTGAGGCGTTTGCGTGCTGCGAAGACTTCAAACCGCAGGCAGGCAACGGCGACAAGGAGCCCTTGCGCATAGGGCTGTGCACGCCGCCGTTTGCCAACTCGGACTCCATATGCCGCCAAGTCTGCGCCCTGCTAGAAAAGCGCCTCGAAGAGCCTTTGCATATGCAAGTGGCGCCCCTTGATACAGCAGAGCAAGACCTAGCAGACCAACAACTCGATGCGTTGTGCACCGTGGGCCGCTATAGCAAACCTGGCAGCACATGCATGCAGGTAGGAAACCTTCCCACGGCCATAGCTGTCGCGATCACGCATCCCTTGGCAAAGCAAGACACGGTAAGCTTAGACGACCTGCGCAGCTATCCTGCAGGCTACTCGCCTATCGTGGACGAATTCAACGAGACGATACTCAAGCTATACCTTAAAAACGTAGAAGGCATACAGACGCGCGAGGTATGCGGAGGGATGGGCGACGGCCTCAAGTTCTTGATCAAAGAGCGCGGATACTTCTTCTCGGCGTTGTTTCCCGTGCAAGACAAGACGCCGCCTACGGCAAAGCTCATACCCATCGATCCCGCGCAGCAACTGCCCGTGCCTATCTGCATCGTAACGCTCGAGCATGCGCAAAGCAGCAAGGGCCAGCACCTGCAAAGGCTGCTCGCAGGCTTAAGCGCCCTCAATCCCAAGTTCTAAGGTGCCGCTGGACGCGCTGTGCACGCAGACATCCAAGACGACGACGCGCGCGTCTTAGGCCAGGCCCCATATCGCGCCAAAGATCTCGTTGCCCATAAGCCAGCCACGGCAGGTGGGCGCATAGGACCCGCCATCGCCACGCACGATGAGCCCTTGCTCGACCAAGCGCTCCAAAGTCTGCTTGAGTTGCGGCACGGCTTTGATCGCGTGGCGGGCTTGCTGCGCGCCAAGGCCCGCGCTGCGGCGAAAAGCCAGCATCGCATCCTCCAAAAGCGCCTCACGCGCGTCCATGACCTCGGCCGTCCATGCAGGATGCCCCAAACTCGCGCTAAAGGCACTGGTATCGGCCAAAGCCTGGATGCGGATGCGGCCGTCAGACGGCGCTGCTGCAACCGCTGCAGCATCCTGCTCATCAACGGCCTCTCCAAAAACGCCGGACTGTACACAGGCTTGCCACTCTTGCGGCGTCATCATGCTCGCAGCTGCAGCACCCAAACCCAGATAGCTCTTGCCCGTCCAATACGCGCTGTTGTGCTTGGACTCGCATCCTGGTTTGGCGTAGCTTGCCACCTCGTAGCGCGCAAAGCCCGCATCGCCCAAGATGAGGTTGGCGTCCTCCATCATCTGGGCCTCCAGGTCATCATCGGGGCCCTCCCAAAGGCCGGCCTCGATACGTGCCGCAAGGGGTGTGCCCTCCTCCACGGTAAGCGGGTAGATGCTCACATGACCCACACCGCTTGCCACAGCGCGTTGCACAGATTCAGCCCAGCTAGCGCATGACTGCGCAGGTCCTCCGCAGATGAGGTCGATGCTCACGTTCATATCGCGCTCTTTGGCAACGTCCAATGCCGCATACACGTCAGTTGCCGTATGCGGGCGGCCGTACTCGCGCAAGACGTTGTCGTCAAAGCTCTGCACACCTATGCTCAGGCGATTGACACCCAAGGCATAGAGATCTTTGACCATGGCAGACGTAAGGCTCTCCGGGTTTGCCTCGACGCTAAACTCAACCACTTGCTCCAAGTTGACAGAGAGCGAAACCATGTACACCAGCGAGTTGAGACGGCGCGCGCCAAGGTGGGTGGGCGTGCCGCCGCCGATGTAGATGGTCTTGACCCCGCCCAGCAAACCGGCCTTGCTCGCACGGCGCAGCTGGAGCTGCAGCGCATCGACATAGGCGTCCATGACCGCATCGTCATGACAGGCGGCAGTTGCAAAATCGCAGTAAGAGCAGCGGCTCGTGCAAAACGGGATGTGGATATAGAGCGCCTTGATCAAAACGCCTCCCTTAGCGCAAGCCGTAGAACTTGCCCAAGCCGATGATGCAAGCCGCCGTAAGCACGACAGAGGCAACTTCGGCCACGACGACAGAGAACCAGATGCCGTCCGGGCCCAAAAGCATGGGGAGCAAGATGACAGCCCCGCACTCAAAGACCAAAGTGCGCATAAAGCTGATGAACGCGCTTATGAAACCGTTGCCGAGCGCCGTGAAAAGCGACGAGCCAAAAACGCTCACGCCCATGAACACAAAGGCCACAGAGTAGATCCTAAACGCATAGATCGTGAGGCCAAAGAGCTCTTGGTCGTAGCCGGTAAAGATCTGGGTAATGGGTGAAGCCAGCAGATGCGCCAGCAGGCAGGCAACGGCGCCACCGCCTACCATGAGCCACAAGCCATGTTTGAGCAGGCTCTTCTTCTCTACGCGGTTGTCTGCGCCATGCTGATAGCTCATGAGCGGGGCGCTGCCCATGCAATAACCCATGAGCAAGGCGCCAAAGATCATGCTCACATACATGATGACGCCGTAAGCGCTTACGCCGTCTTGCCCCATCATGCGCATGAGCTGCCAGTTGTAAAGGATGCTCACCAAGGACATGGCTATCTCCGACATCATCTCGGAGCTGCCGTTGGTGCAGGTCTTGGCGATAACGCCCCACTCCATCTTGGGGCGATGCAAGCGCAAGAAGCTCTTGTTGGGGCGCGCAAAGTAGATAAGCGAGGCAGCGCCACCCACGTATTCGGAGGCAACGGTAGCAAGAACCGCACCCAGCACGCCCATGCCAAAAACACCCACCAAGACAAAGTCGAGCACGATGTTGGTGATGCCGGCTGCCGCTGTGATGGCAAGGCCCAGCTTGGGCTTGCCCGCCGTAGAGAACAAGGGTTGGAAGGCAAACTGCAAGATGTAAAACGGCAGACTTGCCATGCTCACGCGACCATAGAGAACGCAATCGGCCAGCATAGAGTCATCTGCGCCAAAAAGACGCGCCACGGGCTCCATGAACGCAAAGCCCACCAGCGCCATCACAACACCCAACGCAAAGGCAAAGGCGATGATGAGGCTAAAGATGCTGTTGGCGCGCTTGTCATCGCCAGCACCACGCGCATGGCCCACCAAAGCCGCACCGCCGCTGCCGATCATGAAACCAAACGTGCCCAAGATCATGATGAAGGGCATGATGAGGTTGACAGCGGCAAATGCCGTCTTACCAGCGTAGTTAGAGATAAAGAAGCCGTCGACGATGGAGTAGATGCTCGTAAAGAGCATCATCGCCATCGCAGGCAGCGTGTATTTGATCAGATCCACTGTGTGGAAGTGCTTGGACATATCTATGGCTTTGCTAGCCATGGGTATCAATCCTCTTTCGTGCGTACGTTGTTGTGTTTCTCAAGCTTATCGCTGCCGCCTGGCACCGCTCACAGGGCGCTAGAGCGGCACCTGGGAGCAGCAGCCGCAAGGGCAGACGTCTTATCAACCCTAACATAGGACGGATTCTTGCGTGCAAGGCCTGTTGCAGCAATAAAGCGTTTGCAGATGCAAAAGCTCTCGCGAGGTGGCATTGGCGCAGGTCAAAGGCATATCACCTGCTTTATGTTATTTATGCATGCTCCACAGTATCTTCATCGCAAGCACCGCAGCGGTTGGCCGCGGCATCAAGCACGCGTTGGTAATCCTCGAGCAAAACAGCACTGCCCAGCTCGCGTCTGAGGCTGGCCGCACCAGGCTGGCCATGCATATAAAAGCTCAAGTGCGCACGCATGGGGCTTAGATGATCTTGCCCATGAAAGCGCACGTAAAGCTCCAAGTGACGACGTGCTGCAGCCAGGCGCTCAGATGCAGTGGGCTCATGACCCGTGAACACCCACGGGTTGCCGCGCGCACCACGGGCGACAAAGACCGCCGCAGCGCCGCAGTCGCTCATCATCGCCTGTGCATCGCTGTAGCTAAAGACATCTCCGCTGCCGATGACAGGCACGCTCACCGCGCTGGCAACGGCTTTGATGACGCCGCTGTCTGACTTGCCGCGGTAGAGTTGCTGCGCCGTGCGCCCATGGACACCCAAGGCACAAGCACCGGCTTGTTCCAACACGCGCGCAAACTCCACGGCATTGAGGCTTGCATCATCCCAGCCGCTGCGAAACTTTGCAGTGACAGGGATGCCGTAGGGCTCTAGCGCCTTAACCATAGCGGCGATGATATCTGCCGCTAAATGCGGCGTGCGCATAAGAGCCGCGCCCTCCCCTTTCTTGTGTACCTTAGGCACCGGGCAACCCATGTTGACATCGATGAGCGCAATACGGTCTGCCATCTCGTCTGCCAGCACCTTGGCTTGGCGCGCCATGACGTCAGGCTCGTGTCCAAAGAGCTGGATGGCGATCTTTTGCTCTGCCGGGGCAGGAAGCGCCATGTCATGCGTTTTGTCGTTTGCATACTCCAAGGCCTTGGCGCTGATCATCTCTGTGTAGGTGAGCCCAGCGCCGTACTCTATGCAAAGCGTCCTGAAGGCAGGCTCTGTCACACCGGCCATGGGGGCAAGCCACAGCGGGTTCTCAAAATACGATGCATCTATCTTAGCCACGTCTATCCCCTACCCAAGGATGCGCAAAAGCTCGTCTACCACAAGGTCCGCGCAAGCAAGCTTGTAAGACAAGCGGTCTTGCTCGGGCGCAAGGTCGCGTGTGAAAGCCTGGGAGGACAGTTGCTGCAAGACGCCGTCAAAGCTAAACGCAAAATGCACCTGACCGGCCACGCTGTCTGCGTTGGCAGGGTCTACGTTGCCAAAGGTCCCCGTCACGCCGATGCCGATATCTGCCCCGTAAGCTCGGGCACATGCGCAAGCCATAGCAGAGGCGCACTCGTTGGAGTAGACGCCGTAAGCATCGATAACCTGCGCTGGCACACCGCAGGCGACCTTGGCCTCGTTGCTGTAGGTGACATATGCCCCCTTGAGCACGGCAGACGCGCCTTGCGTATCGGTGATAAGCGATGCTATCTGGCCAGCCGTAGCGCTTTCCATCGTGGTGATGGTAAGCCCGCGGTTTATGAGCAGCGCCGTGAGGTGAGCGTACTTAGCCCGGACGCTTTTCTCGTCAACGCCCATAGGTAACACGCCCCTTTCTTACTCGTCCACCTTGAGGATCGCCATGAAGGCCTCTTGCGGGACCTCCACGTTGCCTATCGCCTTCATGCGCTTCTTGCCGGCCTTTTGCTTTTCCAAGAGCTTCTTCTTGCGGGAGATATCGCCGCCGTAGCACTTGGCCAGCACGTCTTTGCGGCGCGCCTTAACGTTGGTACGGGCAAGAACGCGTGCGCCGAC
Organism: Agathobacter rectalis; assembly: GCA_963590525.1. Lineage (GTDB taxonomy): Bacteria > Actinomycetota > Coriobacteriia > Coriobacteriales > QAMH01 > W2P13-069. Next base: position 46,577 of record CAVAPV010000003.1, read on the forward strand.
GGCCGCCTGGATGGGCACCTCAAAAAGCTGCTGCGGGATGATCCCCTTGAGCTTGACTGCCAAATCATGGCCCAGCTTGTAGGCTTGGTCTTCATGAACGATAAAGCTCAGCGCGTCAACGGGGTTGCCGGCAAGCAGGATGTCGAGCTTGACCAGCTTGGAGGTCTTGTAGCCGCAGACCTCGTAGTCAAGGGACGCATAACCCTTGGTGCGGCTTTTGAGGCTGTCAAAGAAATCCATGATGAGCTCTGAAAGCGGCATCTCAAAGGTGATCTCGACCGTGTTTTGCGACAGGTAGGACATGTTCTTGAAGTCGCCGCGACGCTCGGTGCCAAGCTCCATCACCGGGCCCACGTAATCGGGCGGGATGATGATCTTGGCCGTGAGATAAGGCTCTTCTATATGGTCGATCTTGGAGGCATCGGGCATGTCTTGCGGGCTATGGACCATGAAATCTGTACCGTCGGTCAAAAAGACGTGGTACTCCACGCTGGGCGCCGTGGCGATCAGATCCAAGTTGAACTCGCGCTCCAGGCGCTCTTTGATGACCTCCATGTGCAGCAGGCCCAAAAAGCCCACGCGAAAGCCAAAGCCCAGCGCATGCGAGGTCTCGGGCTCGTAGATGAGCGCCGGGTCGTTGAGCGAGAGCTTGTCGAGTGCGTCGCGCAAGGCGGGGTACTGGTCTGCATCGATGGGAAACATGCCCGTATAGACCATGGGTTTGACATCACGGTAGCCAGGCAGCGGCTCATCTGCGCCGTTTTTGGCAAGCGTGATGGTGTCACCCACTTTGACGAGCTTGGGGTCTTTGATGGCAGTGACCAAGTAGCCGACCTCGCCGATGGTGAGCTCGTCTACCGGGATCTCCACCGGGCGACGCACGCCAACTTCCAAGACCTCGCACAGCTCGCCGTTGGCCATGAACTTGATCTTGTCGCGTTTCTTGATAGAACCGTCCACGATGCGGATAAGCGCCACCACGCCGCGGTACGAGTCAAAGTAGCTGTCAAAGACCAGCGCCTTGAGCGGGGCGTCTGGGTCTCCAACAGGAGACGGTACCTGCTTTACGACCTGCTCCAAAAGCTCGTGGATGCCGATGCCGCTTTTGCCGCTGGTGAGCACAGCCTCGTCTGCAGGGATGGCAAGGCCATCCTCGATCTCTGCGCGCACGCGCTCGGGGTCTGCCGCAGGAAGGTCGACCTTGTTGATAGCAGGGATGATCTCTAGGTCTGCATTCATCGCCATCAAGGCGTTTGCCACCGTCTGGGCCTCTACGCCCTGAGTCGAGTCAACCACGAGCACCGCGCCTTCGCATGCAGCCAGAGAACGGCTCACTTCGTAGGTGAAGTCAACATGGCCCGGTGTGTCGATGAGGTTGAACTGGTAGGTCTGGCCGTCGTCTGCGTCGTACATGACGCGTACGGCCTGCGATTTGATGGTAATGCCGCGCTCGCGTTCTATGTCCATGGAGTCAAGGAGCTGCTCGGTCATATCGCGCTCGGCAACCGTTCCCGTCTGCTGCAGGATGCGGTCTGCGATAGTGGATTTGCCGTGGTCGATATGGGCGATGATAGAGAAGTTTCTGATGAGCTTGGGATCCATGGGCACCTTTTCTGCTTTTTAAGGCAGCGCGGCTCCTGCATGATTGGGCCACGCGGCAAAACGCAAAACGAGCTGATACAAAGAAAAGCCGCCCTCGTGAGAAAGGGCGGCTTCCATCTAAGCTTAGTAAGAAGCTTGAGGCTTAGGCCATCTTGTTGACCAGGTTCTGAACACCGCTCTTGCGGTTGGCAGCCTGGTTCTTGTGGATGACGCCCTTGGAAGCAGCCTTGTCCATCAGACGGCTTGCCTTGGTGGCAGCAGCCTGAGCAGCTTCCTTGTCACCAGCGGCGACAGCCTCGCGGACGCGGCGGACTGCAGTCTTGAGCTCGGACTTGACAGCCTTGTTGCGCATACGAGCCTTCTCGTTGGTGATGATGCGCTTCTTCTGAGATTTGATGTTAGCCATTGTTTGACTATTCCTTTCGATACCTATCTAATGATTCGTTGCAGTGGGGTGCAGACGAAACCGTTAGATGATAACACGCGCAGACACTGTTGGATAGGGGCAATCTTGGGCGATTAGAGACTTTGATAAAGCGCCTCAAACAGCAAGCGTACCCAACGTCCAAAGCTTATCCGCGGCGAGCATCATCGGCGGGTAGCAGCCAGCGCCCGGGCAAGCTGTTTGGCATCAAGCGGCTTGGAGACATGATCGGTCATGCCGGCATTGCTGCTTTGACGCATATCGTCGGTAAAGGCGTTTGCCGTGACGGCGATAATGGGCACCGTCTTTGCGTCTGCACGGTCAAGCGCGCGGATGGCACGTGCGGCCTCAAAGCCGTCCATAACAGGCATCATCACGTCCATAAGCACTGCATCGTAGAAACCCTCGTCTGCAGCCTTAAAACACTCGAGCGCCTGCTGCCCGTCAGAGGCTTTGTCTACCGCAACACCGAGCTGCTGCAGCATGAAGCACGCAACCTCCATATTGAGCTCGTTGTCCTCTGCCAAAAGCACGCGCATACCCGCTGCAGAGGCCGCAGGGCCGTCTTCATGCGATTCGAGCGTGGCGCCTTGGTTTGGATCGATGTCAAAGAGCAGGTCGATGGTGAACTTGCTGCCAACGCCCTTGGTGCTCTCTAGGGTAATGGTGCCGCCCATCTGCTCAACTAGTTCACGGCAGATGGCAAGGCCTAGACCAGTGCCCTGATAAGCGGTCCTGGCGTTGGAATCCTCTTGGGCAAAGGCCTCGAAGGCGCGCTCTTGAAATTCCTCGCTCATGCCGATGCCGCTGTCCTCGCATACAAAGCGGATCTTGGCCCAGTCTTCACCGCTGTCGATCTCGCGGCACTCAAAGTGCACGAAACCGCCTTCTTTGTTGTACTTGATCGCGTTGCCACCGATGTTTTGCAATACCTGACGCAGATGCAGCGGGCTTCCCAGCAAGTACCTGTGCTCGACTGCAGCCTCGCAACTCAAGCTGATATCCAATTGGTCTGCCTGCACTTGGATAACGTCGACCAAAGAGCTTGCGAGATTGCGCACGTCAAAGGGCTTGTGCTCGAGCTGTATCTCTCCGCTTTCGAGCTTGTTCATGTCCAGCGCGCTGTTGACCAGCTCCAACAAGAAGCTCGAAGCCTCCCACATCTTGCGGCGGCATTCTGCTTGCTTGTCCATATCCTGCGCATAGTGATCGCCTATAGCCAACATGCCGCGGATGCCGTTGATGGGCGTGCGCACGTCATGGCTCATGCGGCGCAAGAAATCCGTCTTGGCCATGTTGGCGCGCTCCAGGCTCTCTGTGTACTCGCGCTCTCGGCGAATCCTGGAGTTTTGAACCAATAACCTTGCCACAAAGATCGCAGCAATAACAAGAAGGTACAGGACAAAACCCACGACCAGCTGCGTGTTGCGCTGTGCCATCACAGAGCGCTCATTAGACCAGACAAAGACGTCGTAACCGTTGGATGTCGTCTGCAACCCGTAGACTACCGTGCCGTTGCAGGTTCCCTTGCTAAGCTCGTAAGACTCACGGTCTTGATCCAAGGCAAGCTGTGCGTCAAAGGTTGTGCGGTTGGTTCCTATCAGGCTCGGGTCGTTGGAGGCGAGCACGATGTCATCGTCTGCCACTGCAACCGTTCCGCCCAAGCTAAAGACATAACCGTCAAACATGCTTCTGAACACAGAAACGTCATTGCTTAAATCACCCGCCTCCAGGCGGCTCGCTCCAATCAAGATGCCGCCGTCCAAAGACGAAGAAGCGCACGAGGCAACGTCATAGGTGTTGCCATCCAACGTGACGCGGGAAAGATAGCTTTTGCCGGAATACTGAGCAACACCATCGAGATTGCTACTGTCTTTTGAGGCTGCGGCAAGAGCCTGAGCCGCCGCCTTATCCCCTGCAAACCTGGCTACCTGACGATTCGAGTCCAGCAGCAGCACCGTATCCAAGGTCATGGTGTCCAAGAACTTGTCCAACGCCTTATCCATTGCGGCGGATTCATCGGTCAGATCATAGCGGTCGTTGAGCTCTTCGATCTTCTCCCATACCTCTATGAGACCTTTGGTGCGGGAGCTGGCAACGCTTCCCTCGTAGCTTTGGATGCTCTGCCTGGCAAAAGTCACGACGTTTTGGGTGACATTGGAAGCCGTGAGCAGAGCTTTGTCGGTAAGCAAATAGAAGCTCGCTGCAAACAACGCTACGGCGATGGCAAGGCACAGCGCCACGTAGCGCCCTATGTGAGGTAGTTTTTTGGAGGCATTGCCCGAAGCTGACCCCTCTTGCAATCTAGAGCTCATCGCTTACCTCCGCGATCTGCGGCATATCAAGGCCGTAAGCCTGGGCCACGGCAGCAACGGTGCCATCGGCAAGCATATCGCCAAGCGTCTGATCGAGGCTTTCTATCAAGGCGTCATCGGCAAAGTCGTTGCTAAAGGCAACGCCTACCTGGGTCTTGTAAAACCCATCAGACAAAAGCTTGAGTGTGCCGTTGGAGCTTTTAACCATAGCGCTCATAGGCCCCACATGCCCGCTTAGGGCATCGGCATAGCCCATACGCACAGCAGCAACGGTGTCTGCCATAGACGTAAAGGTCATAATGTCGCTGGCTTTGGGGACCTCGCCTTGTGCGCCCGTGGCCCAAGCTTCCTCGCTTTTAGTGGTGGACTCCACGGCAATACGCTTACCGGCAAGGTCGTCTAAAGACTCGATACCGCTATCTGCGCGCACCACAGCCGCTTGGTAGCTGTTCATGTATGGGCCGGCCCATTTGTACTCGGACTCGCGGCCCGTCATGCTGTAGCACGACCAGATGCAATCGATATCTCCGCTGGCCAGAAGCTCGTTTTTCTTCTCCCAGACGATCTCTACAAACTTGGGCGTATAGCCCATACGCCTGCAAGCCTCTACGGCAAGCTCGTAGTCGATACCGGTAACCTGACCGTCTTCATCGTAATAGGAATACGGCTCGTACTTATCAAAGCCTATCGTCAAGGTTGACTTGGATGACGATGCGTCGCCTTGCCCTGTGTTGGACAAACTGCTGCATCCAAACGCCACAGCGCTTAAAGCTATGGCGCACAATATGGCTATCAATCTTTTCAATGCTTGCAACTTTCTGTCATTAGCTTTGGGGATTGTAACAAGCTTTGCTAATTGAAAGAAGAACAAGCTCGCTTGTGAAAACGCAACTTGAAGCTGTAAAAGCAAAGGCAGACAGCAAAAGCAGGCGATTTGCCTCAGACTAACCAGAGCACACGTCCAAAGTCCACTTGGTAAAGGCAGATGCCTTGTCTGCGCCGGTCTTTAGGGCAAGCTCAAGGTCTGCTGCGCCTATAAGGGCATCTTCCAGCTGCTTTTGCGTAAAGCCGCCGGCCCAGCGTGCATGGTTGCGAACGCGCCAGTCGGGCATGCCCAACGCTGCCGCCAAGGCAGCACCGCCACCCACCTCTTTGGCGATGAGCAGCTCGCGCAGGCGGTTTGCCGACATCGTGAGCAAGCCAAAGACGGAGTCTGCCCCCAAACGGTTGAACATCACCATGGCGCGCGCTGCATCCCTCGATGCCAAGGCATCTACATAATCCCATGGCTTGACCTCTGCGGTGCGCGTCACGTACTGCTCTACATGGCAGACATCGATGCGCGCGCCCTGCCCCAAAGCCGCAGCCATCTTTTTTACCTCGGTGTCCAGGTGAACGGTGGACTCCCCCACCATCTCTACCAGCAGCTGGCAGGCAGCGGGCGTCATGGCCACACCGTGGCTTGCCGCAAAGTTTGCAACCTGCGACGGCAAATCCTTCTTGCTCTTGGGCTCGCAGCTTACAACGGCTTTTTTATCCAGCTTGGCAAAGGCCTTGTAGATGCGCGTGTTCTTGGCAAGCTTAGTGGCCGTGCAGGCAAGCACCGTGGTCTCGTTGGGATTGGCTAGATAAGAGATCAAAGCCTCTGTAAGGGGTTTTGCAGCGTGATCAAGGTCTTTGACGACCACAAGACGCTTCTCGCACATAAAGGGAAGCATGTTGCAAGCCCCTATGACCTCGTCGACGCTTGCAGCAGATGCGATAAAGGACTCCTTGTTGAAGTCTATGTCGCCCAGCTTTGCCACGCGCTGCGTGAGCCTGTCGACCAAGAACTCACGTTTGAGCTCGTCGGCACCAACCATGAGATACGCTGCGATCAACCCGTTGTCAGCCAATGATCCTCCTAATGTTGTTGACCTCGTGATGCTAGCACGATTAGCATGCGGCCACATCCAAATCATAACCACGAGCATCGCTCAAGGCTCCCTTTGCGCGGCAACGCAGATGCGCCCCTCTTCAAAACCAAGCGTTATATCCCCCAGCTGATCTGTTCTAAGCACCCGCGCGCCCCCACGCTCTAAAACCGATAGCGTGCTTTGCGTTGGGTGGCCGTAATCGTTGTCTGCACCCACGCTTACAAGGGCAAGCTCCGGGCGTAAGATGCGCATCTGGGCGTCGCTTACCGCATCAGCGCTTCCGTGGTGCCCCACCTTGAGGAAATCTATGTCTCCCGCTTGCGCGACGACGTTTTCAAGAGCCGCCTGCTCGGCATCCCCCGTGAGCAATCCGCGAGCCAAGGTCTTTCCCTCGTCATCGCATGCGTTCAAAAGCCAGATGAGGCTGTCGTCGTTTTCGCTTTGGCCTCCCTGAGCCGGGGCAAGCAGACGCAAGGATATGCTTCCCACAGACAGCTCGTCTTGCGGCCGCACGCCTTGGGCTCCAACACCCTTTGTCACCCAAAGCGCCGCCTGCCGCACCGCAGCGCAACTGTCCGCCTCCAAAAGATCTGCATGGATATAGACATGGCCCACCTCTACCACGCCGGCAAGTGCAGACAGCGCACCGGTGTGGTCTGCATCTTTATGCGAGAGCAACACAGCATCCAATCTGGTTATGCCATGCCGCGCCAGCGCCTCGAGCAGCACTGTTCCTTCCTGGCCCGTATCAACAAGCACGTTGGTGCTGCCACAGGTCACAAGCATCGCATCCCCTTGCCCCACATCCAACATGACAACCTGAGGCTCGTAAGAGACCGCCCCAGGCACAACGAGGTTGGCTCCGCCTGCAAGCCCCGACAAACCGCTGAGCACCACAAGCGCCACAGGGAGCAAAGCCGCAAAGGCCACAACAGTACGCAAGCGAAGCAAAGCGCCTTTGCAGCACGTAACTATCTCCTGACGCGGCAGGGGCCACGCCACCCACAGCGCAACGCCGCATGCGCTAAAGGCAAAGCCCACCCACGAGGCCTGCGCTTGAATAGGCACACATGCCATGGGCACATCTGCCAATGCCGAGACAAGCCTGGCGCATGCGCTTGCGGCAAAAGCCGCTGGTTGCAGCAAAGCTTCTCCCAAGGCTGGGAACACAGCGCAGACCAGCGCAGCAGGAATACCCAGCCCAAGAACAAGCGTCACCAACGGGGATACAAGCAGCGTGGATAGCGGCGATATGAGCGGCACCTGACAAAACAGGGGGATCGTCACCGGCAAGGTGGCCAGGTTTGCGGCAAACGTCGCAGCAAGGCCGTCTGCAAGCTTATCCATCCTGCTGCCAAGCGCAGCCTTGAGCCACTCGGCTACAAGCGGCGACAAAACCAGCAAGCCGACCATGCACAAGACAGATAACTCAAAACCCAAAGAAAACGCCAGGCTGCCATCGCAAGCCAAAAACAGCACCACGCAAGCGGCAAGGGCGCCAACCGCGTGGTTGCGGCGGCGGGCAAACGGCGCTGCTAAAACCGCAGCGCACATGACATACGCGCGCATGGCGCTTGGCGCAAAGCAAGTGAGCGCGACATAAGCGCCAAGCAATGCCAGCAGCAATGCGCTTTTGGCAGCGCGTCTTATCTTGAAGCGAGACGCAAACCACATGACAAGCGCATTCACCACTGCCAAGTGTGTTCCGCTTACCGCCATGAGATGTGCAAGCCCGCAGGTCCTAAAATCTTGCTCCAGCTCGGTTTGGGCATACAGCGTGCGATTGCCCAAGACCACGCCCGCCAAAAGCCCAGCTGCGTCTTGGTCGAGCTTGGCGATAGAGGCCGCCGCTTTATCGCGAACCCCCGCAACCCAGCCACGCAAACCTGTAGCATAACCGCAGTCCTCAACGCTTTTTGCACTAAGCATGCCTACATAGCCTTGCCGATGGTTCCATCTACCGCCCGCATCATCTTGAGGCGCCTTGACGCTGCCCGCGACAAGCACCCTGTGCCCGGTTCCAAGCGCAGATACCCCTTGCGGCCACATAAGCCTCAAACGAACATCACGGTTGTCGAGGTGCGCCTGCGCTAAAGAGACCATGCCGTAATCGCGACTAGCGCCGTCATCCAAAAGCTCCACGCTAAGAAAACCTTGCTCTGACAACGCACTGGCAACAGCGTCTGCGTCTCCAGCCCATGCACCCCACTGCAGCATCGAGCAGGCAAACACGCACGCAGCACACAAGGCAATGACCCCGGCGCTGCTAAGCCACGCGTCAAAGCGTTGGCGCGTGCGGCGGGCGGCAGGCCGCTTGCCGCACGCAGAAAACGCCGCCATAACAGCCAGCACGACTGCTGGTACAACCACAACGGCAACCGCAGGCGCAGACGCCGATGCCCCCAAGTCAAACGGGACAGCAGGCAGCACCTGCGCCATACCTTGATGCACATAAAGCTGCCAGCTCAGCTCTTCTGCGGCATAAGCGCTGCCCCAAGCCGCAAGCGCACCCCAAGCCAAAGGGCCAAGACTTGGCCGCTTGGCCCGAGCCGCAAAACCCGCATGAACATCTGCAGCGTTAAAACAGTCAGAGCCATTTGCAGCTGCAACGCTATGGCAAGGCTGGCCAGCAGGCCGCCATGAGCCTAAACGCATATCTGTGCGCGTATCGACTCAAGACGCGCATCCCCAATACCCGACACCTTGGTTAAGTCATCCACACTGCCAAAAGCCCCGTTGGCACTGCGGTAATCCACGATGCGCTGCGACAAAGACTCCCCGATGCCAGAAAGCTGCTGGAGTTGAGTCGCGCTGGCCGTGTTGATGTTGATCTTTCCTTGCACATCGCTGCCGCCATCAGAGCCATCAGCCGACATGCCCGCTGCTGCACTACTTTGATCTTGGCCACCCGACACGGCAACGTCCTGCTTGCCGCAAACCACCACCTGCTGCCCGTCTTTAAGCGCAGCGGCAAGGTTGACCTGCCCGCGCGCCGCTTTCTTGGTCATGCCGCCCGCTGCTTTTACCGCGTCTCCAACGCGGCTGCCAGCCTCAAGCTCGTAAAGCCCCGGATGACGCACAGCACCCTCTACATCCACGCAAATCACACCTGACGCAGTCTCTATACCGCCGGCATCACCGCCGTCTTGTGCCAAGGCGTCCTCTTGCCCGCTTGCATCGTCTGCCTCATACGCTGTACTCACGCTAAAGTCGTGGCCGGCAGACGCAGGGCCCGCCGGCCAAAATCGCCACAGCGCAAAACCGAGAAGGAGGACAGTAACCACGCCGAGACAAGCCAGTACAGGCTTGGGAGTATCGGCAAGGCCAGCACGACGAGCAATGCTTCTCAGCTTGAGCTTTACGTTGCTATCCATCTAGCCTCCCTAGTCTCCTTTACGCCTGCAAGAAAATCCTAGAGTGCAAATCTAAGCAGGCATCAGACCAAACCAAGAGCAGATTTGGGTGTTTGCCCTGTGTAAAAGTGTTCGCAAACCCCATGCGCACAGTTCCGTATAGAGGCAAGCGCGCAAAAAACCGCAGGTCTCCTGCAAGAAACCTGCGGCTTTCAAAAAGATGCCCTACCCTAGGGTAGCTTGCGCATCTCTAGCTACGCTAAAGCGTCTAGAAAATCATCGACAGAGGCATCGATACCCATAACATGACCATTGCCCCAGCGCTCCTGTGCGCATTGGACTAAGTCTGGCCTGAGCACCAAGAGCACGTTTTTGGGGAGGGCTCGATCCATGATCTTCATGCCCTCCACATAGCCTTTGCCCTGGTAAAACTCCAACGCGCCAAACTCGTCAACCAAAAACAGGTCACCAAGATCGTCGCCCAGACTTGAGAAATGAGCGTTGATGCGCTCCATCGCAGCCTGATCAAAATCCCAGCCCAGCTTCATACGGCCGTCTGGGCGCTCATCGGCAGAAAACTGCCGCTTCTTGGCAAGCAAGAACTCCTCTTTGCCAGGCAAAAGCTGCGCCATGATGCCGGTCTTGACCCCGTCTTCAAAGACAGCTGGCGTCCAAACGCCCCTTACGCTTATGTCGCGGTCGGCAGCGGCGGCCAGCATGCGCCTCACCCAGCTCGTCTTACCGGTCTGGATGGGGCCGGTCATTATATAGAGGTTCATCTGCATCGCCTGTCTTTATCGTCCGCACGCGCTGTCATCATCGCATGCTGTCATCTGCATCGTTGGGGCTTACCGTGCGAGCACGGCACTGGCTCTGCATCGCAAACTCAGCACCGTGCCCATCATCCAAGCGCGCACGCGCCCAGCACACACAGCACGCTGCCCTCCCGGCAACGGCCATCCATAAACAGCGGTTACTTGGCTTTCTTGCTCACCGTCTTGCCCCAAGGGGTATAGCTCGTGATCTTCCCGCTCTTCTTGTAGGCGCGCACTTGCATCTTGCACTTCTTCTTGGACTTGACCTTGAGCGTGACGCTTGTTTTCTTAGCGCCGGTGACCTTGGTGGTCTTCCAGCTGCCGTTTGCAACCTTATAGCGCACCTGGTAGCCATCGATGCCCGCAAGCTTGCCCCACTTGAGCGTCATCTTGCCCTTCTTGGCGCTTTTAGCCTTGAGGTTTTTGGGAGCGCTTATGATCTTGCCCGTAAAGGTAAAGCTCTTGGTCACCGTCCCTGCGTAATTACCTATGCCCGTGTAGGTGACCGTTGCCTGGCTGCCGTTATAGCTGTAGCTTGCGCTGTAATCGGTACCCTCGACCAGGGTCATGCCGTTGTAGGTGAGCTTGGCCGCCTCTTGCTTGCCAGAGATATAGTTCACCTCGTCCTCAAAGCCGCTGATGGTCACATCGTCTTCCAGGCTGGCCTGCGTGATGGTAAACCACAGCGTCACATAGTTGTCAAAATTGGAATACGGGGCAGAGCGGATGGTCATCACAGCATAGACGGGGTTGCCGTCGGAGTCCGTCTTGCCTTGCGTGGCGTTGGTGACAAGAGACAGATCGTCTGCTGCCGTAGCCGCGTCCTCGGGGTTGGAGTTGCCGTAGAGCAGCTTGTAACCCCAGCTCTTGGTGTTGTTGTACCAAGCGTCGCCTGCCTTGATCTCTTTGAGCTCTTTGCCCATGTAGCTGATGCCGGTAAGGCCCAGCTTGATGGGCTGACCGGTGTATTTGACTTTGAGCGTGCCACGCAGATCAGAGTTGCCGATGGCGTTGTTGGTGCCCGCAGAGCACACATCGCTAAACTTCCAGGTCTGCGTGGTGCCGTCAGGCCTCTCGTAAGTCACATCGCCAAAGACAAGCGTGTCTTGGTTGGGGTTGTCGCTTTCTCCGCTCTTGCCGTTAACCAAGGCCACAGGCTTGATCTTGAAGACGTTGAAAGTGGCAGATCCGGTGTAGTTGCCGCTATCGGATGCGGTGACGATGATGGGATCGCCTTCTGCCGCGTTCTTGTCAACGGCGTCTTGGTATTGCACGCGCGAGCCACTCTTAACGCCAAACTTGCTTTGGTCGACGTCCCAGCTGTACTGGCTGGCATCAACCACATTGCCGCCCTCGTCGTATAAAACGACGTCTTTGGGCTTTTGCGGCTCGTAGTTGTAATACATCGACGCCGCAGTGAGCGTGCAGCTCTTGATCGACGCCTTGCCGATGGTATAGCTCGCCTTGCTTGCAAGCGCGCCCGTGTAGTTGCCTATGCCCACGATGCTTGCCTCGTAGGTGACAGAGCCCGCGTTGGCACCCTTGGTGCCCTCTTGGCCCACCACACGATAATCTGCGTTTTGGACGAGCTTGGTGCCGTTGTAGGTGACGCTCACCGCGGGCACTGGGTCGATGCTCGCGCTGTAGCTGGCCTTGTTGCTGCTGCTCAGCGTTGCCGTCTTGCCCGTCAAATCGACCGCGCCCTCGTTGCTGGCGCTCACGAGCACGGGGGTGCACTTGTCGCCGTAAGCAGCACCAGAAGGCAGGGTGTAGTAGTTGTTCCAGCCTTCCTTGTCGCAGCAGGCGTTAAGTCTGGCAATCAGGCTGGCAGACGATATCTCCTTCTCCTCAACCTCGCGCACGTTGACCAAGGTACCCGTGTAGTCGCTCAAGCCCGAAACGCTGTTGGTGGCCACGCGGTTTTTGAGCGAGTAGGTGTCGTGGATGTAGCCGCCGTCCATCTCTCCCACTACAGAGCCGCTGCGATACGAGCCGCCGTTGGTGAGGATGTAGCCGGTGTTGTAGCAGGCCCAGACCTCGGGCACGATCGCCTCGTCGTTGCCGTCTTTGCCTATGGAGTGCAGCATGCCCACGATACCTGCCGCGTAATACCCGCCGCCGGTCGTGGTTTCGACATCACCAGTGTTATAGCAGTATGAGATGTTGCCGTAAGTACGCCCGGCAATACCACCCGGAGACGGCTTGGTGTAGCGCGAACCCTTGACTTGACCGCTGTTGCTGCAGCGCGTCACGAGCGTGTAGCTGCCCGCCTGGCCCACGATGCCGCCAGCCTGGCCCAAGCCAAAGACCAGCGCGCTGTTAGTGCAATCGGTGATGGAGATATCGGCGCTGGTGCCGTACTTCTTTTGGTAGCGCAAGCCGGGATCATCGGTATCGCCAGCTGTGTTGACCTTGGTGTCGATGCGATATCCGCCCACGATGCCGCCGCATGCCACGCAGCCGTAAGACAGCGCGGCCTTGCCCTTCTTGTTGCGGTAGGCGCTGTCGATGTCGGCCGTGTTGGAGCAGTTGGAGATATTGCCGCTAGAAGCACCGGCGACGCCTCCCAAAAAACGCGTGGAGGCAGCAGTCGGGTTGCCAAAGCGGTCTGGCTTGCCGCTTGCGCTTGAGACCATCGTCACCTTGGCCTTGTTAGTGCAACTCGTGATGGAGCTTGGGTTTGCCAAAGCCTCGAGGTCGTCTGTGCTGGGGCCTTGCTCGCCCACGATGCCGCCAACCCAGCCTGCAACCCAGGTGACGTCGTCGCTTGCAGGGGCAGAGGTGCTCGTCACGCTCACCGATGCCGTCTTGGTCGTGTCGCAGCCGGTGACATCCCCCGTTACCTGGCCTGCCACACCGCCCACATGGTGGATGACAGCGTTGTCGCTTTCGGTCGATTTAGCTGCCGATGAAAGCGTTATCTTGACCGAGCTGTCGCAATTATCCAAGCTGCCCGAGCTGTTGCCCACGACACCGCCGATGTGATGGATGATGGTCTTGGAGCCGCTTGTTGCCGAAGCCGTGATAGTGCCGGTGACGCTCACGTCCTTGATAAGCGAGCTTGAGCCGCAGTTGCCAAACAGGCCCGCGTAGCTCGTCTGGCCGCTTATCGCCAAGCCCGTGACCTTGAGGTTGTTTCCCTCAAAGGTGCCGTTAAAGGCATGCTTTTGCGTGCCGATAGGCGTGTAGCTGCTGTCGAGCTTAAGCGTGGTGGACGCCTTGAACTGCACCGTCTTGCCCGCAAAGTCCGTGCCGTTGTTGACCAGCTGGGCCAAGCCGGCAAGGTCGCGCGCGTCTTTGAGCGAGTACGTGTCGCTGCCCGCGTCATACCAGCTGGTGTCGGCGCCGGCCGCAAAGGCGTCTTGAACATCCAGGTAGCTGATTCCCACAGCCATCGTCGACACCATCGCTGCGCTGAGCGCGACCTTAAGCGCTTTGCAGCTTGTCATGCTTGCAGTAGTGGCCATATGACTCCTCCTCTTGCGCCCTTCAAACCGTACGCAGCGCTACTTATCGCCGCTGTTGCTGCTGTCGTCACCCTTATCATCGGCATCATCGCTATCAGAGCTGCTATCAGTGCTGCTATCAGACGACGAGCTCGCACTAGAGCCGTCCTCCTCTTGCAGCAGGTACATCTTGCCGGTGGTGGGGTCTTGGTAGACGCGGCCCAGCTCGTTGTAGCTGCTGCCGTTGCCGGTCATGTCTTGCGCCATGTCCTCCACGTTGCTCTGGTCGATCTCTGTCATGTCCTGCTCGTCCATCTGGGTCACCGTCGTGACGTTGACGTTCCAGTGCACCACCAAGGCCAGCATGAGCCCGCAGGCAAAGACCAGCATGACATCGGCCAGGTTCACCAAGCCAACGCGCGGGTCCACATCTTCTTGCTCTTTAAAGCTGGAGGTAGAAAACCCGCCCGTCCCAAAGCCTCTGGGCGTCCTCATGCTAGTTCCCCTCTTTCATAGCGCGTGCAGCCTGCTGCTTGTAAGGCGCGAGATCTGCCGCGCTAAAGCCGCAAGGCAGCTTCTCGCCGGCTTCGCGTGCCTGCTGGGCTTTCTCGAGCAGCGCCGTCATCATGGCCTCGAGCGCCACTTGGTAGCCGCCGTACCACCTGTTGCGCACATGGCTTACGATCATGGCGACCATCGCCGCCACAAGGCCGGCAACCGTGCCGTCAAAAGCCACGCCCAAAGACGACGACAACGTCGTGAGGTCGCCATTGCCCATGCCCACGATACCCGGGCCCAAAGGCACCAAGGTACACACGAGGCCCATCATGGGAGCCACTTTGGCGATGATATTGGTAAACCCGACGATGCGCTGATAGCGCGCCTCAAAACCCGAGACCTCGCCTTTGGCCAGCGCAAAGAGCGCGTCGTCGGGCAACCCGGCGTTGTTGGCTACCATGAGCAGGGCTGCCTTTTGCTTCCAAAGGAGCTTAGTCGAGCAGATGACGTCGCTTGCCTGCTCCATGTTTGCCTGCTCTAGAGCGTTGATCGCATCGGGCAGGCTCTGCTTGGCCAGGCGCTTTTCTGTAAAGAACTCCACGATCAAAGAGCCCAACAAGAAGATGGCGATGAGTATCAGCAACGCCAAGATGACCATGGCAGGCACCATGAGGGCATTGGCAAACTGGCGCAGGATCTCTTGCAGGTACTGGGTGATGCTCATGAGACACGTCTCCTTCTAAAGTCGAGGTAAAAATACAAGCCGCCTAATACAAACGCCGCTCCTGCCGCAGGTGCCGCAAAGGGCGCGAGGGGATTTTCCATATCGAGTGTACCGGGGGTGCTTTTGGCATCGCTCATGATCTGATACACGCGCCACTTGGCGCCCGCGGCTGCGTCATCTCCTTTGCCGGCAGTGCCGCCGCTTGAGGAGTCCGAAGAACCGGGGCCTGCTCCCGTGCCGCTTCCACCGTTGCCGCTGCCTCCAGAGCCGTCGCCGCTTCCGCCGTTGCCGTTGCCGCTGTCGTCACCCTTGGAGTCTCCGTCGCCATCGCTTGCAGGCGGCGCTCCCTTCAAGACGATGTTGATGGTATTGATGTAGTAGATCTGCTTGGAGGTGTTAGAGTCTGCCGTTCCGCTCACGCCAAAGACCAGCCTGAAACGCGTCGACTCGTCAAGCTTCTCGTCCGGGCTGATGTAGGACTCGTTCCAATGCATGGAGTTAGCCGTTGCCAGAAGCGGCGGCACGACCACACCCTCTGCCGTAGACCCTATGTCGTAGTTGGGAAACCAATAGCGCGTCTGCCCAAAGAGATACTCGTAGCTCACCGGGCTGTCGTAGCTGTCCTGCGTGCCAAACCTGAACTGCTTGATGTCGTCGATGTCGCAGTTGAGCAAGCGCAAGACGTCGATGAACTGGTACCCCGTGGCGCGAATGGTCGCATAGCCGTTACCGCCGATGACCGTGTAGTTGTTGGTCTGCACCGACCCGCTCAAGAGCTTGGCGAGCTTTTTTGCAGAGTATGTCTTGGTGGTCACGTACTTATCGGGGTACTTCTCGTAGCTCACCTTGAGCGTGAGGCTGTCGGCTGGGTTATAGTCGTACTGGCCCGTGTCAACGCGCACGTAGATGGTGTCGCTCACAGTCTTTCCCGCCTTGCCGCCGGCCACCGTGATCATCACCTGGCCTATGCCGCTTTGTTGAGACGCCATACGGCCGGTCGTCTTGTTGATCGAGACTATCTCTGTGTTGCCGGCGGTAGCCCAACTATAGGATGCCGAGCATTTCTTGGCGCTGGTCTTCTCGGTCTTGACCTTCTTGCCGCTTGCATCGCTCCAAGTGATAGTGGCATAGAGCTGGTAGTAGACGGGCTTGGCGCCATCCCCGGTTAGCACGACCGTCTCTGTTATCTCCTTGCCCTTCTTGTCTGTTATCTGGACATCGCTTACGTAGTTGCCGTTTTGACCGCTTATCTTGAAGTCGACCGATACCGATGCCTCGCCGTACTTGTCTGGGTTCTTGACGCTGGCGGTGATGGTACAGCTGCCGTTTTTAACCGGGGTCACCAGACCGCTTGGGCTTACCGTGGCCACCTTGGTGTCGCTTGACTTGAAGGTGATGTCTATGGCGCCCAGGTCTGTGCTGGAATCTGCCGCCTGCTCCATGACTCCGCTGCCTGAGTTGTCCAGATAATAGGTGTTGAGCTGGACCAGCTGGCCCTTGTCCTCTATCTGCACTTTCTTGATCGGCTGTCCTTTGCCCACAAACTCGTCTTGACCGCCGTAGTCGCTGCTCCACTTGAGAAAGAGCTCCTTGACGTAGTTTTTCTCGGGTTCGGGATCGTCTTTGCCGCTGTCAGACCCGCCGTCTGCACCGGAGTCGTCTTTGTCAGCGCTGCCATCGTCTGCATCGTCGTCTTGATCTGCATCAGATCCACCAGAGGTATCGTCGGAAGCCAACGCAGAGATATAGGCGCCGTCATCGGCAGCACCTTGCGCCCATGCGGCAGCAACGTTTACCGGCATGCAGACAAACATAGCCAGTACAAACGCCAACAGCGCACGCAGCACACGCCCCCAGACTGCCCCGTTGCTCTTAACCATAGTCACGTGCATCCCCTAGTGCTTAATGCGCGAGATAGGCGGATAAGAGTCCCCCAACACGTCGAGTGCCTGGTCACGGGTTATCTCGACGTTGAGCATCACCTTGAAGAACTCCTGCGTGCGCTCGACGATGTCGATGTCGTAGATCTCTGGGTAGAGCAGGTTGCACACCCACTCCAAGCCGATGATGCGGTTGACTCCCGGCGGACGGTCGCACCATGCCCACGGCAGGTTGGGCATCGCGTAGACGCGCCCATCTTTGACGGCGGTGATCTGCGACCAATCGGGGTTTGTCTTGATGTCTTCGTAAGCACCGCCGCGGATCTCGCTATCCCAAGAGATGATGACCTCTGGGTCCCACTTGAGCACCTGCTCCAAAGAGACGTCGGTCATACCGCCGCCGTAGGTTTCCTCGCAAGTAGCCACGTCCAGCGCGCCGGCCTCCAAGAAGGCGAGCATGTGCTGGGACGACTCCGGCTCGGTCTGCAGGCCCTCGGCGCCTTCGGCGTAGTAGATGGGGATGCGGTCTTCTTGCGGAATGGTGGCCACCACGTCGCGGACCTCGGCGTAGATCTTGTCCACGTACTGGGCGATCTCCTCGGCGCGCTCTTGCTTGTCCAAGACCTCTCCCAAAAACCTAAAGGCGTGGCCCACCTTGTCAAAAGACCCGTCCACAAGCACCACAGGGATGTTGGTTTGCTCTTGGATCTCTTCTGCCTCGGAGATATTGGCGCTTGTGAGCCCCACGCCGGATATAGAGAACATGATGTCGATGTCTTGGACGAGCAAGGCCTCGCGGTCGATCTCGTCGTTGTTGTGCAGCGTGCCCATGTAAGGCAGCTTCTCTATGTCCTCCGGCAAAAACTGCAGCTCCTCCTCGGTGAACTTTGCCGCCGAGCCACCCAGCTTCTCTGGGTTGAGCGCGATGATGTAGACCTGCGCCAAACCAGACGTGAAGAATATGGACTCGATGGCATCTGCCGTGGGAATCTCAAGCTCACGGCCCGCGTCATCGGTGATGGTCTGCTTGTGCATGATAGCTTTGTCTGCAACGCTGCAGCCCACAAGCGTGCTGCCGCCGGCGATAGATGCCGCAGCCATAGCCGCCAGCTTGGCAAAGTCGCGGCGTGAGTAGTCTTGTGCCATGCGTCTTCCTCCTTTAGACCAACATGGGAACGCAAACGCGCGTCGTCGTGCCATCGGGCAGGACGACCTCGCTCACGCACACGTCGTGGCCGTAGATCCTCTTCAAGTTGGGCTCTGTGATGATGTCTGCCGGCGAGCCTATCCCTAACACGCTGCCCTGCTCCATCATCACGACCTTGTCTGCGCAAAAGAACGCATGGCCTGGGTCATGCGTGATCATGAGCACCGACATGCCGTCATGTGTGAGCTTGCGCATGCGGCTTAAAACCGTCTGCTGGTTGCCAAAGTCCAAACTGGCCGTGGGCTCGTCCATGAGCAAGACCTTGGGCTGTTGGGCCAGGGCGCGGGCAATAAGCACGAGCTGCTGCTGGCCGCCGGACAGCTCAGAGTAGACCTTGTCTGCCATGCCCTCTATGCCCAGCTGCTGCATGGCCTGATAGGCCACAACGCGGTCTGACTCGCGCACGCGCGCAAACTCGCCTATATGCGGCGTGCGGCCCAAAAGCACGACATCTGCCACCGTAAACGGGAACGGCGGGGTATGGCTTTGCGGGATATAGGCAAACGAGCGCGCACGTGCCTCGTTGCTCATGGCAAAGACATCCTGGCCGTCCAAGGTAACCGCACCGCCAAACGGTTTGAGGATATCCAATATGGTCTTCATGGTTGTGGACTTACCGCAGCCGTTTGCGCCCATGATGCACGCAAACTCGCCATCGGCCACGTCAAAGCTCACACCGTGGACGATCTCTGTCTTGTCGTATCCGCATTTGAGGTCGCTTACCTGCAGCATGGCCTACCACCCCCTCAGGTTGCGACGGTAGATAAAGACAAAGAACGGCACGCCGATGATGCTCGTCAAGATGCCGATGGGTACCTCGGTGGCAAAGAGCAAGCGCGAGAAGTTGTCTACTACCAGCAGAAACGCCGATCCGATGACCATAGATGTAGGCAGCAGCACGCGGTAGTTGGGGCCCACGATAGCGCGCGCCAAGTGAGGCACCACCAAGCCCACGTAACCGATGATGCCGCAGATAGAGACAGAACACGCCGTGACAAGCGTCGCGGCAAAGATCACCAGAAACCTCGTACGTGAGGTGTTGATACCCAAGGTCTTTGCCTCTTCTTCTCCAAAAGAAAGAACGTTGAGGTTCCAACGCTGGGTCATGAGGATGGCAAAGCCGATGAGCATGGGCAGCAAAACCAGCAAAAAATCGCTCATCGTGATATTGGCAAAGGTACCCATGAGCCAAAAGGTAATCTGGGGCAGCTTGTCGTCTGCATCAGCCACGAGCTTGATGATGGACGTGCCCGACGAAAAAAGCGTAGATACCAAGATGCCGCCCAGCACCAAGCCCAAAAGCGCATCGCTTTTGACGATCTTGGTAAGCCACACGGCCAACCCCACCGCAAGCAGGCTGCATCCAAAGGCCAAACCCTGGATACCCAGGTTGGGAAGGTTGAAGAGGATGGCGATGCAGGCGCCCAAGCTGGCGCCGGCACTTGCGCCCAAGAGGTCTGGCGATACAAGCGGGTTTTTGAACATGCCCTGGTAGGAGGCACCGGCAACAGAGAGCGCCGCGCCCACGAGCACCACGCACAAGACGCGCGGGATGCGAATCTGGAAGATCGCGGTGACAAGCTTGCTATCCCAATCCCCTGCCGGATTGGCCATAACATGCCAGATAGTGCCAAAGAGATCTGCCGGGTTGCAGGAGTAGCGCCCCAGGCACAAGCTCACCACAACGATGAGCACAAGGGCGATTCCAATCAAAAGCTTCTTGGAGAAAGAGACCTTTGATTTGAATGCCTCGTTGGCTTCCCGTTTGAGATCGGCCTCGTCTTGGCCAGAGACAGCGATGGCAGGAGTTGAGCCGTTTTGCACAGAGAGCCTCCTTTGCAAACAATGCTTCTAGACAGACTATAAAGAGCCCTAGCGTCCGCAGGGGAACCCAGCCGATAAGGCCAGGCTCCCCTGCATGAGACCTAACAGCGCGTGATCAAAGCCAAGCTACTTGACGGTGACCTTAATGGTCTTGGAGCCAGCCTTGTAGGTGCTGTTACCAGCAGCCGTGACGGTGATGGTTGCCTTGCCCTTCTTGAGGGCCTTGATGGTGATCTTGCCGGTCTTCTTGGAGTACGTTGCCTTGGCAATCTTCTTGGCAGAGCTGACAACGCTAACGGCGCCCTTGGCCTTCTTGACCTTGACGGTTGCCTTCTTGCCCTTCTTGACGGTGACCTTAGCCTTGCCGACCTTTAGCGTATTGGCCTTGAGCTTGGCGTATTCGCCCTGGATCTCAAAGCGGCACACGCCAGTTGCAAAGCGGTTGCCGGGGATAGTGCCGGCGGTGTAGTCAGACTCGAGTGCACCGGAGAGGAGGCGATTCTCGCCATCGTGCTTGGTGGTCTCGTAGGCTTCCTTTGCAGCGGTTGCAGCATCGGCGGCAGTGGAGGTTATCTCTGCCGTGCTGTAGCTGTCTGCAACGATGGCGGGCACGTTAAAAGCACCGTCAGTTGCATAGGAGCTGGTGGTCTGGGCAGGGTAGAACTTGCCCTCGGTGTTGATCTGGGAGGTAACCGTAGAGCCAAAGCCGTCGGTTGCCGTAGCGTTGATGGTGCTCCAGCTGCCGACGTTCACATTGCGCATCAAGGAGCTGACCGTAAGGTATTTCTTAGCGGGGACGTACACAACCGTAGTGCCGTATTGATAGTAGACGTCTACCTTGTTGTCCTCGGATGCCTTCATGGCCTTGTTGATGGCAGCGCGATCAAGCTTGCCTACGACCTTGCCATTGTAGGAGACGTCAAAGGAGAACTTGACGATGTTGAAGGTAAAGGTCTTAGTGCCGGTATAGCCCGCAGACTCGATACCCGTCAAGGTAGCAGTAGCGGTGCCAACCTCGGTGTTGTTGGTATAAACGACATTGTAGTCTGTGCCAGCGACAAGCTTGATCTTGCCCTGGACACGCTTAGGGGCAATGGAGTCGTAAGGCCTGACCTCAGCACCATCTGCGTAGAACTGGTCACCCAGGTTCCAGTCGGTGATGATGTCGTTGAGGTTCTTGAGCTCTGTGCCCTGATCGGCGATAACTCCGCCGCCGTCTTCTGCAAACGCTGCGGTCGCAGGAACAGCAACGCACATAGAGGCTGCCATGGCCGCCGAAAGTGCGGTAGCGACGATCTTCTTGGACTTTCTCATACCTGATCCTCTCTGTAAGAATTCCCCTTTGCGCCGCCGCACGTAACAGGGCAGCGTTTTGACGTTTTTATATCCTAATCCATATAAACGGTGATGAGAATATAATTAAACAAATTTATTCGCTCTTACAGATATATCTAAATTAAGATAATCTCTACCAGCATGTTTAAGGGATGATTCTGATTTTTTGATTTTGCGAAGTATTTTTCCACTTGCAACAAAAATCGAACACAAACCAAGACATGCAGCAAATCGCTTGCATTTTCTACTTACAGCACAATCACAACCGCAAACTGCTGCTACTTGGTTTGAGGAGCCTTAGTGTTGAGGTTGAACCTGAGGCTTGCCCATCGCAAGAGCAAGCAAGCGGCCACGCAGGCGACTCCGCTCACAAGCTCGTCGGCACCACAGAGGTGATCTGGCTTATAGAAAGCAAGTCCACAGGTGCCCCTCCCCCAGGCAGGCCCAAAGATCGCACGCAGGCGGCTAAAGCTCCATATCGTCTATGCGCTTCTTGCTGCGGCACTGGTAGCGTGCCTCAGAAAGCGGCGAGACGAGCAAATCATCAGAGAGCAAGCGCAAGAAATCGTTGACGTTGCCGTTGGTGACGAGCATGACCTTGCTTTGCTCGTTGAAGTTGACCTTGCCGCTGTAGTAGGCAACGCGTCGCACGCGGTATTCCAGCTCCTCGGCAGACAGATCCACCACCGGGGACTCCTCCTTTTGGATCTTAAGGAGCTTGTTGACCACGGCAGGTGCCTCGTTGATGCGTTCTTCGAGCTTCTCGTAATCTGCGATGAGATGGTCTAGCGCATCTACGTAGTCGCGCGCGTGCTGCTGCATCAGGCGCCTAAAGCCAAAGAGCCCCTCCAGCGTCTTGAGCGACCTAAAGTACGCCGTACTCTCAAACAGCACAAAGTCAAAGTTGTTGCCCATCTTGAGGCTGCGGTCGCTAAAGGCCTCGCAACCACCCTCGCGGCTAAAGAGCAGATAGCTCGACTTTTGCTGAATCCACATGCGCTGCACGCGCTGAAACGCAACAACCGTCCGCTTGGCACCCTCTACCTCTGCCGTGTACTTGAAGATCAGGCCCAAGACCTTTGAGACGTCCTCGTAGTCGAGCTCTTGCGCCGGCTCTCCATCCACGATGTTTGCCTCGACCCCCTGCAAGAAGGTGAAGAACTTGTAGCTATCGGGGTTTTCCTCTTCGTCTTCGGCCTCGATGCCACGCGCCATGCGCACACGCTCGCTGCCCTCAAAAAAGTCGTAGCCGGCCACGCCAATGCAGTCTTGGTCGGCAAACATATCCTCGATGGGCTTGTAGACAGCGCCCTCGAGGTTGTTCTCGTCGCGAACTTCTCTAAATCCAAAGTCGATGAAACCGGTTTCAAAGAGGCGCTCGTTGATGAGCGTGTTCTCGCGCGTGGACGCGCCTGATTTTTGGATCCACCTAAAGTCAAAGGGATATGCCGGATCCTCGGTATCGAGCAAGGCGTAGACAGCCACGTTGTCTCCCACACCGCCCTTTGCAATGACGTTGAGAGTGTCTACCAGCAGCTTCTTGTCTTCGCGGTACTCGCTCATGCATGCTCCTCGTCTCTAGATTGCGTCAGACGAGTATACAGTGGCAACGCCACGCGGCACAGCGCGCTATGCACAAGCGGCACGCTGTTATTTTTGGGAGTTTGCCCCGCGCTCAAGATCCTCCAGATGGCACATGGAGTCGCCCGCATGAGAGGAGCAGCCGCAAGAACAGCAGCTACAGGCGCTCTTAGAGCTTGAATCGGCACCGCCATGGCAGCCGCAGCCACCGTTACGCTGGCTTTTAAACACAGAACGCGCCGCCAAAGCCACGATGACAACAACGATAGCCAAGACAACGGCAGTAGAGAGATTCACAGCAAAACCTCCGGCAATCACAGGGCCCTCAGCGCACAACGCGAGCTGTTGCCCATAGGGACATCATTTAATCTGCCCCTACCCTACCACCAGCAAGCCACAAGAACCAGTATGAGTTAGCTATTGGTAACTTATCCTGACGCAAACGTCATTGCAAAGTGTCAAACGCGTTTGCAAAAGGTTTTGCAAACAATATTTGCAAGCGCTCTTGCAAACGGTGCGCGCGCGAGTATCCTGTAACTAGTTTCGAGCGAGGGGCTCGAAAAGAGGAAAGGAGCCATCATGGCTACTGTCGTTTCTTTTGCAGAGATCCAAGATCAGGTTGACGCTCGCGGTGTCGCACCCGAGACCATCCAGTGGTACTACGACCAGGGCAAGGTCACCAAGGACGAGGACGGCAACTACTGCTGCGATTGCATGGTTTGCCGCCAGCATCACAAGAACCCGGATCCCTCCGTCATCATCAACGTTGTCGAGGGCTGCCGCACCATGCATGTCCATGACAAGGGCGTGACCTTCTAAGCAATCCTTTTAGGATGCAAAAGCAAGAGGCTCCCGTTTGGGAGCCTCTTTTTTTGTTGCCTTTAAAGACGCAAGGCGCAGGCGGTGCACACGGCGCCCAACTTGTTGACGCAAACAGCTTTAGCGGCGCAGGCGCTTGCACATGAAGACCATGAAGTACAGGTAAAACGCGATAGAGACAAACAGGTCAAAGATCCCTGCCAAAGAGATGTTGAAGACCATGCCGTACTTGGTGTTAAAGAGCAGATGGATGAGAAACGCGCGGATGTTTGCGATGATGGCAAAGCGCGAACTCAAGTCAACCGCCTTGAGCCCCTCGTCTTCAAAGGTGGCCAGGGCCCCGTCTGTCACGGCAAAGAAATGCCCTATATGAAAAGCCCCCATCGCAAGGCCCACAAACAAGCCCATGAGGATGCTGATGACGAGCACCGTTTTAGCAGAGACCTGCCCCCTCTTGTAGCACAACGCCACAACTACAGCGCTAGCCAGCGTAAACACCGTGCCCATGTCATAAGAGGCGCTCATCAGCCAGCATATGCAAACGCACGCGAAAGAGGTGACAACAAGGGACAAAACAAACGCGAGGGCAAAATTGGCAACGCCCGAGGACTGCAACTCTTCTTCTTGCTGCTTTACCAGCGCCTTCTTGGCAGCTTTCTTAGACATCAGGCCCCTCTCCTCTTAGCGCAGCTTGCAGACTGCGCATATGTAATCAAAGTAAATACGCAAGCGATAATGGTAGTCGCACGCATCCGCTTTTGGCAAATCCTATAACCAGACGCCCGTTTTTACCCTAGATCCAGATGATGGCAACGAAGCTCCTTAGCTCCTTGCAAGCCTTAGCAACTTACCCGGGCGAGCAATGCTCGCCCCTACTTGCACCTGCGAG
>CAVAPV010000004.1:0-66299 GCA_963590525.1 Agathobacter rectalis
AAGTTGGGGCCGCTACTGAGCTGTAGCGGCCCCGCGGAGAGGAAGTGGGGAAAGGCTTGAGGTCGCCTTTCCCCAAGTGAAAATCGCAGGCGCTTGAAGAGGGATATGAGGGAGAAGCGCCTGCTCGGAGTTAGCTGTTAGGGCAACAGGTTGAGGCTGGAAAGCTCCTCTTTTACGTCGTCCATACCGTAGTAGTCGAGGCAGTCGGCCGTGGGGCAGCCCTTCTCGCTATCCCAACCGAACTTCTCGTACACCATGGTGAGGCCGGTCTGGAAGTCGTCGCGGTCCATCTTGATGGTACCCTCGGTGAAGACCTTGATGTCCGGGTCGCGGTCGTAGGCCCAGTTGGTCATGACGTCGTGGACGTTGCGGCAGTCGTTGCAGCCCATCTTGCCGTCCTTGCCCGTCATGCCGCGCACGGTGTTGGCGCGCTGCAAGGTCATGATCTTGGCGGCGCGTTTGTAGAGCTCGTCGGTGGTGATGTCCTCGCCGGTCACGGCCGTATAGAACTTGGCCTCCAGGTCGAGGTCGCCGCGGTAGTTGCGCTCTTTGGAGGGAGACTGCGCCATGGGCCATACCCAGTTGCACAGCGTGAGGCTGTCGTGCAACACGTCCGTGACGATGGCCCACCAGCAGAAGTTGGCCTTGTGCTCGTTCATGGGCGTGTAGTTCATGGCCACGTCGAGCGCGTCGGCGCCGCCCCAAAGCTCTTCGGCGATCTCCTGCTTGAGCTCGTGCGGAAGGCCGCACTGCAGCATGTTCTGATGCGAGTGAATCATCGGGTCGCGGTTGAAGAGCATGTTGAGCAGGCCGCCGACCTGGCCGTAAGACTCGATGGAATGATGCACAGGCCAGCCGCGGTAGCTAATCAGGTGGCTCGCCGCATCATCGAACCACTCTTCGTCGTTCCAGCGCTTGGTCCAGATGATGGGGCCCTTAGCGATGTAGGACATCTCGTTGTCATTTTGGGCGATGTGAGTGAGCAGCTCCACCATGATGGTGGGGTCGCCCTTCTTGAACTTGTTCCAGTCGAACTTGTCGTATTCGGCCTTGGGCAGGACCTTCTTAAAGGTGCCCTTGGCAATGCAGCGGGCGAGGTCGCGGTAAATCTGCGCGTAGTTGCACCAAAGCCCCAGGTCATCCACAGTGCAGCCAACAACCTGGTCCCAAATGAGGCCGTCTTCCGTGTCGGCAGCGATGGAGGTGTTCTCCGGCCCAAGGATGTCGATCATATAGGAGGAGAAGGGGAAGTTGGGCACGCAGGTGTTGCCCGTGGTCTCGAAGCCGCCCTTCTTCTTGACAGCGGGGACGCGCATATCGCTGTAGCAGTGGATGGGGCAGCTGTGGCAGCCGTTCATCTTGATGGTGTACTTCTCGGCCTCGGGGCCTTCGTCCTTGGTGGTCTTCATGCAGCGGTAACCGACGGTGTTGATCTCGCCGGGCTTGGGCTCGCCGGTCTCGATGGGGTCGCCCTCGGCGTCTGCCCAGTACAGGCCCTTGCGCGCAGTCCAGCGGCTGCCCTCGTCGTAGTATTCGGCCCATTCCTGCTGCGTGGAAGGCACCACGTGGTTGTTGTTGGAGCCGATGACCTCGCGGAGCATGTAGTCGGACAGCTCGGCGACCTTTTGGGGATCGGTCACGTTGACGCTGCCGTTGCCCTCGACTACGAGCGCCTTGAGCTTCTTGGAGCCCATAACGGCGCCCAAGCCGGCGCCAGCGGAGTGGTTGCGGCTGTTGATCATGACAGCGTAGGGAACCAGGTTCTCGCCAGCGGGACCGATGGTGGCCACGCAGGCCTTGTTGCCCTCGACCTTATTAAGCGCCTCGGTGGTGGCGCGGGTGCCCAGGCCCCACACGAAGCTGGCATCCTTGATCTCGACCTCGTCATCTTTGATGTGCAGGTAGACGGGCTTCTTGGACTGGCCCTCGACAATGATGGCGTCGTAGCCGGCGAGCTTGATACGCGAGCCGATCATGCCGCCGCAGTGGGCATCGACCACGAGGTGATCGGTGGTAAAGGTGGAAAGGAAGCTCACGGTGGTGCGGCCAGCCAAGGGCACACCGGATGCCGTCAGTGGGCCGACAGCGTAGACGATCTTGGCGTCGGGGCCCAGCGGGTCCGCTCCAGCGGGAACTTCGTCATAGATGATCTTGTTGGCAAGGCCCATGCCACCGATGTACTCCTTGTACGGGGCAGTAGGTTCTGTTGTTACGGTTCCGGTGCTCAGGTTGACACGCAAGAGCCTTCCGGCCCAACCGTATGATTTTTCATCAGCCATTGTTGCATCTCCAAATCTCGTGTTGAAACATGCGTTGCGTGACATGTAACCAAGTGACTTGGGTGCAGACGCTATACGTCGCGTGAAAGTGTGCGCCGCAAGGACGCCCATGCTGTCCCCTCTTTGGGGATAATTCTGCATCGCCGCAGCTCAGAGCGCTGTTTTGCCCTTTGTTACCCTTAAAGGGGAGACGTTCGACAAGCCCTGATTAAGCCCAAAAGAGGGTACTTCCCCTTGCTTTGCATGCGCGATAGTTACCCGAGTTGCGTGATACATCGAGTGAGAGAGGGTTGGCATTGAGGGCCAAAAGGCCGACGCCACGAGGGGCGTTTTCTCAATGTCGTAAAGAAGGACTCACCATAGGGGGGAGCAAACAAATGTCAGCTCAAAACGAGAGCAAGCTGGCTTCTGCAGAACAGCAGGGCGCGCAAGATAGCGCTCAGGCAGCGCCCAAAAAGACCATCACCCGCCGCCAGGTCGTGGCAATGGCCGGCTGCGGCATTGCCGGTTTGGTTGTAGGCGGTGTGCTCGCCAGTTGGGGTATCACCCAGGAGAGCATCGCCAGCGGCCGCATCAGCATTCGCACCACGCCCACCAAGATGATCGTCACCGATCGCGCGCGTTGCAGCGGTTGCCAACGCTGCGAGATGATGTGCACGCTCAAGAACGACGGCCGCGTATGCCAAAACATCGCACGTGTGCGCGTCTGGGATAACTACTTCTGGGGCACTAGCACAGATGCCGGCGAGGGCATTTTCGGCGACGGCAACCCCGGCGCTTGCGAGTTCACCGTCGAGCACTGCAAACAGTGCGAGGACCCCATGTGCCTCAAGTACTGCCCGGTCCACGCCATCTACTGCGACGAGGACTCCGGCGCTCGCACGATCGACCCGGATGTCTGCATCGGCTGCGGCATGTGCACGCAGGCATGCCCGTGGAATATGCCGCGCGTGGACGAGGAAACCGGCGTTTCCACCAAGTGCGTGAGCTGCGGGCGTTGCGCGGAGCAGTGCCCCAACGGCGCGATCCAGTTCATCGACTGGCAAGACATAGCTCAAAAGGTCATCGACCAGGGCGTGGTGCGTACCGTCACGCTCGTGCAGTAGCCGTTGCAAGTTAATCGACTACGGCATTGCATATTGAGAGGATTCGACTATGTCTACACATACATTGACTAGAAGGGGCTTCCTAGGCGCAGCGGCCGGGGTTGCAGGCGCAGCGGCCTGCACCGGAGCCGGTGTGGGCGTCTGGCAAGAAGCCTTCGCAAAGCCGCCTCAGGCGGACGAGACAGCCCAAGTGCACACGACCTGCGACGGCTGCGGTAACAAGTGCGGCATGATCGCTTACACGCGCAACGGCGAGTTTTGGCGTCTTGACGGCGAGCTCGGCCATCCCTCTTCGCAGGGTAGCTTGTGCGTGCGCGGTCGCGGCTTGACCAGTTCGCTGAGCGCGGAAAGCCGCCTTACTGCCCCGCTTAAGAACGTGGGCGGCAAGTTCGAGGAGGTCTCCTGGGACGACGCCTTGGCAGACATCTCCAGCAAGATCAGCGGCCTGGGCAGCAAGCTGGCCGTTTTGCAGGCGCGCGGCAATTGCGAACCGTTCGTCAAGCGCTTTGCTGCTGCCATGGGCACGCCCAACTACTTCACGGACGCTGCCATCCATGACATCGACTACCAAGCGGCCATCGCCGTGAGCGGTGGCGCGTATCCCGCGCCCGATGTTGCAAACGCCAAGTACATTTTGCTGCTGGGCAAGTCCAGCTACGACGGCTCGCGCCCCGCAGAAGAGCTTGAGATCGCGCAGACTGAGGCCAAGGTTGTCTTGGCCGACGCCCGCATGATGCCGCAACGCAGCAAGAGCAAGTAGAGGCGCCGGATGCTCCCGCCAAGGCCGAGCAGCCCGACACGGACGTTGATGATGACCCTTGGGCCGGGCTCAACATCCCCGAGGGCTACAAGCTGGAGGAAATCGACGGCGAGATCGTGCTGGTGCAAGACCCGGACGCCGCGCTCAAGCCAAGGACAATCGACTGCGCGCATATCGCGGTGATGGAGGGTGCTACGGCCAAGTACTTGTACGACGCGAGCACTATGACGAAATCCTACGCGCATTGGGCGTTTCTTGCCAAGGAGGACAACCCCGTGGTGACCTTCGCGGAGTGCGTGCGGGAGGACTCGCGCGTGTACCCGCGCCCGTATCGCGCGGACAACCTCAAGAACCCGCCGTT
Source organism: Agathobacter rectalis (assembly GCA_963590525.1). Taxonomy (GTDB): domain Bacteria; phylum Actinomycetota; class Coriobacteriia; order Coriobacteriales; family QAMH01; genus W2P13-069. Next base: position 4,507 of record CAVAPV010000004.1, read on the forward strand.
CAACATGAGCACGCAAGACATCGAGGAGACGTGGGAGGCGGTTTCCGCCCTTGAGCCGTATGCGGACATCCAGCGCACTAGCGCCTCCAACGGCGACGTGTACTTCTTCTCTACGAAACACCTGTCCCCTGCGCACGCCCACGCCCTGGCAGAATATGCCTCCGTCGACAGGCGGAGAAACGTCTAGGAGGCGCAGATCAGTGTTCCTTTCCGTCGTCATAGGCAAGGGAAGCCTTGCCTATGACGACGGCATACTCGTGATCCCCACAAAGCTGTCAATCTATAAATGGAACAACTTTGCCCGAGCCGTCCGTAGAGAGGCGGATCTTCACCGGCTTGCAGCTCGAAAAGATCAGCTTCGAGGGCATGTAAAGGTGCGTCCGATCCTCGTCCTACATCTGCTCAAAGACCGCGATACGCTCTTCTTCTGCAGCAGAAAGCTCCTTGAAAAGCTTGGCAAGGGCCATATCGTCGCATTGCGCCAGCGCATCCATGTACCTGGCACGCTGCTCGACCGGAATCACAACAGGCGCTATTTGCTCACGCATAAGCCCCCGGTTGAGCAGAATGCGCCCTGTTCTACCGTTGCCGTCTTCAAAGGGATGGATACGCTCAAAACGCAGGTGAAAACGTGCCTCACGCAAAAAAGGGTCTAGGCCAAAATCCTGGTTGTGCTCGTAGACCAGCTGCATCATCTGCTGGTTTATCTGGTTTGGAGCAGGCGGGATATGCTCGGCTGCAGCTATGAAGACAGGCACGGTCCGATAGCCGCCAACCTCGTTGATATTGCGATTGATAGCTTGCGCGATATCCTTGATCAAGCGCTCAGAAAGCTCTTCATCTGGGTTTTCTAACGCGCGGGAAAGGGCGTACTTGTGATTGATTGCCTCGTAGAGCTCGCACGCAGTCGCGGTTACTTTCATGGAGTTGTCGTTAAAGAGGATGGCGTAGGTCTCCGCGTAGCTAAGCGTACTGCCCTCGATGGCATTGGAGTGATAGGTGCTTCGCGTCACAAAGTCCTCGAAATACGCGCGATGTTCTCTCGTGAATTTGATGACGTCCATTGTCTTTGCCCCGTCACAGTACCTTGAATGCGTTTGTTTGGATGATTGTGCCCTGCAAGATAAACTTAGCTCTCAAATGTTACGCCGTGGCTATCGCGTCTGCATCGGTTCTACAATACGAGTTGTTGAGGACGGCTCTATTTTCGTGGAAAGGAAGGCGCGGCCATGGCCATTATCCCCGCTCAAGTTCAAAAGGTTTTCAACAGCGTCAAAGACGTTGTCTTTTCAACGGCAAGCAAAGACGCACAACCCAATGCTTGCATCGTTGGAATGAAGAAGATCATCGACGATGAGACCATCTACCTGTCCGACCAGTTCTTTAAAAAGACCTTGGCCAACATCAACGAGAACAGCAAAGTCTCCATTGTCTTTTGGAGCGAGGACGGAGCCTTCCAAATTCACGGCACAGCACGCTACGTCAACGAGGGTGAGGAGTTTGAGACTCAGGCCGCTTGGGTAAACGCCACGTTTGAGAAAATCGGCATGCCCGTCAAGGCCAAGGGCGGTGTTTACGTCCACGTCGACGAGGTCTACTCATCTAACCCCGGCCCCGAGGCAGGCAACAAGCTCGCCTAAGCCGGCCGCTGGATACGGCAACATAGCCAAGCAAACGCTAACAGGCCTCGAACCATAAGCTCTATGAGCAGCGGTACGGGGCCTGCCTTATTCCCCAACAGTCAATCCAAGGCGTTAGGCCTCACAACGTTGCGTGCCTGCAACCAGGACGCCCAAGAACTCCCAAAGTTTTTGCATTGCGATGCAACGACCGCTTTAACCTGCTTCACCTATTTTGCGCTGGAGTGCTTATGTGGAATCAGCGGCGGAACAAGATCCTTGGGTGCAGGCGGGATAATCCAGGAGATGTTCTCGAGCAGATTGGACCAAACCTTAACCGCGTTGCCCACCAGCAAAGCAGAGATGATCGTCCCTTCGCGCACATGGACAAGCTGGCCCAAACATAAAAGGCTCACCAGCGCCGCCCCGCACATAAGCGAGACATCCCATATGACCTTGACGCGATGAAAGGGCAGCTGCGTCTTATAGGCGATAACCACTGGCGATGCATCGCCCGGCGTCATGAGCACGTTTACGCGCACGCACAGATGCACGCCCAGCCCCAAGACGACGATAGAGACCAGCAAGCACAGCAGCTGGCAGGGATAATTGGGCAGTGGGACTGCGGCAAGCAACGCCAGCCAAACATCCACAGATGCAGACAACAGCATGAAGAGCGGAATCTGCAGCAACTGCACCGGTCCAAACTCACGGCGCATGAGCGCAATCTCAAGCACGAAGTACAACGCGTTGAACACAAAGGTGAGCATGCCCATGGTGAGCCAATCCATGCCATGCCTTGCTGCGATCTCTGTGCAGACAGCCGGAAACGTAGAGATAGGAGAAGTGCCGGTGCCAGAGTGCTTTGCAAGCGCGATTCCCAAGCCTATGCACAAAACGCCAACTACCATGACGACTGTTCTCAAAGCCAGGTTGGTTTTTGGGGTGCCAAAGACAGCGGCCCAACGCTCTTTTGCGCTCAATAAGATCATCTTCTTTTTACGAATGGGATAGCAGGCAGCCGACGCGCATGCTCGCTTTTGCTCATCGAGTGTAGCACTCGCGCGCGCAGTCACAGGCCAAGCAGCGGACAGTGCGCCGTCGTGCGGTACAAATCCGCATCCGCAAGCGAGCTCAAAAGAAGATATGTGTCCTGAAAACTTCTCTTACTTAAATCGACTGTAGAACATTTGTTTGTTTTATGTTACAACGATAAACACTAGAACAACCCACTGCTTTACAAGGAACCTACCCCCATCTTCTTGCCAATAGCTGCAGATTCAAGTTTCTGCAGTGCCTTGCGCAATTGACTAACTGTAGAATGGAGTATACAGTGTCTTCATTGAGAATCTACGTAACGGATGAGTTTTCAAACTGGCTAAAACGCTTGAGAGACTCCAATGCAAAGGCACGTATCAACTTACGTCTCAGGAGAATCGAGACAACGGGAAACCTGGGAGATGCCAAGCACGTAGGCGACGGGATTTTGGAACTTAGAATCGACTACGGCCCTGGATACAGGGTGTACTTCTCTCAAAAAGGCGATGCACTGGTTTTGCTGCTCGTAGGAGGCGATAAATCCTCACAACAGCGAGACATCGCAAAAGCAAAGAAACTAGACAAAGAGTACAAACAGCGCGAGGTGAAAGGCAATGAAGACAGCAAAGAAATACGATGCAGCAGAATTCTTGGAAACCAAAGAGGACATGTCCGCCTACCTCAATGCTGCTTTAGAGGACGGCGATCCCGTATTGCTTTCTGTAGCCCTTGGAGATATCGCCCGCGCACAGGGGATGACACAGCTGGCAAAGGAGACGGGCGTGACTCGCGATGGACTTTACAAGGCGCTTTCCCCAACGGGCAATCCCTCATTTGCAACTATCAAAAAGGTCTTAGACGCTTTGGGTATGAAGATCAAAATCACGGCTGCCTAACAACATAGACGCATGCAAAGCAAAGAAGCCGCAGGCGTTATTGCCCGCGGCTCCACTTGCATCTGCTGCCTCGTGCATCAAAAGCCCGGCAGCTGCAGGTTTAGCCCCTGCTACTTAACCTTGAAAACGACCTTGACGGTCTTGAAGTAGGCGCCGTAGGAGACGCGCAGCTTGGCGACGTACCTGCCCTTCTTGGCGCCCTTCTTGAGGGTGACCTTGCCGCCTTTTACCTTGAGGCCCTTGGAGGCGGACACCTTGGACCATGAGGCCTTGGCGCCGGATGCGCTCCTCTTTGCCTTGACGGTCACGGCCCTGGCCTTGAGGGTCTTCTTGCCGGCCTTCTTCTCCTTCTTGGTGAGCTTGACCACCTTGACGACCTTCTTCTGGACCGCCGCCAGGGCGTCCTTGTCGCCGCTGTTGGCGGTTACCTGCGCCTGGGCTGCGTCGCGCACGTCGACCATCACGTCGAAGTTCCCGTCGCCCGCGTACTGCTTGGCGAGCTCGCGCTGCTCTGCGCTGAGGTCGCCGTAGGCCGTGATGGCAGCGTTGGCAGCGTCGAGGGCGTCTTGCGCGTTGGCGGCCGTGACGGGCACGTACTTGGACAGAACGTCCGTGATCATGTCGGCCGCGACGCGTGCGCGACCCTGGTCGAGGATCGACTGGACGGCGCTCACGCTCTTTGCGGAGACGAGCTCCTTTTGCAGCTTGGTGAGGGCATCGTAGGCGTCAAGCGCCGCCTGGGCGGCATCACCTGCGGCCTGGGCGTTTTCGCTTGCGACCTGGGAGTAATCCTCCTGCACCTGGGCTAGCTGATCTGCCACCTTCTTGGCAGCCGCCCTATCTGCTGCGGTGTAGGGATCATAGTCACCGTGCTCGACGGCGGTGAGAGCGGCGGCGCCGTGCCTGCCATTTATCTCATCGCAAACAGTCTGAGCCTCGTCCTTGGAGGCAAAGTAAACCTCGTAGCTCACCCCATTTTCTTTTGCGGTGAGCAGCCAGTTGGCCTCGCTCTTTGTTGCAGACTGAGAAAGCACCGCATATTTGCCACCTGCGCGCTTGAGCATGGCGTAACCATTGGCAACATCCTTGGCGTTGACATAATCACCAAAGGTGCCGCCCTGGAACTGCGCCACGCCAGAGTCGAGGTAGCTGGTATCGATATTGTCGTTGAATACTCCGCCGGTGATCACAAAAACGGACGCCTCGTCAACGTACATGCACTCGTTGACCCAATCAGGACTCTCTTCAGTGCCGTAGTCGTACTTACCCGTAAACTCGCCACCGGAAATACGCACTTTGGTATTCGTGCGCGACCAAACGCCAATGTAAACCGCGTTGTCATTGTCAGCAGTAAACTTACCGCTTTTAATCTCGATTATCCCGCAATCAGAAGTACCAAAAGCAACCTCGTCTTTAGCAACAAACTCGCCGCCGTTGACGGTGACGCTATCACAATTGTTAAGCGCAACAGCGTGCTTTGAATCAGATTTAAAGTTGCCGTTATTGAAGACAACGCTAGTTGCATCTTCGACTTCCAAGGCATTGCCCTCAGTAGCTGCAAACGTACCGCTATTAACAGCTACGCTGCCCTCTTTGACATAGACAAGCGGGTTATCTTTATCGTCTGAGTCTTCTGCCCACACAACGTTGACGCCATCAAAAGTCGAAGAGGAATTATAGAGAAAGGCTGCGGCGTCGGCACTTGCTTTGATTGTTCCGTTGGTAATCATCAATCCGCTGCAGCCTTGGGCCACAACCATGCCGGTAAGTGTTTTGCCGCCCAGGTTCAAAACGATGTTGTTCTTATTTAAAAATCCAATGCCATCGCCCGCGCAATCAACAAGCAAGCAGACCTGGGAACCATCCACCGCTGCCTCGGCTGCGATTTTGAGATTGGCGTACGTGACTGTGTTGCCATTTGTGATGACTCGCACAATGGGATCGCCCCATGTTCCACAGAGCGCAATATCAGCAATCACAGGCTTGGAGAACTCGTAATCCGTTCCATCTTCAAGCTGCCAAGATTTAAAGCCTTTTTCGTCGCTAGACGGCGAGGAGGGGGGGGGTAATCATAGGCGCCTGATCGTAGAAGTGGACATCCCTGGTCTCTATATGGGACTGGCCGTCATTATAAGTAACGGTATGATCTTCAACCTTGTAGGCCACAGCAGGAGAGCCAAGCTCGGTAGCAGCCGTTTGGGCTGCCTCGTAGGTTGAGAAGAAAACAATATCAAGCTTTCCCGCACTAAGAACCGCGCCCTTGCTGTTGTTACCGCGCGCATCGGCCAGGTTCTTTACCTCGTACGTCACACTATCATCGTTGTCTGCAACGCAAGCTACAGCTTTGCCGTCATCGAGCCTTCCTTTTAGAGGAAGCTCAGCAAAAGAGCCGCCTGCCAAGGTGACGCTTCCATCAACAATGCCACTGTTGCCTCCCACAAAGGCACCTCCCTCAACAGTGGCTTTTCCCTGCGTCTCTGCAAGCAGGACATTCCATTTGTCAGCGCCCTCGTCATTGATAACTGCGCTATACGTTCCGCTCTTGACGGTCACACTGCCCACAGCGATATCGATGCAGTGGTGGTTGTAGGAAGTAGCAGTCACGCTGTCCAAAGTCACGTTGCAAGACGGCGTGCTGTTGGTACGCACAACGCTATTGTTGTAGCTAACAAGCGTGCCGCTCTTTACCGTGACGTTGGAATTCCTAACGTCAACAAGGTCTACTCCAGTTGTAGAGTCATCGGCATTGGAAAGCGTCTTGCCATTGAGGTCGATCACGACGTTGCCGTAGCGATTATCTAGTTCGACCCTGACCGTACCAGTGATGTTGCTTCCAAGCGTATAAGTACCTGCCTCATCAATCACGCAAATACTGCCCTCGGTCTTAAAATCCGATTGCGTCAGCGTCTTATCTACCGCAAACGCATTTGCCGGCAGCGCAAACAGCACCGCCGCAGCCGCGCTGGCGGCTAGCGCCAACAACGCTCTTTTCTTCTTCATAGGCTTAACTCCTCACTGCCCGCACCGGGCATAAATAAACCTCACAATAATACCGCCACGCAGCTGATCATATGGCGCAAAAGCGCCCGTCAATGCACGTTTTACAACAAACGTTTTATTCAACGCACGCCACACCAATCGCACATGCAACTCGCGCCCAATCCCATCACGCCAACCGCCTCTGCTCGCCTGAAATAAAAATTTCTCTTGCGCTCGCCCAAAAGCGGGCTTATATTTCCAAACGTTACCTCGGCAAAAGGACCGAGAGTAGAATTTGAAAGGAATACCGTTATGAAGTTCAACCTCAAGAAGGTTGGCGCTACCACCGTTGCAAGCGCCACCGCCATCGCACTCGCCGCTGCTCTCACCGCTTGCGGCTCATCTCAATCCTCTAACAACTCATCAGATTCTTCTACGCAGACCACAGCTACCTACAAGATCGGTCTGTGCAACTACATGGATCACGCATCCCTCAACCAAATTGCAGAAAGCCTGCAAGAAGAGCTCAACACTCTGGGCGAAGAAAACAACATCACCTTTGACGTCGACTACGAAAACGGCAACGCAGACGACTCCATCATCACGCAGATCATCTCCGACTTCCAATCCAACGAAGTCGACGCCATGGTGGGCATCGCCACCCCGGTTGCCATGAGCATGCAGGCTGCGACCGAGGATACAGACACCCCCGTCATCTTCTCTGCCGTGACCGACCCCGTCTCTGCCGGCCTGGTCGAGTCTTTGGACGCACCCGGCGCCAACATCACCGGCACCTCTGACTACCTCAACACCTCTGCCGTGATCGACCTGATGCTCGCGCAAAACCCCAACCTTAAGACCATCGGCCTGCTCTACGACGCCGGCCAGGATTCCTCTGCAACCGCTATCAAGGAGGCCAAGGAGTACGCCGCAACCAAGAACCTCAAGGTCGTCGAGCGCACCGGCACCACGGTCGATGAGCTGCAGCAGGCAGCCCAGCAGCTGGTCAACGACGGCGTAGAGGCTGTCTTCACCCCCACCGACAACACCGTGCAAAGCGCAGAGTCTGCAATCTACGAGACCTTTATCGACGCCAAGATTCCCCACTATGCAGGCGCAGACAGCTTTGCCCTCAACGGTGCGTTTGCCGGCTACGGCGTCGACTACGACAACCTGGGCAAAGAGACCGCCCAGATGGTCTACGACGCAGTCGTCAACGACGCAGACCCTGCAACCACCGCAGTCAAGACCTTTGACAACGGCATCTGCACTATCAACACCGAGACCTGCGAGGGCCTTGGCCTGAGCTTGGACGACGTCAAGACCGCCTTTGCAGACCTCTGCACCCAGATCGTAGAGGTCACCACGGCTGACAATTTCTCCGACCTGGAGAAGTAAACCCAACCGCTTTGAGCGCGAGGCAGGCACATCGCTTGCCTTGCGCCCTTTGGCTTAAGCTTGCCGCGTGCTGCTTGCTTTTATGCGAGCAGGCAGCCCGATGCAAGCTGCGCAAGCCGTCGCAACCCGCTGCCGCAAGGTTTGACACCCGCAAGCAACGCAAGCGACGCCACTGCAGCCCAACTCAAACCACACTCCGCTAAAGGCCAGCACGGCGCCGGCCCACCGCAAAAGGAGGATGAGATGATCGTTTCTTTGCTAGGCCCCCTGCAAACAGCTTTGGAGCTGGGTCTCATCACCTCGCTCACCGTATTGGCGCTCTTCTTGAGCTACTCCATGCTCAACGTCTGCGACCTCTCTACCGACGGCTGCTTTACCCTGGGTGCTGCCACGGCGGCGGTCTTTGTCTTGGCAGGCCACCCGTTGCTGTCCATTCCCGCCGCTATGTGCGCAGGCATGCTCTCTGGCCTGGTCACGGCGTTTTTGCAAACCAAGATGGGCGTTGACAGCCTGCTAGCCGGCATCATCGTCAACACGGGCTTGTACTCGGTAAACATCGGCATCATGGGTAACGCGAGCCTGCTCAACCTCAACAAACAGACCACCGTCTTTACCATGGCCAGCAGCGCGCTCAAGCACACGCCGCTGGCAGATTTCTCCAACCTCATCGTCATCTGCGCCTTTGTGGCTGTAGCCATCGTCTTGGTGAGCCTGTTCTTGCGCACACGTCTGGGCCTGGCCATTCGCGCAACAGGCAACAACCCCGACATGGTCAAGTCGTCTTCTATCAACCCGGTGATGACCATCATCATCGGCCTTGTGCTGGCCAACGCCTTGACCGGCCTTTCCGGCTGCCTTTTGGCGGAATACCAAAAGAGCGTCAACATCCAGATAGGCACCGGCATGGTGACCGTGGCCTTAGCGTCTTTGCTCATCGGCGAGGGCTTCTTGGGACGTAAGAAGATCCCCGCGCGCGCATGCGGCGTGGTGCTGGGCGCGTTTATCTTCCGCTTGGTGTACACCATCGCCCTGCGCTTTAACATGCCGGCGTTCATGCTCAAGCTGGTGAGCTCCATCATCGTCATCATCGCCATCAGCGGGCCCTACATCAAAAGCCGCTACCCGGAGTTCCACAAGAAGCGCATACGCCGCAAAGAACACCGTCAGGCCAAGGGCAAGGAGGCTGCAAATGCTTAAGATCGAGCGCATCTCAAAGACCTTCAACCCCAACACGGCAGACGCAAAGCTCGCCCTCAACGACCTGAGCCTCCATGTCTTGCCGGGAGACTTCATCACCATCATCGGCAGCAACGGAGCAGGCAAGTCCACGCTCTTCAACGCCATAAGCGGCAGCTGGACAGTGGACGAGGGCGCAATCGAGCTCGACGGCGCAGATATCACCTTTGAAAGCGAGCACAAGCGCGCACGCAGCATAGGCCGCCTGTTCCAAGACCCCATGAAGGGTAGTGCCCCGGGCATGAGCATCTTGGAGAACATGGCGCTTGCCGCCGGCAAAGGCGGTTGGTTCTCATCCATAACGCGCAAGGACAAACAAGCCTATCAAGAGAGGTTGGCCCTGCTAGACATGGGTCTTGAAGACAGGCTCGACCAGCCGGTAGGACTGCTCTCTGGCGGACAGCGCCAGGCGCTCACCCTGCTCATGGCAACCTTCAACGCCCCTAAGCTCCTGCTTTTGGACGAGCACACCGCCGCTCTAGACCCTGCAACGGCAGAGAAGGTTCTTGGCATCACGCGCCAAGTGGTAGAAGACAACAAGCTCACCTGCCTGATGGTGACCCACAACATGCAAGACGCGCTGAACATGGGCAACCGCACCATCATGATGGACTCTGGGCGCATCATCTACGACGTGCGCGGTGAGCAACGCCAAAGGCTCACTGTGGCAGACCTGCTGCTCAAGTTCAAAGAGAACGCCGGCAACACCTTGGATAACGACAGGATCTTGCTCTCGTAAGGCAACGTCTGTCTAAGCGTTTACTCCAACGGCTGCTTGCGGTAAAAGACCATGAGCACAAGCGATATCAGGCAAAACGCCGCAGCGCACATGAGCATCTGGAAGAACCCCTCAGCCCCGGGAGACGCGGCCACAAAACCCAGCAGCAGCGCCGGGGCAACCGTCGTGCCAATCTGACGCACCAACGCTATGGTTGCGATGGCAGCTCCGCTTTGACTGGGACTGGTGTTCTCGAGCACCATGTAGTTGGTGGGCGCGCCCATGACAAAGCCCAATCCCAAACCCATGATGCCCAGCCCTATGACAAGCAAGACAGTGCTGGCGTTGCCGAGGCATACCGTGGCGATAAAGACAAAGCCCAAAGCCGAGACCAACAGGCCGCCGCTCATAACAGGCTTGGGCCCAAAGCGATCGATGAGCTTACCGCCAAGAGGCGGACCAAACATACTCACCACGCCCACGGGCAAGACGTACAAACCGCCCGATCCAGTGGGTGCGTCCATGATGAACTCTGCCACCTCGGGGATGAGCGTCATGGTGATGATCACGCCGCCAACAAAGAAGCTCACCACCATCGTGATGACGATGGGGCGGCAGCTCAAGTATTCCAGATGAAACACCGGGCTTGGACTCTTGCGCTCTACCAGCGCAAAAGCGATAAGAGCCACAACAAACCCAGCCGCCGGAGCGAGCACCTGCACAGAGGCAAGCGAAGCCGCCAGGTTTGACACGTCGATATCCTGCAGCGCCATAAGCAGCAGCAAGACGGTGAGCACCATAAGAATCGAGCCGGGGATATCAAGCGGCTCTTTGGATTGCACACACCTGTTGGGCAGGCACATCAACGCAGCAACGATGAGCGCAGCGCACACGGGCAGGGCAAAGTAGAAGAGCGCAGGCCAGTTGGCGCTGCCCACAAGACCCATCACCAAGCTGCCAACAGCGGCTCCCAAGACGTTGGCGATACCCGCCACAGCCGCCGCGATACCCAGCGCCATGCCGCGTTTTTCTTGCGGGAAGCTTGCGCCTATCTCTGCATTTGCCACGGGAATAATGCCGCAGGCACCTACCGCCTGCACCAAACGCCCCGCGAGAAGCAGGCCAAAGCTATCCGCTACGCTAGACAACCCGCACACCAGCGAGCCAACCATAAACGTTGCCAAGCAGCCGATAAAGACCGGCTTGCGGCCGCGGATATCGGCCAGCCTGCCCACAACGGGGATGCATGCCGCATAAAACAGCGTGTAGATGTTGATCATCCAGATGCCAGTGGTGTCGCCCAGGCCAAAATGCTCTTGGATAACCAGACGCACGGGCGAAACCATGCCAACGTACAGGCCACCCAAAGTGAGGCCCAAAAGATAGATAGCAAAGACAGCGCCCAGTCCGGGCGTTGCTCCAGATGTGTTCTTGTTCACTAAACAGCTCTCTCCAGCAAGTTTTTCTCCAAGCAAAAGAGAATACTCCTTGGCGCGATACCTAAGAGCGAGAGCGCCTCAACCGTTACCCGCGGTAATCGCAGCGCTTGCATCGGGCAAGCTGCCCGGGTACGTTTTCCTCTCTAAAAAACAGGCCGCTCCACTGGCAGATATGCTGTAACACGGGCAAAACAGACTCGCCCTTTGCGGTCAGGTTGTACTCGACGTGAGGAGGGATTTCATCAAACTGCTTACGCTCGATAAGGCCGTTTTCGACCAGATCCTTCAACGCGCCGGCCAGGGCCGCATCGGTGACATCGGTCATCTCTCGCTTGATAACCCCATAGCGAAGCGGACCATCGCTCAACACGCACAAGATGCGCGATTTCCACTTGCCTCCAAAGACGTCGAGCCCGTACTCGAGCGGACAGCGAATGTCTTTTTCTGTCTTGCGTTTGCGCGTCATACGGAACCCCTCTCAATGCTTACCATCCGCATCGTAAGCAGGAAAATCTCCTTATGGAAGTCACTATCAAAAGATTGAGTAACTCAATCTTTTTCAAAGCACTTCACCCCCAAAGCTTGCCTGCCTATTTTGGATTCATCGAACTAAGCGCGCCTGTTCAAAAAAGCCACGACCACAAGAAAGGCAACATCATGAACGTCAAAGCATATCTTGAGATCACCATGACCATCCCCCAAGACAACCGCGCTGCCGCCGCAAAGGTCTACACCGACTACCGCACTCCCTTCCTGGAGCAAATCGAAGGCGCGCTCACCAAGCAGCTGCTGGTTCGTGATGAGGACGTTCAGGTTCTCCACGGGTTCGATAGCGTCGAGCATGCGCAGGCCTATCTAAAGAGCAACATGTTCAACGATGACGTCGCCAAGGGCCTTGCCCCCACCTGGAGTGCAGAGCCCAAGATCGTCATCTACCCCGTTGTTGCCTAAAACAGCGGTTGGCAAAACTCGCTTTACGGGAGGCAGTTATGTGCAAAACGCCTTTGACCCTGCGACTCGTATGCACGCAGTGCGGTAAAGAAATCCACACCGCAGACAAAGGAAAACCGTGTCCCAGTTGCGGTTGCACGCAGCAAAAATGGATTCAAGTCCACGACGAGCAAACTCTCTGGCGCCGAGGCGCTTGAAGCTAAGCGCCCCTCCCGGTCTGGGAGCTGCAAGCTCTTTTTGGTTTCTCCTTTTCCTCATTTGCACTGCCGGCCTTGGGCTCCTTGCAGCCTAGAGCCGGCAGTGTCCTTGTATGTGCACAGCAAAGCACACGCAGCGCGACATGGCACGCGACTGCACATCATGGGGATTGCCCCATGAGAGCTATCCGGCATCAAGAAGCCAAGCTTTTTATCTGCTTGAAACAATATGGACGTCGGCAGCGTCTAACCTAACATGGTTTGGTTTATGCGCCGCATGCGCTATCTGACGTGCAGCTTGAGGGGCTTTGCGCGTGCATCAGGACGCAAAAGGCGGGTATATACGCTACTGTGTGAGGTTATAACTGCCTGACTAGCCTTATCTCAAGGGGATTTTATGGATATCGTTCAGCTGCTCAATGACATCGACGCCGCCGTCTGGGGCGTCCCCATGATCTTGTTCTTGGTAGGCACGCACCTCTACTTCACGGTGCGCATGAAGTTCATCCAGCGAAAGCTGCCCCTGGCTATCAAAAAATCCTTCATAGGTGGCGGGGATGAAGAAGGCGACATCACCCCCTTCCAGGCGCTTGCCACCGCACTTGCTGCCACCATCGGCACCGGCTCCATCGTTGGCGTTGCCACGGCCATCCTCTCTGGCGGTCCTGGCTCGCTGTTTTGGATGTGGATCATCGGCATGCTGGGCATGGCCACCAAATATGCAGAGATCTTTGCCGCCGTGCGCTACCGCGTCAAAGATGCCAAGGGAGAGATGATCGGCGGCGCCATGTACATCTGGGACCGCGCCTTTATCAAAAACGGCAAGCGCCCTTGGTGGGCAAAGCTTGGCGCTGTGCTCTTTGCGCTGTTCATGGCCATCGCCGCTATCGGCACTGGCTGCGCCGTTCAATCCAGCGCTATCACGGGCATCATCACCTCAAGCGGCCTTGAGGCCCCCAACTGGCTTTTGGGCCTTATCATCGCCATCTTGGTGGCTATCGTCATCTTTGGCGGCGTGCAGACCATCTCCAAGGTCTGCGAGAAGCTGGTCCCCTTCATGGCCGTGGCCTACGGCTTGGGATGCATCATCATTCTGATTATGAACAACGGCGTGCTGCTTGACGCCATCGCGCTGGTCTTCCAATGCGCGTTTACCCCGCACGCGGCCTTTGGCGGCGCCGTGGGCAGCGGCGTGATCGCCGCCATGCAGTTTGGCGCAGCCCGCGGCCTGTTCTCTAACGAAGCCGGTATGGGCACCGCGGCTATCATCGCTGCAGCAGCTAAGACCAAAAACCCCTCCGAGCAAGCTCTCATCGGCATGACCGGTGTCTTTTGGTCCACCGGCCTCATCTGCGTGCTCTCTGGTTTGGTGCTTATCTGCACCATGCTGGGCAACCCGCAGATCCAGGCAGAGATCCTGGCCAACCCCTCGCTCTACACCGGCGCCAAGCTTGCCAGCACCGCGTTTGCGACCATTCCCTACATCGGCACGCCCGTGCTCGTCTTGGGCCTGTGCACTTTTGCGTACTCCACCATCTTGGGCTGGGGTTACTACGGATCGCGCTGCGTCACCTATCTCTTTGGTGCTGCAGGCGTGAAGCCCTACCAGGCCATCTACGTCATCGGCGCGTTCTTGGGCGCTATCGGCATCGGAGACTTGGTCTGGACCATCGCAGACATCACCAACGCCTTGATGGCCATCCCCAACCTCATCGTCATCCTGCTGTTGTCCGGCGTCATCGCCAAAGAAACCGACCACTACGTCTACGACGACAACATGGACGAGCTTGACGAGCGACACATCCCCACCATGGCAGAGCTCGAAGAGAACTACCACGAGGAGCGTTAAAGGAGCAAGGCGCGCGATAACAGCGCCGCTTTCTTGTAGCTGCCCAGACGCCATGAGGTCTTTGGGCGCAAGCGCTACCCAAACAGCAACGACACCCGCTAAAGAGCCGCTGGCCGCTACAGGCTGGCGGCTCTTCCTGCTGTGATGCCGCTTGTCCATGCCCAATGCAGGTTGTAGCCGCCGCAGGGGCCGTCCACGTCCAAGCACTCGCCGCAGGCATACAGACCGGACACTAACACGGACTCCATGGTCTCGCTGTCAAACTGATCCACGCAAGCGCCGCCGCGCGTAACCTGTGCCTGCTTGGGGTTGGCAGGCCCCACCACGTCGAGCTTGAAGCTCTTGGGCATGCAAGCCATGCGCGTGATGCCGCGCTCGTCAAAAACATCGTCTGGGCGGCAATTGTTAGCGCGGATGAGCATGCGATTAACCTGCGGATGAAAGATGCCGCACATAAGCTCGCCGTAGTTGGCCGCCTTGGTAGCGCGCTGCTTGAGCACATGATGCAGACGCTCCTCTGTCATAGAGGGGATGAAGTCGATGCGCAACGTCTGCCCTTCTTGGATATAGCGGCTAGCGCTGAGCGCCACAATCCCGCTCACGCCGTAATCTCTAAAGAGCAGCTCGCCCGCCTCCTCGAAGACGACCTCTTTGCTATCCGGCGCGGTGAGCTTGACGTTTGCGCGCACGCGCACGCCACTCAAACCGCGCAGGTCTTTAGTATCGGTCTCGATGGGACAGAGTATGGGTTCGCTATCTGCAAGCCTATGGCCGCAGCCACCCAAAAGGCGCGATCCGCCACCGCAGGCAACGATGACTTTATCGGCATGCACGGCGCCTGCATCTTTGACGTTGAGGCTAAAGCCATCTTGCTCTGTGCAAATGCCCTTGATCTTGGCTTGGGTCAAGATCCTGACGCCTGCGCGATCGCATGCCAGCCGCAAGACATCCAAAACGCTGTTAGCTGCGTTAGAGAGCGGATAAACGCGGCCCTCGCGCTCTTCTACGGTAAAAAGCCCCAGCTCAAAGAACCAATCTCTCACCGGCTGTGGGCCCAGCTGCTCAAGAGCCTTGGTGGTAAAAGCGCCATTGTGGTAATCGGCAGAGCTAAGCTGCATGTTGGTAAGATTGCAGCGGCCATTGCCCGTTGCCAAGATCTTCTTGCCCACGCGGTCTTGAGCCTCGTACACCGTGACATGGCAGTCTTCTTGCGCCGCAGCAATAGCTGCCGCCAATCCAGATGCTCCGCCGCCGATTACCGCGATCTCTCTCACAAGGGCTCCTCTCATATCTGTTGGCCATACAAAAGGATACCCTCCACAAGGCACCTGCCATGCGCGCGTCTTTGCCCTCAGGCGAAAAACCAACCCCACTCCCCCGCTGGGCACGTTGCAAAACAAGGGCGCACCCGCAGCGGCGGTATCATAGGCGCAACTTAGCCAACCTTGTCTATGGGAGGAACCGATCATGGCTTGGACCAAACCTATGCCCGCCAACCCCGTCGTAGCTGTTGCCGGTGCCACCGGCGCCGTTGGCCGCGAGATGCTCAAGTGCCTTGAGGAGCTGGATTTTCCCGCAAGCGAGGTTCGCGTCCTGGCTTCTGCGCGCTCTGCCGGCCAAAAGCTCCCCTTTGCAGGCTGCGGCCAAGTTCCCGCAGGCGAGCTTACCGTCCAAGAGATGACCGACGAGGCTTTTGAGGGCGTCGATATCGCGCTCTTCTCTGCCGGAGCGTCCATCTCCAAGAAGTTCCGCCAGGCTGTTTACGACGCCGGCGCCGTCATGATCGACAACTCCTCTGCCTTCCGCGTCGAGCCCGATGTTCCGCTGGTCGTGCCCGAGGTCAACGCAGATGCCATCGCCAAGCACAACGGCGTCATCGCCAACCCCAACTGCACCACCATCCAGATGGTCGTCGCGCTCGAGCCGCTGCGCAAGCTTGGCCATATCGACCGCATCATCGTGAGCAGCTACCAGTCCTCGTCGGGCGCAGGCGCCAAGGGCATGGAGGAGCTGCAAACGCAAACCGGACAGCTGCTTGCTGGCGAGCCGTTTGAGCCCAAGGCCTTTGCGCACCAGATCGCCTTCAACTGCATCCCTCACATCGACGTCTTTGTAGAAGGTGACTACCTCAAAGACGTGCCCGAGGGTTACACCAAAGAAGAGTGGAAGATGGTCTTAGAGACCAAGAAGATCTTTGAGGACAACAGCGTCGAGGTCGCTCCCACCTGCGTGCGCGTGCCCGTTTTGCGCTGCCACAGCGAGAGCATCAACATCGAGTTCGACCGCCCGGTAAGCGTAGAGGACGTCAAGGCCGCGTTGGCCGCAGGCACACATGTGACCCTGGAAGACGACCCCGCCAACAACGTCTACCCCATGCCCGCGCTGCATGCAGGATCCTTTGAGACCTTTGTGGGCCGTGTGCGCCGTGACGCCACTGTTTCTGGAGACAGAGGCATCGCCATGTGGGTTGTGGCTGACCAGCTCTTGCGTGGCGCCGCTCTCAACGCCGTCTACATCGCCCAAGCGCTGCTGCCGCAGGACTAAGACTGCTGCAAGGTTACACAGCTGCAGCTGCAACCTCAGCTGCCGCAGGACTAAGGCTGCTGCAAGGTTACACAGCTGCAACCTCAGCTGCCGTCGCAACTAACAAGGGAGCGAGGACTTAGATCCCCGCTCCCTCTTCTTTTGCCTAGACGGCAAACTATCCGTTGACTCGACTCGCCTTGCCAGCGCTACTTGCTCTGGTCGACCTCTTGAGCCGCCTTGGCCTTTTGCTCTTCTTGATTGCTAAACGCCACGGCGATCATGAGCTTGATGCGGTTGAGCTGGTTGACCTCAGAAGCACCGGGGTCGTAGTCCACCGCAACGATGTTGGTCTGCGGATACCTGCGGCGCAACTCCTTGATCACGGCCTTGCCTACAACGTGGTTGGGCAGGCAGGCAAAGGGTTGAGCGCACACGATATTAGGCGTGCCGCCGCGGATGAGCTCGACCATCTCGCCGGTGAGCAGCCAGCCCTCGCCCATGGTGTTGCAAAGGTCCAAGATCTCTCGTGCACCTTCGGCCGTCTCCCAGATGGTCCCAAAGGGCTCGAACCTCTGGCTTGCAGCAAGCGCTTCTCGTATGGGCTTGCGCAAATGCTCCAGATAATTGACCAGGTTTTTGAAGACGATGTAGTTCTTCTTGTTGGGAACCAGCTCCTCGTGACGGTACACGCGGTTGGCCAAGCCAAACAAGAAGAAGTCAACCAGACCCGGGACGTTGGCCTCGCAGCCTTCGGCCTCGATCTGCTCAACCAGCTGATTGTTGGCCGTGGGGTGGAACTTGACCAAGATCTCTCCCACGACACCCACGCGCGGTTTGCTGCCAAAGTCAACGCAAGGCAGCTCGTCAAACTCCTTGATGATCTTGGGGTAGAGCTTTTTGGCCTCGCGCAGCTTCATGCCGGCGATGTTGTCCTTGAGATAATCCATCCACTTGCGGAACAGCTTCTGCGTGCTGCCGGGCACCGCCTCGTAAGGGCGGATGCGGTAGAGCAGCATCATCATCAAATCGCCCAAAAGCAATGCAGGGATGGCGCTCTTGAGCATGGCAGGAGTGAGCTCCCAACCGCTGTTGCTCTCGTTAGTAGAACCGAGCGCCAGTGCGATGACGGGAACATGACCATAGCCAGCCTCTTTGAGTGCCTTGCGGATAAGGCTGATGTAATTGGTGGCACGGCAGCCGCCGCCCGTTTGCGTGATAAGCAGCGCGGTGTGGTCCATATCGTATTTGCCAGATAAGACCGCTTCCATCATCTGACCGGTGACCAAGATAGACGGATAGCAGATGTCATTGTTCACGAACTTGAGACCAACATCCACAGCACCCGGGTCAACCGCGGGCAGAAGCTTGAGGTTGTAGCCGTGGTAGGCAAAGATGGGCTCCAGGATCTCAAAGTGGATGGGCGCCATCTGCGGCGCAAGGATGGTCCACTTCTCGTCTTTCATGCGCTTGGTAAACTCCGCGCGCGGGAACTTGGTGCTGGCTGCCTCGCGCTGCACGTCCAGCTTGCCCGTGGGCGAGCAACCGCAGACTTTGAGGTTGTCGTAGATCGACTTCTCCAAAGCATCGTTGTCCACCATGTTGCGGCCGTCACTTTGCTGCTTAAGCGCAGCAAGAAGAGAGCGCAGGCGAATACGCGCGGCACCGAGGTTGCTCACCTCGTCGATCTTGAGGCAGGTGTAGACCTTGCCGCTTGCCTCCAAGATCTCCTGTACCTCGTCTGTTGTGAGGGCATCCAGACCACAACCAAAACTATTGAGCTGGATCATATCCAAATCGTTGCGCTGAGTAACGACCTTAGCCGCGCGGTAGAGACGCGTATGGTACATCCACTGGTCATAAACGCGTAGGTCGCGCTCCACACAGCCCAGATGCGCAACAGAGTCCTCTGTGAGTACGGCAAGCCCGTAGCTTGTGATGAGCTCAGGGATAGCATGGTTGATCTCGCGGTCGTTGTGATAGGGGCGACCTGCCAAGACGATGCCGTGGCTACCCGTCTCTTCAAGCCAGGACAAGACCTCCTCGCCTTTAGCGCGCATTGCAGCCTTGAAGCCCTCGTCAACACCCCAGGCAACCTCGACTGCATCGTTTATCTCCTCTTTAGAGGGGAACAGATCGCGTGCCACATCCACACCGCGCGCGGCGAGCTGCTCGCGGCGTTTGACATTGAGCTGCTCGTACAAGCGCAGCTTAAGCGCCTCTTTGTCGTGGTAAGGCAAAAACGGGTTGAGGAAGTCGATGTCGCTCGTGCGCAGCTCGTCGACATTGAGCTTGAGCGCCTCGCTGTAGCTCATGACGATGGGGCAGTTGTAGTGGTTGTTGGCCGTTTCGTCCTCGCTGCGCTCCCAGCGTGCGCACGGCATCCAGATGAAGTCGATATCGCGTGCAAGCAGATCCATGATGTGGCCGTGAGACAGCTTTGCCGGATAGCACACGCTCTCGGACGGCATAGACTCGATGCCGGCCTCGTAGGTTTTCTTGTTGCTGGGCGCAGACAGCTCCACGTGGTAGCCCAGCGTGGTAAACAAGCTGTGCCAAAACGGGTAGTTCTCGTACATGTTGAGCGCGCGCGGGATGCCCACCGATCCATATTTGGCCTCGCTGCGCGGCAAGACCTCGCGGTCAAAGAGCAGTTTCTCCTTGAACTCGAAGAGATTGGGAACCTTGGCCGCGGCATCTGCATGGCCAGCGCCCTTCTCGCAGCGGTTGCCCGTGATAAAGCGGCGACGCTTGCCCGTGGCCTCGTCTTTGCCAAAGTCGTTGATGGTGAGCAGGCACTTGTTATCACATTTTTGGCAGCGCACG
Source organism: Agathobacter rectalis (assembly GCA_963590525.1). Lineage (GTDB taxonomy): Bacteria > Actinomycetota > Coriobacteriia > Coriobacteriales > QAMH01 > W2P13-069. The sequence continues at coordinate 24,176 of CAVAPV010000004.1, forward strand.
GTGGTGTGTTTGACCTCGATGAGATCGATCTGGGCCGGGGTCAAAAGCTTGGAGCCCTCCCCTGTTGCGCGGTCGCGCGCCAAGAGCGCTGCGCCGTAGGCACCCATGTTGCCGGCGATATCCGGGCGCACGGCCTCGTGTCCAGCCAGGTTCTCAAACGCGCGCAAGACGGCGTCGTTTAAGAAGGTGCCGCCTTGGACGATGACCTTATCGCCCAGCTCGCTTGCATCGCGCAGTTTGATGACCTTGAACAGCGCGTTCTTGATGACGGAGTAGCTCAAGCCGGCAGAAATGTCGCCAACGGTGGCGCCCTCTTTTTGGGCCTGCTTGACGCGGGAGTTCATAAAGACCGTGCAGCGGCTGCCCAAGTCAACCGGAGCGGTTGCATGCAGCGCCTCTTTGGCAAAGTCCTGGACGCTGTAACCCAAGCTGCTGGCAAAGGCCTCGATAAAGGATCCGCAGCCAGATGAGCAGGCCTCGTTGAGCATGATGTGCTCGATGACGCCATCCTTGACGCGCAGGCACTTCATATCCTGGCCGCCAATATCCAAGATGAACTCGACGCCGGGGAGCATCTCTTGCGCACCGCGCAAGTGGGCAACCGTCTCGATCTCTCCGCTATCTGCTTTGACGGCTTCGAGCAAGAGGCCTTCGCCGTAGCCGGTGACGGTGGTGTGACCCAGCTCTACCAGCAGGTTTCCGCTGTCGTCTTTGGGCATGGCATCCCAAAACTCGCCCAGCATGCGGCGGCAGGTACCCAAGACATCGCCTTTGTTAGAAGCGTAAAAGCTCTTGAGCAGCTCTCCGTCTTGACCGATCAGCGCGCTTTTGAGCGTTGTAGAGCCAGCGTCGATTCCCAAGTAGACCTTGCCGCGATACGACGCGAGGTCTGCACGGGGCACGGCATGCTTGGCATGACGCTCGTTGAATTTGCGATACTCGTCCTCGTTGGCAAACAAGGGGTCAAGGCGTACGACCTCGCTGCCCTGGATGTCTCCCAAGTCGTGCAGGCGCTTCTCGACTTCGCTCAGCGTGAGAACCTCGTCGTTTTTGCCGCTTGAGATCGCAGCGCCGCGAGCCACAAAAAGGTGGCTGTCTTGCGGTTCTACGGTGGTTTCATCGGTAAGGCCCAAGGTCTCTACAAAACGCGCCTTGAGCTCGGAGAGGTAGTGCAGCGGGCCACCCAAGAACGCCACATTGCCGTGGATGGGGCGGCCGCAAGCCAAACCGGAGATGGTCTGCGTGACCACAGACTGGAAGATGGAGGCGGCGATGTCCTCTTTCTTAGCGCCCTCGTTGAGCAACGGCTGGACATCGGTCTTGGCAAAGACGCCGCAACGCGATGCAATGGGGTAGATGATCGTATGGTTCTTGGCGAGCTCATTGAGACCGCCGGCATCCGTATCCAAAAGGCTTGCCATCTGGTCGATAAACGCTCCCGTGCCGCCGGCGCAGGTGCCGTTCATGCGCTGCTCGATACCGCCGTCAAAGTAAATGATCTTAGCGTCTTCTCCGCCAAGCTCGATCGCGACATCTGTTTGGGGGATGAGTGCCTCGACAGCATGCTTGTCTGCAATGACCTCCTGGATAAAGGGAACCTTGAGCCAGCCGGCCAAAAGCAGGCCGCCGCTACCGGTGATGGTCACCGCCGCCGGAACATCTCCCACCTGCTTGAGGGCTTCCGCGACGATCTCTATGACCGTGGCGCGGACGTCGGAGTGGTGACGGCGGTAGACGGAGTAGGCCACGTTGTCTGCCGCGTCCAATGCGAGCAGCTTGACGGTGGTCGACCCGACATCGATGCCGATACGGAGCGTGCCATTAGAAGTTGCTGTCATGTAGTCTCGATCCTCCAAGGAGCTTTTGTACGAGGTGATCCCTAGTTCTTGAGGGAGTTGATGGGAGCGGGGAACCTTCCGCCGCGATGCGCAAAGACCGTGCCGGCGTTTTTGTTGACGGCCATGACGGGTGCTTTGCCAAACAGTCCACCGTAGTCAACGCAGCCGCCCACATCCTGGCCGATGGCAGGGATGAGGCGTACAGCGGTGGTCTTGCAGTTGATGAGGCCGATGGCAGACTCGTCGGCGATGATGCCGGCGATAGCCTCGACGCTGGTGTCGCCGGGGATGGCGATCATGTCCAAGCCCACAGAGCAAACGGCTGTCATAGCCTCGAGCTTCTCGAGCGTGAGGCAGCCTGCCTCGGCAGACCTGATCATCCCAGCGTCCTCGGACACAGGGATGAAGGCGCCGCTCAAACCGCCAACAGAGGAGCTGGCCATAACGCCGCCCTTCTTGACGGCATCGTTGAGCAACGCGAGCGCCGCGGTGGTGCCGGGAGCGCCTACCTGACCCACGCCGATGGTCTCCAAGATCTCTGCAACCGAGTCGCCCTGCGCCGGAGTGGGAGCCAAGCTCAAATCTAGGATGCCGCGCTGGTAGCCCAGGCGCTTGGATGCCTCGCGGGCGATGAGCTCGCCTGCACGCGTGATCTTGAAGGTGGTTGCCTTGATAGCCTCCGCGATCTGCGTCATAGAGGCGGTGGTGGGCATGTCTGCGAGCACGGCACGCACCACACCCGGGCCGGAGATGCCCACGTTGATGACCTCTCCAGGCTCGCCCGCACCATGAAAAGCACCGGCCATGAAGGGGTTGTCCTCAACCGCATTGCAAAAGACCACGAGCTTGGATGCGCCGATGCACTGGCGGTCTGCCGTGAGCTCTGCACACTCGCGGATAACCTGCGCCATGCGCAAGACGGCATCCATGTTGATACCGGCCTTAGTCGAGCCGACGTTAACCGACGAGCAAACGCGGTCGGTCACGCTCAACGCCTTGGGAATGCTGTTGATGAGACGCTCGTCGGCATCGGACATGCCCTTTTGTACGAGCGCAGAAAAACCACCCACGTAATCAACGCCTACCTCTTTGGCTGCCTTGTCCATGGCAATGGCGATGGGCGTGAGGTCTTGCGCCTTGGTGGCGGCGGCAAGGGCCGCGATGGGCGTCACCGATATGCGCTTGTTGATGATGGGGATGCCGTACTCGCGCTCCAACTGCTGGGCCGTAGGCACCAGGTCTTGAGCGGCACTCGTCAAACGATCGTAGACGCGCGTCGCCATGACGTCGATGTCTTCGTTGACGCAACCATAGAGGTTGAGACCCAAGGTGATGGTGCGAATATCGAGGTTTTGCTGAGTGACCATAGAGATGGTCTCGACAACGTGATCTGTTGTGACAGGCACGGCTGCTCCCTTGCGTAGGTTGTCTAAAAAGCCAGTTTTTCATTGTACCTGATAGCCCTTTGAGACCGTCTCCTACCGCCCTTATCCTGCTCAACGCAACCAAACTTTTACCCTGTGGATACATAAGCTCAACCCAAGGGCATTGACGCAACAAAAAAAACGGCACCGCTTTGCTCAAAACAGGCAAGGCGGCACCGGGTCTTAGTTCGATCAGAACATCAGGAGTATCTGATCGCAGGTTCGCAAAACAAAGAGCTGGATCTATTTGCTCCAAAGCTTGTCAAAGCATTGGGAAAGCTTTGCGGTAAGAGGGCCTTCGTGCCCGCTCACAACCAACTCTCCCACTTCATCGTTGACAAAGAAAAGCTCGCAGGAAGATAGGTCTTCTCTATTGACGGGTCTATCAACCACACCATATCCCATGGACTTAGCCAAAGTCCCTGCAAGATCCACCGCAAAAGACTCGCAAGCATCGCGCAAGCCGTTCTTGTTGACGATGACGAGCTCGTCTCCCATACGCACCAGCAGCGTGCCAGGCATGTTTACGCCTGCGAGCTTGTCACCTTCCCATAAGAGGTCTTCTTCGGTCAGGCAAGGCGCAGGTACGCTAGCACCCAGCTTCATGTCCACGTCGCCGTTGGTCTCTACGATAACCACAACGATGCCACTGGGCTGCGCATAGAGCTTGTTGTCGCAAAACCACTCAAGCCGCGTGCGCAGATACGAGCACAATGCAGGACCAACGCCATACGCGGCAAGGCTGCGCAGCCTGCGCTCAGAAAGCTGCACCGAGCCGTTCTCGTAGCGCCAATGAAGCTCCAAACGGTTAGCGGGGACGTTTTCTGCAAGCCAGCGACGCTCGAGCTCGTCTTGATCGACTTGCTCTGGCTGATTAGCGGCCTGAATCAGATTGCGCGGCATTTCCTCGGTCATGTTGCTCCTTTTCTCAAACAGCCGTTCTCGAACAGCTGTGTTGATGGTAACGCACAAACGCAAAGGCCCCGCTATACGTTGGCATGTGGCAATAAAAAAGGGACGCCCCCTCTTTGGCATCCCTTTTCTTGAAGAACCTGTTCACGCAGGCCTTCGTGCGGAGCGCTCAACTCGTTTACTTCCCTACCGGTGCTTCCTTCCTCTTTGTCGCCCGTGGGCGAATCTCCCTCTTAGAAGCACACGCGTCGTTTACAAGGAGCTGCTCTTTTTTCTAGCAGGTGAAAGTTTAGATAAAAACGGTGAACGGCGCAATCTTTTCTATTATTGGACATAGAGTACAAAGAGTTAGCATGCAAGTAACACTTTGAACAAAAAGAAGATAGACCTGCTCAGAGGGCAAATAGTGCAGCAAATAGCCCTATCGCATCACTGATGCGGCCACAGCAAGGGCGCAAACGAGCAAAAACATGCCAACCGCAAAACAGATACAGCCCAAAAGCAACCGGACAAACCGGTGCCTTTGGGCTGCGCTTGCGTGTTTTTAAGCTGCCGCGCCTAGTGGCGGAAATGGCGATGCCCCGTGTAGACCATGGGCATGCCAGCGGCATCGGCGACCTCGATAGAAAGATCGTCGCGGATGGAACCGCCCGGCTGGATCAAGGCAACGCAACCGGCGTCGCGCACGACCTCGAGCGTATCCGGGAACGGCAAGAAGGCATCGGATGCGACAACCGCGCCGCGAGCCTCTTCTCCAGCCTGCTTGACAGCGATACGCGCAGAATTCACGCGGTTGGGCTGACCGCCGCCAATGCCCACGGTGCGCGTGCCCTTAGTGAGCACGACGGCGTTGGACTTGACAGACTTTGCCACCTTCCAGGCAAAGACGAGTTGCTCCATGAGCTCTTTGCTGGGTTTGGCCTTGGTAGGAACAGTAAAGGTCGCAGGGTCTTCTGCAACGCAATCCAGCTCTTGGACGACCATACCGCCTTCGACGATGCGGACCTCGATATCGTTGCCCGCGGGATTGATGCCACCTGTCTTGAGCAGACGGACATTGGGCTTTGCCTTGAAGACTTCCAGCGCGCCTTCTTCAAAATCAGGGGCGATCAAGACCTCGGAGAACTGCTTGTTAACCTCGACGATTTGCTTGGCAAGAGCCTCGGTAACCGGGCGGTTAAAGGCCATTACACCGCCAAAGGCAGAGACAGAGTCGCACACAAAGGCGTCTTGATAGGCGGTGACGATATCGTCTGCTTGGGCGATACCGCAAGGCGTCTGGTGCTTGATGATGACAGCAGTTGGCTTTGCCGTGCCAAACTCGCGGCAAGCAGACCAAGCGGAGTCTGTGTCGAGGTAGTTGTTATACGAGAGCTCTTTGCCCTGCAGCTGCTGGGCGTTGGCCAGAGTATGCTGTGCTGCCTCGGGCAGACCACCTTTGACACCGGGATTGAGGCGCTTGTAGAAAGCGGCCTTCTGATGGGGGTTCTCTCCGTAACGCAGGTCTGCCTGCTTGTCCAAAACGATGCGCTTGTCCTGGGCAAAGGCGATATCACCGTCAAGCTCGCCCAGCAGCCAGTTGTAGATGGCGTTGTCGTAGGCGCTTGTCGTGCGAAACACCTCGAGCGCGAGCTTCTTGCGGGTCTCCAACGTAGTGGCGCCGCCGTTTGCGCGCATCTCGGCAAGAATGTCGTCGTAAGTTGCGGGGTTAGTGACCACCGTGACGCTTGCATGGTTCTTTGCGGCAGAACGCAACATAGAAGGGCCACCGATGTCGATGTTCTCGATAGCGTCTGCATAAGCAACGTCCGGCTTGGCGATGGTAGCCTCAAAGGCGTAGAGGTTCACGACCACCATGTCGATCATCTCGATATCGTTTGCCTGGGCGTCTGCCATGTGGCTCTCAAGATCGCGACGGGCAAGAAGGCCGCCGTGGACCTTAGGATGCAGGGTCTTGACACGGCCGTCCATCATCTCGGGGAAACCAGTGAGCTCATCGATCATAGTGACCGGAATGCCGGCCTCTTTGAGCACGCGAGCCGTGCCGCCGGTAGAGATAATCTGAACGCCAAACTCGTCAACCAAGGTGCGTGCAAACTGCTCGCAACCGGTTTTGTCCGTGAGCGAGACAAGTGCGCGCTTAATCTTGGGATCTGCCATCAAAGCCCCTTTCATCGGCCGTTTTCACTGCTTCTATAAAGATAACGCCCTCGACGCATGTCAAGGGCGCTCAGTTGCGTATATTGCGTGGAAAGGTTAGTCGGTCTCGGTCACAAAATCCTCTGGGCTGATGCTCTCCACAAACTTATGGAACTCCTCCATCTCAAGCTTTTGGTCTGCTCCAGGCTTAAACGACTGCAAAAACGACGCCGCCTTGAGCACGTCTGTGGACACAAACAGCGGAGCATCAGCGCGCACAGCCAAGGCAACGGCATCGCTTGGACGGGCGTCGACGCGTGTGAACATTCCGTTGCCGCAGCGCACATAGACCGTGGCGTAAAACGTCGTGCCGTTGACGCGATCGATGACGCAGCGATTGACCGATCCACCCATAGAGCGAACAAGCTGCGCAATCATGCTGTGCGTAAGCGGGCGCTCTGGACGGGACTTATCGATAGCTGCGGCGATGGCAGCAGCCTCTGCAGGGCCAATCCATATGGGGAGAACGTAATCGTAGACCTCGTCGTTTTCTTCTCCGGGAACCGCCAGGGCTTTGGAAGGACGCAGCGACAAAACGGACGGTTGCGGCATCATGCGAATAGCCAGCGATTCTATGGTAACGGGCACCATATCGAGCTCCATGTCGCACCTCCTTCTCTTATCTGCCAGCGACAACTCTACTTGGATTATAGCGTCAAGCCGCGTGGTGCCTAGACAAGTGGGCTTTCGTTACCTTGGCGAAACACAGATGCCGCCAGACGACGCCTTTGGCGATGTTGACGGCATGCAACATGAGATTCAAAGGTACAGCAAGGCGCGGCACTTGAGGCTCAAAGCGGAGGTGAGCGAGCTTTGCAGACGTTATTGGCGACTTAGATGTTAGGCAACACCGTGCGGATGAGCTCTGAGATATTTCCCGCGGCCACATGCGCGGCTTTTGCCACGTCCTCGATGCTCAAAGGCTCGTCGCAGACACCGGCGGCAGGGTTGCTGATTAAGCTGATGGCGAGCACCTCCATGCCCAGCTGGTTGGCTGCAATAACCTCTTGTACCGTGGACATTCCCACAGCGTCGGCTCCCATGGCCCTAAAGGCGCGAATCTCTGCAGGAGTCTCAAAACTGGGGCCCAAATCGCCAATGTAGGTCCCCTGATGGACCTTGACGCTGCAGGTGGCGGCCGCCTGTTTTGCAAGCTCGAGAAGCCTCAGCGAATACGGATGCGTCATGTCAAAGAAACGCGGTCCGAGCTCGGGCACAGGGCCCATGACGGGGTTCATCATCTGGAAATTGATGTGGTCTTGGATGAGCATGAGGTCGCCCACGCTGTAAGAGGGGTCGATTCCGCCGGCAGCGTTGGTGATAATCAACTGCTTGGCGCCCAGCTGATTTGCGACGTAAACGGGAAACGCGATCTGCTGAGCGCTGTTGCCCTCGTAGGCATGCAGCCTGCCGCGCATGCAGATAACCTTGCGCCCTTCGAGCGTTCCTAAGACGAACTCTCCCTTGTGGCCCTGCACCGTAGCCGGAACCATGTGCGCGACACCCGCGTAGGGAACGATGATGCTGTCTTGGATAGACTCGGCCAGGTCGCCCATACCGCTACCCAAGATGATGGCAAGCTCGGGGACAAACCCAGGCGCCGCAGCAGCGATATCGTCTGTTGCAGCTTTGACGTTTTCTTTGGTTATCAGATTCTCCATATATCCCCCTCTATTAGCTTGCGTCCACTAGCTTAAGGATAGCGCAGGACCTCTTGCTGCAGCAGCGTAGCGAGCAGCTTAAAAGCGATTGCCACATGCAGCGCAATAACGACCCTGCCCGCCCCGCAAAACAGCTGGCAGGGCACAGTAACATGACCGGTAAAAGCGGCTAAGCGAGGGCAGCTGCGACGAGGCGCGTCAGGCCCAGTGCGTCTTATCTAAAATCGTTGAGATCTCCGCCAAAGAAGTCTCCCACAACATGAGCTTCCTCCGACCCGCCCGGCTTGCGAACGCCGCCGGTGTACTCCTTGTCGACCTGCAAACACTTGTCTTCGCCAAACTCTGCTTCAAGCTTGTCCGATGCCGCACGGATAGCCTTGCGGACGGCCTCGTCGGGATCTGTCTGAGCAGCAGACCTCAGCACGGGATAGTAGTTGATGTCATGGGAGTCGCCCATGGCTTCTACGGCCTTGATGCGATAGCTTGCATCTGCAAGCTTGTCCACCAGGTTGAAACCCGATTCTCCTCCGTCAAAGAAAGCTCTGCCTCCCAGCAAGATCTGCTCGAGTCCCACCTCTGCAGCGAGCTTCTCAAAATCATCATTAGGCATACCAAAAGTCCCCTCTTGCGCATATGACAAACAATGCCGACATGGTAGCAACATCTGCGCTAGGAAGAGCTCAACTGCCATTGAGCTGTGAGATTGAAAGAAGGCTGCGGCAAGCGCGACACTTCAAAAAGCACGCGAAGTAGGCATTTGCTTTGCGTTTTGGCGAGTAAGCTAAAAATCACAACGCCGTGACCTGCGATTTTGCAACGCAAAACGGCCTGCTACTTGCCGCAAGGGATTTAAAGTGCCTACTTCGCGCACTTTTTGCTGGTAACTCGAGTTTCACCCAGGCAACACGTACCCGCATGCCGTCGAGTAACCCGGAGCACACTTTTCTGCCTACAACCCGCGGTTTGATTTGCGCAAAAGGCCGTTATCGGCTTTTCCTGGAAAACAAAGCAGGCCACAGAACATAGCCTGTGACCTGCGAAAACTCTTGGCACCCCCAACGGGATTCGAACCCGTGATCTCCGCCGTGAAAGGGCGGCGTCCTAAACCGCTAGACGATGGGGGCAAAAAGCCCTCGTATTATTACACTAAACCCCGCGTCTGTGAACCCCTTATTTTCCATAAACCCACAATCAAGGATGGTTTTGCCTAGGGTATATCTCTTTGCGCGATATACAGGCTCTTACCTGCGGTTTTGCTTCGGCTTCTTTAGATGCGCATCAAGAGACATCCGCTTTCATCGCAAAAACAAGCAGTTTTCCACATGCCAACACACCAAAACCCAGTCTTGTTTTGGTCTGAAACCCAAACAGATTTGCAACCTAATCTTGTCCTCACGCAAGGGCAGCTACCTCCTTGCAGACCGTCTTGACTTTAAGAGATCGGACACGTCATGGGTTTTTCTATCGTCTTTGTAATCGTCGCATTCGCACTGGGCTACGCAGTGGTCCCAAGTGCAACCAAACAACTCTTGATCTTCAAATACAAAGAGATCAACAAAGACTGGATGGAAAACCTGCGTAGCTACGCGAATCATGTGAGCTTTGTCAAAAGGAAGCCCGCCTTTGACGGCGAGCGCGTCGAAAAGGGCATGGCTAAATGGGCAGCGCGGCAAGTCATCTTGGTCAACGGCGGAAAGCTCTCATATGAGAAGGTGGCTGCCCTGCGTGAGGTCGGCGTCATTGGGCAAGTTCCCCATGGGAAAAACCCAGTATCGCTATTACCAAAAGAACATGAGGTAGCGGCTTCCTATCGCATGAACTGCAATCTGCCACTGCGCATGATCTGCGGCGCAAGCCTCGCTCTGATTGCCGCGTTCTTGGCTTTAGCAGACGTTGGAATCCTTGCCTGTCTAAGTGCGACCGTCGCTGGCGCCGTCATGATATCGACGCTTCTATGTGACATGCAGGCCAGACTCATCCCCTGGCAACTGTGCATCGCCTTTGGCGCCGCATCCGTGATTTTTGCCGCATGCATGGGTGGCGTTAGCAGCATCGCAACATCCATAGCATGCGCCGCGGCGATGTATATCTTGCTCAACATCACAAACTGTGCAATGCAGTTTGTCTCTGGCAGTCCCGCCATAGGCAGCGGTGATCTGCGCTTTATCCCGATGATCTGTGTCTTTTCCGGTCTAACGGGAACCATCTGGGGGTTTATGGGCGCGAGTGTCGTAATGGCTCTCATCGCCTTGACGACCGTCTTGTTCAAAGGCGGCAACTTGAAAAGCTATGTCCCTTACGCACCTGGCCTGAGCTGCTGGTATGCAATCGGTCTCATAGCAAGAGTTACCTCGGCCTAAAACCCGCAAGCAGCAAGGCGGAAAAGCCGCCTGCAATCAACGAGAAAGGAATCTCCTCATGATCAAGAAGTTCTTTACCGACGAGCCCCAAAACGGCGCAGAGACCGTAGAGATCGTCATCGGCATCGTTTGTTCCGTTGGCCTAGGCGCTGCGCTTTTGAGCTTCCAGGGCATCTTGCGTGACGCCATCAGCAGCACCGGAACCTCCATCTCCACGCTATTTAGCAACTTGGGCAAGGGGGCTGTCTCCTAATAGCACCAGCCAGGCAGCAAACCATTTGGAAAAGAAAGGAGGTGTCTTTGCCATGAAGCACCTGAGACACACGACAGGAGATGAAACGGGCGCTGCAGCGTTGGAACTGCTGTTTGCCATACCGCTGGTGATGCTGTTTGGAGCCGGAATACTCGATTTGGGCACCTACATCGAGCGCAACATCGCTTTGGATATGGCCGCCACCGCTGCCGTGCGTTACTGCATGGATGATCCGAGCCGTGCCGACAATGCAGAGTCAATCAAAGAGTACCTAAGCGTTGTCGAGCCAAACCTGGGAGATGTGAGCTTGCACCTGACGCGACAACCCGCCTGTAAACAGGCATACAACCACCTCTTCTACATCGACGAAAGCGAAACAGCCATAGCGCGCAAATCCTACTGCTCGTATCAGCCGCTTAGCGTTGAGGTCTCATACCAAGGCCAGTTCAAGACCCCGGTTGGCAGAGGCATCTCCATCGCCTGCGGCGGCAACGGGTCTCTCAAGGCAAAAAACGTGAAAACAGGCCTTTTGGACATGACGGATGGTGACACGTGGTGATCGAGAAGACATGGCATGTAAAAGACGAGAGCGGCGCGGAGACAGTCCAGCTCGCAATGGCGATTCCGATGGTTTTCATAGCCGCAATGGCAACAGTTCAGCTGGGAATCACGGCTTTTTGCGTGCTCACATTAGACGGCAGCGCTCAGCAAGCGGCATGGGCCGTCGATCTTGACGAGCTCATCTACGCAGGCAGCCCGCAAAGCGCCAACGAACTGCTTTCAAACGAGATAAGCAGGCAATCGGTCTGCCTAGACTCGGACAAGCTCCGTATAAGCAATGCCGCCTTCACCTCAACCGATACCTATAGCAAGCCACCGGTGTCAAAACCCATAGCAAATCGCAACGTCATCTGCGACGAGGACAACCGCTATCAGCTTGCCCAAATGACACGAGAGACATATGCGGGGTTAGTGGAGTTTGACATCAGCTACGAACTGCCGACGCTTATCGAGCTTCCCGGGTTATCTCACATGACAGTAAGCAGGCATATAGCCAGGGAGCGAGTTCTGACGACAAGAACGGAGATCAGCTAATGGCACAACGCGAAGACGGCAATGTGACGATTTTGACGCTGATGTTGATGATGAGTCTTGCTGCAGTTCTTGTTATCGCGCTGGAGTTTGCGTGCGTCTACGCGCAAAAGCTCGTCTTGGACAACTATCTCAACATAGCTCGCGAAGAGACGTTTTCTGCCGGATTCGACATGCAACTCAAAAGCGCAGAAGACCCCGTACGGCTCATCAACGAGAAAGTCGTCGGCTCGCTTAGAGACAACGGATACGACGGAGCAATTGAAATCGCGTTCTACGAAGCAACAAGAACACAGATCGAGCAAGCTAACCCGATGATCGACGATGCAGAAAACGTAAGGGTGCTTGCGTGGCAGGCAAACATCGCGCTCGAACACCAAAACGTCGTCGCTCCGGCTGCTTGGTTGTCGGAGATATTGCTCACAAGCACGACGACAGCGTCGATGTGTCCTTACTCGCTACACAAAACCTACCGACCCCAAGGCGTAGACGGACAGCTTTGGCAATGCAACACGGTCGCGGGGACAAGGGGAACCACCATCCAAAGCAGCGACGGACAAATACCGACAGCGCTTGAGGCAACCCTAAGTAACGCGCTCAAGAAGCCGACGGAGATCTTCGAAGCAAACCAATAACGAAAGGACCAGACGTGATACTTAAACCAAGCATCGCCCAAAAGATCAAGGGCGCACCCCAGGGCGGAGGCGGCAGTCAAGACAAGGCTCAAAACGACGTCGGAGCCAAGGTCGCTCGCCTTGCAACGATTACATCCGCAAGCGCCTTTATAGCAACCGGATGCCTGATCTTTGCCTTTGTCACCCACTCGCAAGCGTCGACCGCCTTGGCAGATGTCGAATCGGACATGCAGACGGCAGTTGTCGCATCCAAGCAGATTGCGCAAGGCGCCACCATAACCGACGAGATGGTAACCACTGTCCAGATTCCAGGCCGATACGTTGCAAGCGACGTCGCAACAACGACAGAAGAAGTTATAGGCAAGCAAGCTGTTGTGCGCATGGATGAAAACGACCAGGTAAGAGGCGCCAACCTCAATCGCAGCGATGAAAGCTCGTCGCTTTCAAGCCGCATTTCAAAAGGACGCAAGGCCGTAAGCATCAGCGTCAACACAGAAACAGACTTTGCGCAGGCGCTCTTGCATCAAGGTGATCGCGTGAGCCTGTATTGCTTCCAAGACGGAGAGAAAACGCGGATTTGCAAAGATGTCGAGGTCTTAGCCCTTGACGGATACACGAGTTATGCGGATTTGAGCAAGGATGGGATCACGGCCGAGTATTCGACGGTCACCGTTGAGGTAACCAAGTCAAAGGCAGAAGAAATCAGAAGCCTGCAGGACCAAAAAACAAGCATCTGGATGGTTCTCACGGCAAACGTAGATACGAAACGCTAGGAAAAAGCATGGACTACGAGGTTAAGCAGAGATTCAAACTGGGTCTCCAAGAACAGATTGCAAACAAGGTTTCTTTAAACGGTACCGATGACGAGACTGTCAAAGCGCTTATCAGGCAAACCGTCACAGAAGCTGCAGAGCTTTCTGGAGATTTGACAGAAGAAGAGCGAGACGGGCTTATCGAGGACTTTATAAACGAGTTTCTCTACTTTGGTCCCCTGCAGCCGCTTCTTGCCGACGAGACCATATCGGAGATCATGGTCAACGGCGGCGGCATGGATAGCGAGGGCAACTGGCGAGCACACGAGGTCTGGGTCGAGCGAGACGGTGTGATAAGCCGCTGCGAGAACGTGCGCTTTGATGGAGAAGAGCACGTAAGGCGCATCATGAACAGGATATGCGCCCGCCAAGGGCGCAGAATAGACGACAGCAACCCGATCGAAGACGCATCTTTACCTGACGGTTCACGCTTTAACGGGACGGTCTACCCCGTAGCCGTAGACGGAAGCTGCTTTAACATCAGGCGCTTTAGCCAGGACATGCTTACAGCCGACGAACTCGTTGACACAGACAGCGCGTCCAAAGCCGAGATGGAGTTTCTTCTCACCTGCGTGGCTGCCCGTTGCTCTGTCCTCATCAGCGGCGGAACGGGCAGCGGAAAGACAACCCTGCTCAATGTCTTGGCGAGCGCCATCCCAGAACACGAGCGCATCATCACCATAGAAGACACCTGCGAGCTTTTGGTGCACCGTCAACACGAGCACGTCTTGCGACTCGAAGCACGCAAGCCCAACGCCGAAGGAGCAGGCGAGATAACCCTCGACGATCACTTGAGGGCAAGTCTGAGAAAACGCCCGGACCGCATAATCATCGGAGAGTGCCGAGGGGCGGAAGCATACACGATGCTCGAGGCGATGAACACCGGCCACGAAGGCTCCATGACAACGATACATGCCAATGACCCTACCTCTGCGCTCACACGACTCATGACACTTGCCAAACAAGGGGACTCGACGTTGTCGGAGGAGACGGTCAAAGCCAAGATCGCCGCCGCACTCGATATCGTCGTGCAGATTCAACGTTCAAGCGACGGAAGCAGAAAAATTACCTCCATCGAGGCAATTGGCGACTATGTGGATGGTCATATTCAACATGAGCAGCTCTTCTACTACGACAAGGCAAACGGCGATGAGTTAGGAGCGTCTCACAAAAGCAATCATCTGCAGCCTCCCCAGGTCAGAGAAAAAATCGCCAATGCCGGCTACGTCTACGACCCGATGTGGTTTATTGACGACGCGGAGGCGGCATAATGGACGCGTTGTTCAACATCGTTTGTTTTTCTCTGAGCATTGCCGTCATCGCCGCCGCACTGTGCTCGTTTAGCCGCGTCTCGGCAGTACGCAAAGAGCTTGCAGAAAACGAAGCCCAGCTCCTGCTTAGAAAGGCGCGTAGTGCGGCCGCATCAATAGGCGCAGACACGGCTGTCAAAGTTGAAACAGCAGAGCTCACGGGATTAGCAGCCCAGCTATCAGACGCAGGTGTGCATGTAAGCACGAAGCTATGGCTTAGCCTGAGAACCGGCTGCGGTATCGCCGCAGGCCTTGTCTGCTTTGTCCTTGCAAGCTCCTCTGCGCAGCAAGGCGGCTATCTGCCAGGGGCACTTGCAGGGGCGATAGCGTATGCAGCTTGCATCTTGGGCTTCAAAAAATATCTCGCCGCAAAGGCAAAGAAGCAGGTTTTGCTCTTTGAGAAACAACTGGCGCAGATAGAGATGCAGATTGCAGAAAACTCTCGAGGAGGGCTTCCCATCACAAGATCGATTCTATCTTGTGTGGACCTTGCACAAGAGCCCCTCAAAGGACATCTCAAGCGCCTTTACAACGAGATGACCTACTCCAACTGCACCTTGGCGGATGGTTTTTCCAACATGGCCAAAAGAACACACTCCCAAGACGCTCGTCTTTTGGCCAACGTCATAGCCGTGCAGCAGCGTACCGGCTCAAACCTCGCCGATGCGTTGGACTTTTTGCACGAAACGATATCGCGCAGACTCGAGATGAGGCAGTCTTTGCAAAGCTCTTTGGCCGAGACCAAGATTACGCGTTCGATCGTATCAGTTATGCCTTGGGCGATATTTGCCTTGCTGGCGTTTGCACCGCTCATCAAAATCGACGGCTTTTGGGAATTCTACTCAAGCAATCCCTTGGGTTGGGCTGTCTTGGGCGGATGCGCGCTTATCGAAGCAGCGATTCTCGTTTTGATCTCAAAGATGTCTGACCTCAAGCTTGATTAGGAGGATGCCATGTACGACTTTGCAGTATTCATAGCCATCATCGGCATTTCCGCCGGTGCAGGCATAATGACCAAAACAGCCATTCAAAAACGCTACGCCCCCGAAAATAGCAAGACACGCAACAACAGCTCATCCAACAACGTCCGGCAAAAAAGAATGCGGCAAGCATCCAGAGCAATGAGCCGCATCGGAGAACTGGCACCACTCGCGACATCGGATAGCGACAACCTGCACAACAAAATCTTGCGTGCAGGGCTTTTCTTAGAGCCAGGCGTGTGGCGTGGAATACAGCTCACAAGCGCTGCAGCAGGTGTTTTGCTGGGGGTAGGAATGCTCGCTCAAGGCGCAGACACAGGTCATATCCTGTTTGCGGTGCTCTTTGCCTTCTTGGGCACGTGTGGCCCCAATCTCACGCTGAATTCTCTTGCACGTGACAGACGCGCCAAAATCGCCAGCTCTATGGCTTCCACGCTAGAGCTGCTTTCCATAACTGTGCGTAGCGGCTATCCGCTAGAACGCGGGATGCGCTTGATTTCGACAACGTCTCAAGGACCCCTGGCAGATGAATTTAGGCAAGTAGACGCAGATATGAACCTGCTTGGCATGAGCCTTGAGCGCGCACTGCGACGCATGGATGACCGCTGCCGCGTCCCATCTGTAACATCCTTTTGTACATCGCTCATCCAGGCAGCAAAACAAGGCACGAGTATATCGAGGGTTTTAGACGCACAGGCGCGAACCGCTAGAAACGAACACTATGCCGCAATGCAAGAACGCGTGAACAAATTGCCAGCAAAGCTTGTCGCCCCCATCTTTGCGATCATGATGCTGATCATCGTCATCGCCTTGGTGCCGCCTATCTACGACACGGTCTTAGTCTTTACCGGCCAAGCTCAAGACGCCGGCACAGACGCGGCCAGCTCGTTGGAATTTGCGAGCTGATCTAAGGAGAAAACAATGACACAAAGAAAAACGGCAAGGTCGGCTGCAGCCGCCTTGCAGAGGTTTCTTCTATTCATCTTCATATCGGCAATCGCCTTTGCGAGCGTTTACATCAACACGGCCTTTGCAGGCTCTATCGACATAAGCAAGTCCGGAACCCAGGCAACTATTTCGGCTCCGGTGAGTACCAAATACAAAACCTCTCAAGTAGGAAAGGCCCTTTGGAACCATGGAACGTTTTATGTCTACTTCTTTGAGGGAACCACGAGCGCCAAGGCAGTCGATGTAAAAGAAGATGGAAGCGACATCAAGACCAAAAGCGCAGAAGTGGCTTACAAGGATGGCGTGTCATGGGCAAAGGTCCATGTTGCCGCCGTAAGCTCATCTGCAGCAAGCAATGGAGGCAAAAACGCCCGCCTCAAAAACAACGCCGGTTCAAACCTCTATTACGCTGATTACCTAGATAGTTCGCAGCAGTTCTATGTTTGGATCAGCGATAGCGGAGGAGACGGAGGGAAAGTCTCTTTGCGCTCTGCAGAGTCAAAGACCATCTATGCGGGAAAGAAAACCTACAAAAACGTCAATGCCATCACCGTCAGCTCCCAGCATGGCGCCAGCCATCACGACAAAGGCGTGTCCGAGTCCCCTTACTACGATGTTTTGAATATCCCGTTTAAATGGAGTGGAAAAGACGAGCACCAAGTCCCGTACAAAGTTCTCTCTAGCCGTGGTGTAGGCAACAACGACAACTACAACACATTCTACCGTCTGGCGTGGAGGCAGTATTCAAACGGCACGGCATACAGCGGGTATTCGCCTTACAAACTCCAGCATGACACGACAAACGCCACGAACATATGGACATCGGTAAACCTCGCCTCCGTTGGAATCAGCCTCGCGCCAACCTATACAGACGAATCTCTCAAAACTCCTTCTGACATCCAGTTTAGAAACCAGGAGAGTTTTCTTGCTTGCTTCTTGAGAACCCCAAAAGAGCAAGTACTCATCAACACGGACGGAGGAACATTGCAGTTGGGCTCCAAAACCTACAGTGGAAAAACCGAAGCCTTCAAAAAGGCGAGCTGTGCAACAAAGCTCCTGCTTCCCTCTTCCGGCTACAAGAAGGGAAAGGATGGTTCTAAAAAAGGCTATCGTCTGGCAGGTTACGCCTGGACATCGGGCACCAACCGAGCCAAGAAAGACTCTACAAGGCCCAAAAGAAACAAGCCTTTTATCTCGTTTGACCAAGCGAGCCCTACGTCAATAGACATCGATGATGCAAAAATAAATCTCTGCAACAAGTGGCAGCTACCCGAGTTTGGCAGCGACAATATGGATTTTGAAAACGGAGGTTTTCTCAAGGCTCCAAGCGTTGCCAAGACAACTTTCAAGGCCCTATGGAAGCCGATGGTTTTTACGATCCACTACATCATCAACGGCCAAGAAACCAGCACTGTCAAAGTCGACTACGACGCACCCTACACGCTGACAAAAGCTCCAGCTGGAAGCAGCGGTTGGAGCGTGCAGTACGAGGACGGCACTACAGCTAGCGCAGATGGAAACATGCCGGCTAAAGACATCTATGCATACGCTCAAACCGACCAACCTGGAGCAGTGCGCTACTACATAGACGGCAAGCTATCCGCAACCTTTACGGTGCCCTTTGGCACAAATCCTCTTTTGACCACATATAAAGACAAAAACAGCGGCGGCATCGAATTTGACGACAACGGTGTCTGGAGCGTGAACAACGCAACCTATACCGCAAGCTACAAAGAGCACTACAACGTCCCCTACCAAGTGGGATGCACTCATTACGTAGACACAAGCCACGAAGTGGGCTGGCAAATAGTAAAGAGCGGGTATTGGACAACAGATAAGAGAGGAGACAAGCACTGGGTTGACACCAGTTACCTTGTGGCTCCCCATTGGGAAAGAAGCGGCTACTGGGAACATGATTACGATATGAAAGACAACTACGAGCCTTATGTTGTCAAAACCTATACGCAAACCGGATCCGTCCCATCAAACCCCAACGGCGGAACTTGGTTGGGATGGTTTACAAACGCCAAATGCACCAACAAAGCTGCATCGAGCTACACGTTTAGATCTGGAGACTGTCTTTCCTTCTACAGCTACACCACCCACAAGGTAACTTACAAAATCAATGGCAAAACAGTCAGAGAAGAGACGCTGCGCTTTGGGGAAACGGTCAACCCCTACTCAAACGGGCAGGACCTTAACCCCTATGGCGGCAAGCTCAAATCCTGGTACACAGATGAGAACTGCACGCAAAAGGCAGCGGAAAGCATCACTGTAGGACGCGGTGACATTACCTTCTACGCGTATACCAATCACACTGTGCACTTATGGATGGACAACGGAGCCAAGATCGCATCAAACGACACCTACGACCCCTCTGACAAAGAAGAAAGCGACGATAGCGAAGACGACGACAGCGACAGCGACAGCGACAGCGACGATGGGAGCTCAGATGAAGACCCAGATGAGCAGTCGTATTGTCGCGGCGAGCTGACTGTTAGGTATGGGGAAAGCTTAGTGCTGCCGCACGATAACGCAGCAGACACAACACTGACTCGCCCTGGATGCGAAAGCTGGCTTGCAACAAACGGAAGTTGGTACTCAGACAAAAACTACACCAGCAAAATCAGCACGGTGACATGCATGGGAGACGCCACCTACTACTCCTTCAACAACGTGAAGCTCTCTTATGATCTATCGACATACGCTAAGCAACTTGAAGCCGCACATGAGCTTTTGGACGCAAAGAACAATAAGGTTCTACTGACATCCTTCCTGCCAGAAGCAAAGCTGTATCGCTACGGTACGACGGTTTCTATCGAGGGGGACGGCGCCGTGCGCTGGACTGCAAACGGCGGTTATACGAGATCTGCCAAATCGCAAAAGGGCGGTTATCTAGACCAGGACGCGACGGGAAAGCCCAGCAAGGCTCTGACGTTGCAACGGTCTCTGACCGTCTACAAACAATGGGCGCAAGGAATCTTTGACGGGATCATCACATCCTAGAAAGGGGATACGCATGGCAAAGGTGAAACGCCTCAACAGGGACATTGGGAGATTCCAGGGCAAATATATAGCACTGGCAACCTGCGTAGCGCTTGCAGGAGCCGGCATTCCAACCATTGCGCTGGCAAGCAACGACAGCGCGTTAGACGACCTGGCCAGTGTCAACGTGACAGCCGTATCGCAAGGAACCCTCTCATCAAACGAGAACATACGCTGGGCCCTTGGGACAAACGGAGGGCTGGCTATAAGCGGCAAGGGCTCACTAAGCGCAGATGAAGCTCTATACGATATCGCAAACCAAGTGACGAGCATCTACATCGCCAAGGACATAAGCTCTATCGGGGCAGAAACCTTTAGCTTTTTTGGCAATCTCAAGGCAGTGGAATTTGAAGAGGGAAGCAGCCTGGAGAGCGTCGGGGCGTATTCTTTTGCCAATTGCTCAAACCTCCAAACCGTCTGTTTTCCAAGCAGCCTGCGTTTTATTGAAACGGCAGCATTTCAAGATTGCAGATCACTGACTACGCTCTCTTGCGATGCCAATACGTCAAGACTGGAGAAGATCGGACCGAGCGCATTTGCAAACTGCTCCTCTCTCGCAGAGTTTGCATTGCCAAAAACGCTCAAATCAATAGAGAATTACGCGTTTGATGGTTGCGAATCCCTCGTACGCATAGAGATCCCAGCATCGGTAACAGCCGTTGGCGAAAGCGCTTTTGAGAACTGCTCCAGTCTCAAAGACATCGTTGTCGAGGACCCTACCAAGACAAAAGTCGATCAATACGCTTTTGCGGGTAATACCGCCGCAAAGCCCGCCTCTATAAAGATCATCAAAGCAAAAGCCGGCAAGAGGTGCGCAACCGTCACATGGAGCAAAGTAGCAAAAGCAAGCTCTTACAAGCTTTGCTACAAGAAAAAGGGCGCGCACAAGTACAAGGCAAAGGTTCTAACGCGAACGACTACCAAACTCAAGTCCCTTGCCAAAGGCAAGCGTTACAAGCTCTACGTAATTGCCAAAGCAGGGGATAACGTGATCTGCAAATCAAAGGTCAAGACCACAGCCAAAATCGGATAGCCAGACAAACCGCACGCGACGTTCAGAATCACTGCCCCAGCCAGCGCACATGATACCCATCACTAAGAAAACGGGGCGAACAGCTCAAACTGTCCGCCCCGACAAACCGATACCTGCCCAAGGTTACTTGTTCTCTTGCTCAAACTTCTTCATGAAGTCGACCAAGGCCTGCACACCTTCAACAGGCATTGCGTTATAGATGCTCGCGCGCATACCGCCAACAGACCTATGGCCCTTGATGTTCTCGATGCCAGCCTGCTTAGCCTCAGCAACGAATTTTGCATCAAGATCCGCATCGCCGGTGACAAAAGGAACGTTCATGATAGAGCGATCCTCTACAGCAGCCGTAGCGGTGTAGAACTCCGTGCTATCCAGATAATCGTAGAGGAGCTTTGCCTTAGCCTCGTTGATCTTCTTCATTCCCTCAAGGCCACCTTGCGCCTTGATCCACTTGAATACCTTGCCGCAGATATAAATGCCATAGCAAGGCGGGGTATTAACCATGGATCCGCCATCAGCCTGGGACTTCCAGCGCATGATAGTGGGCGTGTTTTCAATCCACTCGTCTTTAAGGAGGTCCTCCCTAACGATAACAATCACAACACCGGCAGGGCCGATGTTCTTCTGAACGCCGCCGTAGATAACGCCGTACTTGGAAACATCGATAGGCTCGCTCAAGAAACAGCTTGAGACATCGGAGACCAAGGGCACGCTGCCAGTGTTGGGAAGTTTATGATAGTGAGTACCGTAAATGGTCTCGTTCTCGCATATGTAAACATAGTCAGCCTCGGGGTCTAGATCCAAGGAATCAACATCGGGAATGTAGCTAAAAGTCTTATCTTCTGAAGAAGCAACACAGCGGGCGTTGCCCAAAAGCGCCGCCTCTTTGTACGCCTTCTTAGACCAACTGCCGCTAACGATGTAATCGGCTTTGCCGCTACCCGTCATGAGATTCATAGGAATCCCAGCAAACTGCAGCGTAGCGCCACCTTGCAGGAAGAGGACTTTGTAGTTATCCGGGATAGCCATCAGATCGCGCAGATCGGCTTCGGCTTCCTCGATGATCTTCTTAAACGCAGCAGAACGGTGGCTCATCTCCATGACAGACATGCCAGTACCTTGATAATCCAACATTTCTGCAGCGGCTTCTTGCAAGACGCTTTCTGGCAAAACGGCGGGACCCGCCGAGAAGTTATACACGCGTGCCATATCAGGCCCTTCTTTCTTGAATTAAGGCAGAGAATGCAGTGCGCGCGCTGCCCTGAGGCGGACCACAGCTTGGCAACCAAGCGCGTATGAGTGAAGATAGCGCACTCGCAGCAAGCGCGCCAGCCAAAATGGGCTAACCATCATAAAAGCCCCGTTGTAGGCAGATTTGGGACACGAAGAGCCATGATGCTCATCTCTTATGGGCAAATCCGACAAAAGCGCCTCGCCGCTCAATGAGCTTTCTTACGTGGACTAAACCCCGCGTGCGCCGTCCGGTCTCTCCACATCTAAACGCAATGACTTCCCGCACTGGAAAACACCGCATTTGACACGCAAAGCGAGGCGAGAATCTAAGACCCCCACCTCGCTTTGCACTCGCATAGACTCCCAGTGCAGACAATTAAAGATCAGTAGAAGCTTTCTTGTGCGTCGATCATGTCTTTGAGCAGCTTGGCCATAGCTTTGTAGTTATAAGGGAGCATCATCTTCTTGAAGAGGGGATTAAGCAAACCAGGAACGCTTTGGAACTGCAAGACGATGTTGTAGGCAGTGTTAAGCCCCACCGTATCGATAACCTTGAAGGGCCCTTTGGGCGCTCCGGTGCCACGCTCCCATGCGATATCGATGCTCTTGGGATCGCTCACTCCCGCAGCCCACAAATCCAATGCGCTCAGTAACCAGGGCACGAGCATGGAGTTAAGAAGGTATCCGCTTTTTTCCTTGCGAACCGGAAGCGCGATCATGCGAATCTGATTGGCAAAACCGATAAGCGCATCAAACGTAGATTCGGCCGTCCCATCGTGCCCCATAACCTCAGCTGTATTGTTCTTCCAAATGGAATTGGCAAAATGCAAAGCGGCATACTTGTCGGGACGCCCTGTGACCTTGGCAAACTGACTGGGAAGCAAAGTGGATGAATTGGATGCGAGAATGGTTTTCTCCGGCAAATGCGGGGCAAGCTTCTGGTAGAACTCTGTCTTGGCCTTGGGGTCTTCGGCCATGGATTCTATGACAAGATCTGCATCAGCAACAGCCCTTGCCATATCGAGCTCAAACGTCAGCCCACTATACGCAGACTCAACACGCGCAAGAAGCTCCTGCTTGTCGAAAGGCGCATCGCTGTCTGCGATGCCAGCACACCATGGCCCTTCTCCCAAAGCCATCTTTTCTATCTCGTCTATATACGTTTGACGCAGCTTGTCGATCTTTGGCTTAGTGCGTCCAACAGAGCCTTCGCTGCGAAGCCAGATAGTCACATCAAAACCACAATATGCTGTCTGGAACGCAATCTGGCTCCCCAAAACGCCGCCGCCTGCAACTACGATCTTCTCAAAAGCCATAGCAACCACCCTTAAGCTCGACGCTGATAGTTGCGTATAGACTGACAGTGCAAAAGCTTATTGAAAACCATAAGCACAGGCTTATTCCGCAAACGGAAACCTCAACGGCAAAGACAACGTTAAGAGAAAACAGCAGCGATTGGACAGCAAGCAGCAAGCAGCAAGCAGCAAGCAGCAAGCAGCAAGCAGCAAGTAGCAAGTAGCAAGTAGCAAGTAGCAAGTAGCAAGTAGCAAGTAGCAAGTATGAAACCAAAAATCCCGCCCCTCGTTGAGGGGCGGGACATTACCGGCTTATAAAAGAGTCTCGCATCGCGCTAGGTCAGCTGATCTGACCGCTTTCGACGGTTGCGAATACGCGTCAAACCTCACTCAAGCATGAGGCCCAAGCAACATGCCTCCCGTTACTCCTTGTAGCCAACAACCTTGGGCTGGATGATGCCATAGCCGCCATTGGAACGATGATAAACAACCTGCACCTGGTGAGTGTCTTGGTCGAAGTAGACATAGAAGTCATGACCGAGAAGGTCAGTCTGGACCAACGCACGCTCCATGGTCATAGGCTCGATCTCGATCTCCTTCATGCGGACCAGAAGATCGTCATCATCGCCGACTTCCTCGACAGGGGGAAGCTCGATGCTATCGATCTCTTCTACAGCCATGCTCTTGATCGTGCCGCGGCCGCCGCGACGATCAACAACCTTGGTCTTGTACTTGCGCAGCTGGCGAGCCACCTTATCTGCAGCCGCATCGATTGCGGCATACATGTCGTCCTCAGACTCGCTCACGCGAATCACTGCACCTTTAGCGTGAACAGTGACCTCGCAGGTATTGGACTTGGGGTTGGCAGGGTTATGAGCAGTTCTCAAAACAACCTCTGCGTTCATCGCAGCGGCCTCAAACACCTCAAGAGAGCGCCCGATCTTCTCTTCTACGTAATCCCTCAGCGCCGCGGTAACGGTGGTCTTGCGTCCGGTAACTGTGATGCTCATTTTGACCTCCTACATTAGAACTGCGTTCTATTCCACGAGCACTATGCCCGTTTGGAAACTGATTTTGAGAAACTCTAAACCCCTCTAGCGCTACTCCTCTGCTGCTTCTGCCTTCGTGTCAGTTGTTGCCGATGCCCCAAAAGAAGAAGGCAGGGACTCCTCATCAAGAGAGCCGGCCATAAGCGTGGAGCTTTGGCTTCCAAGCCACTTTGCGGCAACCACATCAAGAGAGCCATTGGTTGTCATAGCCTCTACAGCTTGGTTAACCGCAGTAGAAAGCTGCTCGTTTGAAGAAGCCGTAACCGCGTAAACAGGCGACACGTCGTTGGCGCTTAGAAAATCAACTCGAACGATGTCTGAGTAATCGCGCGAATAGTAATCGCCAACAACGGCATCGGCAACAAAGTAGGTGTAAGAACCGTTCTCAATTGCCTCAAACGCCTCTTGAACCGTGGCAACAGTATCTACAGAGTCTATTCCCAGTGCATCTTGAATCTCGTACGCGGCGGCAGAAGACTCCTGCACAAGCGTTTTCTCTTTACTCAAGTCGATAGAAGAAACGCTGTCCGGCATGTTTTTAACAAGGCAAAACAGGGAGGCGCCGTCATTTATGTAAGCGCTCGTGTAATTGAGGTCTTTGTTGCTGCCGCTTTTTACCGCACCCAAAGCAACATCGACTGTGCCGTTAGTCACCGCGGTTTTGCCATCGGTGCCAACGTCAACGATCTTGACCTTGCAGCCAAGCTCGTCTGCGAGGGCTGCGGCAACATCGACATCAAAACCAATGGTCTCACCGTTGGCATTGGTTCCACCATACGGGGATTTGTTTGCATTGACGCCCACTGTGAGCACACCGTCTTCGATGACAGAACCAGCAGGCAAGGTAGATGAAAGCTGCACGGCAGGATCTGTATTGGAGACGATGCCCAAGGTGCTTTCTACTTGAGAGCAAGCGCACAAGGCACTCAGAGAAGTGACGCACAGGACAGCTGCAAAGGCGCTCGCCATCACTTTCTTGGTAAAGGCTCGCTTTGCCATCCGTACCTCCAGAGCAATTCAAAAAGGTCCAGTTGGAACTCCTCCCAACTGACCTGGTATTTGACCCCACACTCGCGCACTGGAACTTTTGCTTCGGCCGCGGTAATCCACGACCCCACTTAAGGTTCTCTCGCCCCGGGGACCCTTTGTCCCCTATCAAAGGCGGTGCGTCTTACCCCTAGGACGCGCCATGCTCGCCGAGCCGTCAAGCCCGACTTACGTGGATCCTTTTGACCGCGTCTGCCTTGGACTAAGGAAGCTTATGTCTTCCCGCAACCACAGACTTGGGAGGAGCTAAAGAAAGTGTAGCACAGCAAAATGCGCGCCCCTCATGCGTCAACAAGCCGACACCCCCGGCCCCGTGTTCATAGAAACGTAAAGGTCGCACAAGGTTGCAAGAGAGAATCACCAGGCAGCCGATAGGAAAACTCGCGCCTTGATGAGGGCCGTCTAGATAGGGCTGTTGAGAAGCGACTGCGCAAGGGAGAGGTAGACTCCGTCTGGCTCGAAAAGCCAAGTGCCGATGTCTCTCACCATCACTGTGAGGGGATAATCGCGCCCTTCTAGCTTGAAATGCTTAAATCCCATCTGGACAAGCTCTTCTATACGCTGAGCCGATATGAGGCTGTTGACCAACGGTGCATCGTGCCTGCGCTGCAGGCACTCGTTGTTGATCTGCACCAGCTTGCCCTCAAGACGGCGCTGAGCAATGAAGTTGCCCGTGCTTGCGGCGTTGGCTGCCAGCGTCTGTGTCATGTAGTGATCCTTTGACAAGGGGCAGTTGGGACGACAGCGATGATTGACGATGAACTCGACTCGGTCGGGATGCTCGATTTGCGTGAGGTAGCTGTCATCGTTTGCAAAGGCACTGTTGACCACGACGATGTCGTAGCGCTTGAAAAGCTCGTTGTAATACGACGGCGGTTCCTGACCGAGCCTGTTTTCCACCGTTGGCTTGACCAGCGAGCTTATCAGTTGGAGCTTAGGATAAGCAGAACGTATGTAATCGGCCAAAAGATCGTTAGCGACGATGACGCCGTTATTGTCAGAAAGATTCAGCCGCTCAAGCAAGAAATTGCTCTCGGGGTCATCTAAATCCTGCTCTGTTATCTCGGTATTGCTAAACGTAAGGCGGCAGCCTACCTGCAGCTGAGCATAGCGATCAAAAACCTCGCACACGTTGTCCTTGTCAAAAACCAAAGGCGCAGCGCGGCCTCCCTGAAACGCGCAGGACACGCTTCCAAAGACGTAGTCGATGGGAAACTTGATACCTTGGCGCTGGCAAGCCTGAGCCAACAAAAGGGCATAGCCGTCATGGGCAAACATGACACCCACGTTGAAATCGCAAGAGCCTATATAGTCTCTAAAAACCTTTTGGGTCATACCCTGCCCTGTCTCGCTTTAGCTGATATCCACAAGCTCTATGGAACGTACTTCGACCTTGCGCGTGGTCTCGCCTTTTTTGACTTGGGCCACAGTCGCGTAGTTATACACCTTGCCTTCCAGCTCTCCGGTCGCAATACTAAAGTCGCCGTAATCCTCGGAGCCATCTGGCGCGCTGACGGTAAAGTAGCGTTTGCCCTTCATGTCCACAAAGACCGTGCGGCCAGAGCTCTTGCAAAACACCCAGCCAGCCGAGCTTCCTATGGGTGTGACGGGAGTCCTGGTCAAACGCAGCCAAGTGCCATCGCCAGCCGCAACATACGTGCCAACGCTGGCGATGCCGTCTCCGTAATCGTAGCCAGCCGATATGCCAAAGCTAAAAGCACCGTTGACATAGGTAAAGGTATTGGGGCGAAACCCGTGCGGCAAAACCTGCGATGCAACCACGCCGCTGCCTTGTATAGCCGTGAGCTGATAGTAGACAGAGGACCGGTTCTCGTGTCTGGGCATGCACACCAAGCTCTTGCCGCTCGTATACAAGCCGCCGTTAAACCTACCGTGGCTTGTATAAGCAATCCCACCGTTAGTCTTAAGCAGAGAATCCTCGCTTGTCTTGGAGCCGTCTTCTGCAGGTTGGACAATCCAATAAGCTTGAGAATCTACAACGGCAAGCTCTGGCACGTCGTAATCGGCACCGCCCTCGTCAAGCAACGTAGCCTCGCCCACGCTAAGCGCGTCGGCATCGATTGAAGCGCTGTAGAGGCGCCAGTCGTCTGTGAGATAGTTGCACTCGACCCATAGCAAAAGACTGTCGCTGCAACGAGCCTCGTGGATCACGAAACCAGTATCCTTGCCTTGGGCCTCTTGAAGCGCGGTCTCGTAACGCCCCGACTCAAGCCCCATCAAAAAGACCTGGGTAAGTGTACGGGACGTGCTTCCGGGAGCGGTGGCGCAGGCGATTTTGGAACCGCTTGCAAAAAGCTGCGTGCCGACATCCAAATCGATGACGGATTCCACCGTGCAGTACTTGCCCGTGCTCTTTATCTCCTTGAAGCTCTCCAAGGTCGTCACAGACTCCGTTGCCACCTCTAGCACATCGGGAGCAGCAGACGAGCTGCCAGAGCTGCAACCGCTTGCAACAACAGCGGCGCTCACGGCAGCCACTGCAGCCGCACCTGCCGCAGCGCCGGGAATGGCACCGAGAAGGTCGCGTCGGGTGATAGGCGCAGATGCAGCAGCTGCGATAGGAGACGCTGCAGGCTTGTTGTTCTTGGGATTGGCAGACACTAGGAGCGCTTCTCCAAAGCCTCGCGCAGCGCACGCGCCAGCTGATCGGGGCAGCTCGTGGACTTAGGGCCGCAAGTGGTGCCTGCGACGCGGTCGATAACCTCTTGCGCCGGCATGTTCTCTATAAGGGCACCGATGCCCTTGAGGTTGCCGTTGCAGCCACCCATGAACTCGACATCGTGCACGCGATCTTGCTCGTCAAGCGAGAACGTGATCATACGGGCGCAAGTCCCGTGGGTGCGATAGCTGTGCTCTTCCATCTCTCGTCTCCTCTATCTGTACTCTCTCGCACAAAAGACCAGGTCTAGAACTCAAGACCCTTGAGCTTGTCGAACATGACGTCTTTGCGCTGCAAGAACTGCCAGGGGTCAAAAATCTTGTCGAGGACCTCTTTGGTAAGCGGGCACTCGGGATCTGCCTCGAGGCGCTCGCGATATGTGGGGCCGTCGACTGCCTGCTGGATGTCTTCCCACACCTGCATGGCGTTGCGTTGAACGATGACGTAGGCGTCCTCGCGGGTCATGCCCGTGTCAACGAGAGCCAAAATGCACTTGGAGCTAAAGATGAGGCCCTTGGTGCGCCAGAGATTATGCTCGGCCTTGTTGGTATAGACGTTGAGGCCGTCGAGCATCCACTGCATCTTGCCAAACATGTAGTCAAGCGCCGTGAAGCTGTCTGCCAAGGCGACACGCTCTGCGCCGGAATGCGAGATATCGCGCTCGAACCACAGGGCGACGTTGTCAAATGCAACCTGTGCGTTGCCCTTGACCACGCGGGACAAGCCGCAAACGCGCTCTGCGGTGATGGGATTGCGCTTGTGGGGCATGGCAGAGCTGCCCTTTTGACCCTTGGTAAAGGGCTCCTCGGCCTCGATGACATCGGATTGCTGCATCAGGCGAACCTGCAGCGCGATGCTCTCCAAAGTGGATGCCGTAACCGCGAGCGCGCTCATCATCTGAGCGTGGCGGTCGCGTGCGAGAACCTGCGTGGACAAGGGATCGGGGGTGAGACCGAGCTTCTCGCAAACGTACTGCTCGACATAGGGGTCGATATTGGAATACGTGCCCACAGCACCGGAGATAGCACCCGTCGCGGAGCACTCGCGTGCCTGCTCGATGCGCGTCTGTGCGCGTTTGAGGGCCCAAGCCCAAGAGCCAAACTTCATCCCCCAAGTCATGGGTTCTGCATGGATGCCATGGGTGCGGCCCACGCAAAGCGCATCCTCGAACTCGAAGGCGCGGCGCTTGCAGGTCTCGCCGAGTTTCTTGATGTCTTCAAGGATGATATCTGCCGCCTGGATGATCTGGTAGCTCAGCGCGGTATCGCCCAAATCGGACGAGGTCATGCCGTAATGAACCCAACGGCTGGGTTTGGGCTGACCTTGCGGGACATCAGCATCGATGTACTTGGCCATGACCGTGGTAAAGGCGATGACGTCGTGATTGGTGACTTTTTCGACCTCATCGATTTCTGGGACCGTGCAGTCTGCATACTTGCGGATCCATGCGGCCTCCTCTTTGGTGATGCCGCACTGGCCAAGCTCTGCCTGCGCCTCGCAAGCCAAGATCTCAACTTCTTTCCAGATATTGAACTTGTTTTCCATGGACCAGATGTGACCCATGTCGGGACGGGTGTAGCGACCGATCATCGACGCGCTCCTTTGCGTAGCGGACAGACTTTTCTGATAAAGGGACATTTTAACGCGGCCGAACAGCGTCTTTTAGCGCAAGGCTTGCCACAAGACTAAAACGACACAATTGGACGGCAAGGGCAAAACCTAGGGTTTAACACCCGACATCTGCCCTATAGGCGCATTCAGGTCCGAGGCAGGTACCGCAAACGGGTATCTTCTCGTTTGCATGCAAGACATACGCAGTGGTCGCGTATAAACCAAGAGACGACAGGCCATTTGACTCTCTTGACGTCAACGGTCCCGCTGCCAGGCGCTAGCGAGAAAGGATCTTCATGATTCCCTATGTTCCAGATGCAGTACCCGATATTCTTCAGGCGTTGGTCTTTGCCATCGCCTTTACCCTGGTGGCGGCAAAGCCACTGCGCAAACATCCCCTCCCCTTCTATGCGGTTTTCATCGTCGCAGCGTTTTTCACCTTTATTGATTTGGGGCACGTCAACCAAGTCGCCTATACCGTCGACAACCTCTTGGCCAGCTGCTACACCGGCGTGGCCTTCTATCTGCTGGTGATGTTTACCGGAGCTTTGCCCGTCAAATGGGGTTACACCAAGCTTCTATACTCCATACGAAGCGAGCTCTCTATCTTGGCGGGCTTTATCATCGTGGCTCATGTAGCCAAAGTCATCTTCTTTGTCCCGATGTCGTTTACGGGGTACTGGCCGCTGATCTGGCGCGATGCAGCACCCATCATGTTTGCCGCAAGCACCATAGTGGGCCTGCCGCTGCTCGTGTGTTTTCTGGCGCCTTGGATCGCGTCTTTTCCCGCAGTGCGCAAGCGCATGGAATACGATCAGTGGAAAAGCGTGCAGAAAATGGCCTACCCCTTTATGGCCTTGCTCGTCGTGCAGGGCTTCTTGCTGGCAGCGGGCCATGCATACTACGTGGGCTCTAGCGCAGATAACTACTATGCGTACGTTGCCACAGGCGCAACCTACTTGATCATCGGCGCGCTCTACGTTGGGTTCAAGTTTGTAAAGGTCTACAAAGAGAACAACAGGAAACAAGAAGCGCTCAAGCAGCACGATAAAGCACGGAACCAGACAGCTGGGCAACAAACACGACAGGACCCGCAAGCTACCGCGGCAGAAGAGGGTACGCAAGCCGCTGCAGCCACCGCGCAAACCGAAGAAGGCGCGCAGACCGCAGACTCCGGTACAGCGACAAGCCTCTAGACATAGCGGAGGAATAGCATTACGCCGTTCGCGCACCGCAAAGGCGCACAAAAAAGCAGGACGAACCATCAAGGCTCGCCCTGCTTGCTTTTTACCAACAGCAGCCTTGCTTGGCACAATGCAAAAAACTAGCTGTTCTCGACCATCTTCATGAGGACACCGGTCACGTACTCGAGTTTTTCCTCCTCGACGATACCCGTGTAATCCGTAGTCCAATGCCAACCGGTAGGAGCCACACCATCAAAGCCCATGATGGTCATCGCACGACATCCGGCTTCCATCGCAGGAGTGGCATCCGTATCACGCCAATCGAGGCGCTCGGCGCTCATCTCGACGCCGTCAAGCTCTTTGCTCGCCTTGCGCACGAGGCTTTGCAGACGACGATCGCTGCGGCGCGTCTTGTTAAGGCCCTCGTAATCGACAAAGCAGATATCGCCGGCACCGACACCCTCC
Source organism: Agathobacter rectalis (assembly GCA_963590525.1). Classification (GTDB taxonomy): domain Bacteria; phylum Actinomycetota; class Coriobacteriia; order Coriobacteriales; family QAMH01; genus W2P13-069. Next base: position 55,242 of record CAVAPV010000004.1, read on the forward strand.
AAGTTGATGATGAGGGCACCACGGAGGTCGCTTTTATGCAGCTCGAGGAAGTTGCGCATACCGCGGTTGCCCGCGCTTGATGCACCCAAGGCAACAAACCAGACCTCTTTGTCCAAGAGATCGGACTCGGTCATAGAGACAACGCTCTCGCGGATCTGAGCAGCGCGGGCACGGACAGCGGCATGGCTGTCTTGAGAGAGCTCCTCGTCAAAGTAGGCGCCGCCCTTCCAACCGTTGTCATCGTCATTCCAGCCGTCCTCAAAGCCGAGCTCCTCTTCTTTGTTCTTTTTGGAGCCAAACTTGCCAAACAAGCCGCCGACTTTATCCATAAAGCCATGCATGCGGCCTGCAGGAGCATCGATCTGAACGTTGACGTTAGGAGCAAAACCGTTGAAGGCGTCGAGATCACTATCGTCAAACTCACCTGCCGCCGGCTGGTTGAAATCGTTGGAGATAGACGGGAAAGCACCCGTCAAGCTGGGGAAGGAACTCGTTGCCGCAGGATTGACGTTTGCTGGCGCATCCGCAACGGCAGGAAACTCTGTAGACAGCGACGGGTTGACCGCCGGGAAGGCACACGAAACGCTGGGATTGATAAGCGATGCGTTGGCTGCGGGGTCGCCCTTGGGAGCAAACGGATCAAAAGCCTGGGTTTGCTGCGGAGCCGCCTGAATGGTGTCTTGGTAAGTAGACGACACTGCTGCAGCCTGTCGCGACTGGGCGAGCATGTCTGCAGCATCCGCATGGCGACCTCCCACCTTGGTAGGTTCGAAATCGTCGCTCACACGGCGAGCCGTAGGCTTTGTGTTGCGCTTGGGCTGGGCAGCCTTTGCAGCTGCCTTGGCGGCTTTGGCCTCCTCACGGCGCGTCTGCAACGCCTTGAAACTACCGGTAAGCCCTGCGGCCAGGCCAACAGGCTGCTCATCAGCGGCCTCTTGAGCAGAAGCGCTGTCATCATCAGCGGCATCGTGGTCTTGCGACAAAAACGCATCGCCAGAATCGACAGCAGCATAGGTGGCAAAGGCATTGGCAGCATCGTCACCGATGACAGGGATGCGACCGGTAAGGCCAAGACGACCTGTGCCGGTCTTGGCAGGCTCTGCATCGTCATCATGAGCAGCAGTCATAGAATCTGGGTCGATGTCGTCAACGCTGGCATCGGCAAGCTCGCCCTTGAAGGCAGCGATGGAGATGACGTTGTCAAAAGCAGGCTCGGCAGAAGCGACGGGGGCATCTGAAGGCTGCTCGTCTGCTAGCGCATCATCGGTTTGGGCGGAATCGGCGGCGATGTCTTCTTGAACATCACAAGAAGCAGGCTCATCGTTGGCGGCAGCTTGGGCGGATTGAGTTGCAGACGGAACATCCTGCGGGTCAACGCCCAGATCGACCAAGATATCGTCGACAGAGCGGTTTTGGATGGCCTCGATCATGGCCTTGCCCTCGTCGGGATCCTGGACAGGCTGAGCAGCCGCCTGGCGCTTGGCTTGCAACGCACGAGCCTGCTCGCGAGTCGCGGGCATGTTGGCGTACTGCGAGCGCACGCCCTCCTGAGCGGCCTCGCCTTCTTGTTCTGCTGTATCAGCCTCGGATGCAGCGGCCTTGGCCTTGGCAGCGGTGTACCAAGAGGGCAGCGCAGAGGCTGTGGCTTTGGCCTGCGGCTTTGCGACAGACGCAGCAGGAACAACGGGTGTGGCGGCATCGGCGGCAGCTACGGCAGCCTGAGCTGCGGCATCAACGGCAGCGGCAGCGGGTGCAGCCTCGGCCTCGGCAGCCTGCTCTGTCGCAGGAGCGCAGGCAACAACAGCCGCACTGTCGGCATCCGCGGCTACGTCAGCGCCATCGACCTCGTCGGCTTGCACGACACCCATTGCAGGGAAGGCAACCGTCTCTCCGGCAGCAGCATTTGCAGCGGCATCTGCAAAGACATCGTCTTCGTAGACGATCTGGGCGCCCTCGGGTATGACATCGGCACCTTGGGCTTCTTCAAGGCCGTGGATAACCGGCTCGGCAGACTCTGCATCAAAAGTGCCGGCAGATTGCTCGGGCAAGAAAGTCTCAACGGGAATCTCGTTGCCATCCTCGTCATAGAGAGGTTCTTCTTGAACGCCCTTGGCATAGCGCTCGCGCTCGGCCGGGTCCATAAGGCGACGGGCAAGACCCAAGAGCACAGCAAGCGAAGACGCATTGTCGTTTGCGCCGCTCACGTAAGGCATAAAGCGGTTGACGACGATGCAGACAGTGCAGACAAACAAGAATGCGCTGATCACCAAGCTGGCGATCCACAGGCCAAAATCGACCGTATCGGGCCAGGGAAGCGGCAGCATGCGCACCACAAAGAGCGCGGCCATGGCGATCATGCAGTAGTAGATGCCCTTCTTGAGAACGGGCATGATGTTGACCAGAGCGGGCATGGCCTCGGGCTGCGCGCGCACGGTATCCACATGCGCGACGACGATGATCTTGCGACGGCGACGCTCGCGCGCTACAGAGCTGGGCACATAGCGAGCAACAACGTTTTGGGAGACGCCGCGGGTGAGCGCCTTGGACAAGATGGGGTGGCCGAGCCTCTCGGTAAAGTAAAAGACCATCGAAGCCACAACCAAAAGCAGGCCAAGAGCGTAAAACGTGGTGGACAAACCCGGCACGAACTTTCCAAATCCTGAGAGAACGGTGCCGCAGATAACCAAAAGAAAGCTCAGTGCATACGGCCAGCGCACGCCCGTGGGCGTGGCAAACTCGTCGATGCCAACCTCGAGGCCCGCCTCTTGCAGGTTCTTCGCAACGTAAAGGGAGGCTTGGTTTTCTTCCTCTGTACTAACAGGGCGAGGACCGATGTCATCGGCCAGCGCCTGAACATGTTCCATGAGTTCGGCCATAGAAAAGGCCCCTCCTCTGGGAATAGGGTATAAATCAGCTCATTTTATCGTGGATGCTTTGATTGCGCCAATTTAGCAGGTCAACAAGCAGGTATCGGCATCACAACGCTCATAGCAAAACAGCGTCCTCTGATTCACCGGAGTGATTTGCGCTTGCATTGGGAATACAAGCGCATCGCAGATTTGAGCTGTCTTTAATAGAGTGTGTAGCGACCTTGGTCGCGCACCAGCGTAACGGGCACGCCAAAGAGATCGCGCAGGTTTTGCGTGGTGAGCAGCTCCTCTTTTGGAGCATCGGCCACGATGTGGGCGTCCTTGAGAAAAACGACGCGATCGAACTCGGGCATGATATCGGCTACATCGTGAGTGACCATGAGCAGCGTGTGACCGTTGTTTGCCAGCGCGCTAAAGGTTTGGCGCAGGTTCCAGATAGCCTCTGGGTCAAGGCCGATGCACGGCTCGTCAAACACGAGCACGTCGGGGGCGTTGATAAGCGCGCGCGCAACCAGGGCACGGCGGGCCTGACCGGTAGAAAGCGTGCTTAACGTACGGTCCGCCAAATGTTCGATTCCAACCTCGCGCAAGGCAGCACGGGCGCCTTCTATCTGCTCGGGCGTAGGCGTGATGTGATACGGGACACCGATAGTGCCAAAGTAGCCCCCTAGCGCAACCTCGAGTACACGCCTGTTGCCGGTGAACTGATCGGCGAAGCTTGTGGAGACAACGCCCACGGTCTGCTGGATGAGCCTTAGCTCGGCGCGGGGGTTGCCGCGAAACAGCACAGGCGGCTCCTCACGCCACAGAGGCATCATCTCTCGCGTGAGCAACTTGACGAGCGTGGATTTTCCCGAGCCGTTGGGACCCAAGACGACAACGCGCTCACCTTCTTGTATGACAAAGTCATCGACGTCCAAAATGATGTTGCCATCGCGTCTGACCTGCGCATTATGAAGCCTGAGCAGCTCTTGTGTCATTATCTTTCTCCTTGCAAATCGGGGCCGGTTGCCCGGCCCCTAGCGTTACTGTCTTCTATTGATTCACGTCCTGCCGAGCCAACGCGCACTTGGTTACGCGCTGCTGTGCTCGAGCACCTGCGCCCTACGTTCCCCTCGAGTGCTATGGGGGAGTAGAGTGCGTGCGATGGGGCCGAAAGCACGACCGACGCGTACTTAGTTACGCGAGGTCGTGCATGAGGGCCCAGCGTGCGTGCTCTACTTCCCCATAGCGCGGGCACGCTCTTTCTTGCGGCCAATCTTATCGAGCGTGCGCTTGCGCAAACGGATGGATTTGGGCGTGATCTCGACGAGCTCGTCGTCTTGGATGTACTCGAGGGCTTCTTCGAGGGTGAAGACAACGGGCGGGGTGAGCAGGATGGCTTTATCTGCCGTAGAGGAGCGCTGGTTGCCGAGCTGCTTGGTCTTGGAGACGTTGACGTCCATATCGCCTTCTTTGGCGCACTCGCCAACGATCATGCCCTCGTAGCACTCGTCGCCGGGAGCGACGAACATGGTGCCGCGCTGCTGCAGCGTGTCGAGCGCGTAGGCGACGGCTTTATCGGTTGCCATGGCAACCATGACGCCGTTCTTGCGGCCGGTGACTTGGCCGGAGACGGGGCCGTACTCTGCAAAGCGGTGGCTGAAGATGGCCTCGCCGTGAGAGACGTTGAGGACCTTGGTGCGCAGGCCCATGACGCCGCGCGTGGGAATCTTGAAGCGCAGCGTAGTACGGTCGCCAAAGGTGGTCATGTCCACCATGGTGCCGCCGTTGAAGCCAAAGACCTCGATGACCTTGCCGGCGTACTCGCTGGGGGTCTCGACGGCTGCGTCCTCAATGGGCTCCATCTTGGTGCCGTTGATGTTCTTGAAAAGGACCTTGGGGGTGCCCACTTGGAACTCGAAGCCCTCACGACGCATGGTCTCCATCAAGACGGAAAGGTGCAGGATGCCGCGGCCGGCAACTTCCACACCGGACTTGTCCTCAAGCTCCTTGATGCGCATGGAGATGTTGGACTCGCCCTCTTTGAGCAGGCGCTCTTTGAGCTGGCGAGCACCGACGATATCGCCCTCGCGGCCAACAAGCGGAGAGGAGGACGCCTCGAAGACGACGGACAGCGTAGGCTCCTCGACCTCGATGGGCTCCATCTCGACCGGGTTTTCGATATCGGTCACGACGTCTCCGATGTCTGCATCGTCAACACCGGTGACGGCGATGATGTCGCCGGCAAAGGCCTCGGTTGCCTCCTGGCGGCCCAAAGCCTCAAAGGTGTAGAGCTGCTTGATGGTGGTCTCGTAGCGGTCTTGACCGTTGTTCTTGATGACGAGGACCTTGTCACCCGTGGCGATCTTGCCGCTGTAGAGGCGACCGGTGCCGATGCGGCCCACGTACTCGCTGTGATCGACCGTGCAGATCTGCATGGCAACGGGACCCTCGGGATCGACATCGGGGGCGGGGATGTTCTCCAAGATGGCGTCGAGCAAAGGCAGCATGTCCATGTTGTCGTCGTCGACCTCGGTGCGTGCGTAGCCGTTGACAGCAGATGCGTAGATCACAGGGAAGTCAAGCTGCTCGTCGGTAGCGCCCAGATCCATCATCAGCTCGAAGACCTCGTCTACGACCTCGTCGGGGCGGGCGCCGGGACGGTCGATCTTGTTGACGACGACCATGGGGCTCAATCCGCAGGCCAGCGCATGCTTGAGAACAAAACGGGTCTGGGGCATGGCGCCCTCAAAGGCGTCGACCAAAAGCAAAGCGCCGTCTGCCATCTTCAAAACGCGCTCGACCTCGCCGCCAAAATCGGCATGGCCCGGAGTGTCGATGACGTTGATCTTGACGTCCTTGTAGCGGATGGAGATGTTCTTGGAGAGAATCGTGATGCCGCGCTCGCGCTCTTGATCGTTGGAATCGAGCACACGCTCTTCTACCTGCTGGTTCTCACGAAACACGCCAGCCTGCTTGAGCAGCTGGTCGACCATGGTCGTCTTGCCGTGGTCAACGTGCGCGATGATTGCGATGTTGCGAATATTCTCCTGAATCATTCCCTTTGTCCTTAACCGTTGATAATCATGTCTATACATTTGGCCGCGCTGGTTTTGCGATTATGCGCAACGACAGTGCGCAGGCGTCTCAGTCGAAACATCTAGCAGCAACCACAACCGGTTTGCGGCTAGACCTTTCGACTTTGCCCGCTTGCTCTTAGCGTTTGGCATGCTGTTGCAAAATCCCGTGCGACCTAGCAAAGTCCTCGTGAAAAGACAAGCGTTAAGGATACCACGCGCAGACAAACTGTGCCGCATGCGCCAGAAACTCCCAGTAAGCGGGCGATAAAATGCAGCCGTTTTTGCTTGCATTTAGAACAAATGTTCTGTATTATCTTGGCTCCGCCTTTAGCAATTTGGAGCACAGATGAGCACGACAACACGCAAGACAAACGCAGCAGAACGTCAGATAAAGCTCGCGCTCTACGTTAAAGCGCACGGCCCCGTCACGCGCTTCCAGATCCAAACAGCTCTTGCCGATTATGCGCCCACTGCCAAAAGAGATGCCGCCGCACGCAAACGCGCGGAGGCGTCGTCGCGCAGGCGCTTTGAAAGAGACAAGGCTGCTTTGGCGGATGCCGGCATCATATTAGATGCAAACAGCAACGGCTTGTACTGCATCCTACCCGCAGACAACAAAGACCTAAACGCATTAGAAACAGGCAGCACGCAGGCATCCTTTTTGCGCGTCGCCTGCACCGCTTTGCTCCAAGACCCAGATTTCTCGGATGGTGCAACCCTAAGACAAGCGATGGCAAAGCTCAGCGACCAACTTGAGATTCCAGATGCGCTGCCCTGGGCAGACCAAGACGCAATGGACGCTCTCAGGCCCAGCACCGTACCAGAGCAGGGCACCCGGCACAAAGCTAGATGCGCCCTTGCAACCAGCAAGCTGTTGAGCTTTGAATACGCAGACGCCAGCGGCAAAGTCACCCAAAGAGAGGTAGAGCCCATAGGCTTCTACACGGCAAACGGCCACGAGTACTTGGCGGCATGGGACAGATCCAAGCAGGCCCGCCGACGTTTTAGGCTCGACAGGATGGGGCATGTCAAAGTCAACGAAAGCGGCCGAGGCAAACAAGACTTTGATCCGCATGAGTTTGATCCAGCGCAATGGCAGGTTCTGGATTTTCAGATAGGCGACAACGCAATCCAAGCGGTCGTGCGCATATCCCCCTGCGCTCTTTGGCAGGCACGCAATCTATGCAGTGCATACGGCAAGATAGCCAAAGAGCCTATCGGCACAGAAACATGGCAGGTAACCTGCGCAGATGTCAAGAAACTTGCGTCTTGGTGCATCGCCAACGGGCCGGGGCTTGTACCCATCCACCCCCAAGAAGCGGCGGATGCCTATAGGCAGCTCGTAGACGAAGCATCGCTGTGGGCTGCAAACAACGGCGATGGAGACAACGCCGGCACGCAAACAGAGCAGGCGGATGCAGGCATGCATCTCGCGGGACAAGCTGCTGCAGTTGGTGGTCAAGAAGAGCAGGCAGAGCTCTTTATATATGACGAGTCCCAAGAAGCGCAGATACAAGAGAGCCCGCTTGCCCTGGAGCTTGCAGGCTGGGCAGACGAGCTGGCGGCAAAGTATCTTGCAGCAGACGCAAAGGACGCGAGCTTGGGCAACCAGACGCTTGGAGACGATTCCCTCCTCTTTGCAGTGCTTGCGCTGCTGGAGCAAGCAGGCGCCGTCTCCATCCCTCAGGCAGCCCAGTTCTTAGACGTGAGCGAGTCCAAGGTCTACAAAGCGCTCGAATCCCTCGCCTTTTGCTACGACGCTGCATGCGACACACGCATAACACTTGGGGATGCGGGATGCGCATATGCGTCGCTCGACCAGACCACAGGCTTGCGGCCTTCTTTGACCAAGGCAGAACTAGAGGCTTTAGCAAAGGCGGCAGAGACCTTCACATCGGGCTCAATAGTCCGAGCCGTATCGGCAGCATGCCTGCAAGAGCAAGACACGTGCATTCAAATCGATTACTGGAAAGAAGGATCCCCTGCCCCTCAGCCGCGCGCTATCAACCCGCAAACCATCGTCGTGCGCGACGGACACGCTTATCTGCAGGCATGGTGCTACAGCGCGCAAGCTCAGCGCTTGTTTAGATTGGACCGGATTATCTCCGTCTGCGATGCAGACGAGATCAAGAGCATAGGCGGCGGGCAAACAAGCGCCCTGCAGGGCAAAGCGCATCGTCAAAGCTCCAGCGCGGGGCATGCAAACATCACGACGCAGATCAAAGCGCGCGTGGCCTTTGCAGACGGAGTTCCTATTCCATCATGGCCAAGGATCTCCAAACCCAAGAAGCCCTCAGCAGATGGAGTTGCCTACTACATCGTCCCATGGTTTGGGAGCCTTTGGTTGCCCAAGCAGCTGGCAAGCTACGGCGCAAGCATCACGCGCATTGACCCTCATGAGCTTGCGCAAGCAACAGGTGATTATGCCTTGAGTCTCAAAGAGCAGGAGGGCGCAGGGCAATAAGGCAACGCAGTCATCAGCTCTCTGCGATGTTGCGCGACCTAGCGGGCGAGCAATGCTCGCTAGGTCACATGCGGCGGCGATTGCTTACTTGCTGGGATAAAACGGGCATTCTTCCTTGAGGCATTCCGCATTGCGATTAAAGAAGCCGCAGGTTACATCCTGCGGAAGCTCCATCTCGATGCCATGCAGCTCTTTGGCATAGGCCACGCCTTCCAAAATGGCCGTAAAGCCCGTGCGCTTGCAGCAGCGCGGGCCGCCCAGATCGGCCAACTTGCCCAGTACACGCGAAGTCAGACGTTGCGTCTGGGCCCAAGGCTCGCGGGTCATGGGCGTGGAGCCACTCACGATGCTCCACCACTGGCCAGCGCTGGTCGCCGCGCCGCAGGTTCCCCAAAATCCGCAAGTTCCACCCGGCACTTGCAAAGAGCGTTTCTTGAGCTCGTCAAGCGCTTTGTCCAAATCGATATCCCCGCCAGCGTTCTTATACGCCGCCATAAGCGAAGCGCCAACCAGCGTGTGATGCTCTGGACCGTTGGGAAAGATCGACTTATCCGACATAAGCGCCTGCGCTATGCGGATGGGATTCTTGGAATCTGTCTTGCGGCAATAGTTCAAGATAAAATCGACACCTTGGCTGCGATGGCAGGCATCGCATACATAATGACCGGCCACGCAGATGGAATGACCCGTCTCTTGCTTGCCGCAGATATGACAGGTCACTTCCTGCGCTTGCTCAAAATATTCAAGCGGCTGGCCACACACCAAGCAAACCGCAATCCCGTTTGTCATGATTGTTCCTCCCTCTTCTTTATCAGCGCTCTTTAAGGCGCTACCAACTCTTTGATCTCTCCGCTTTCTAACGACCCAGCCAAAACCACCGCGAGGCACAGCAGCAAGCAGGTTAGTTCCAGGTGACGGTTTTGCGTATCAGCAGCTCTACGAGGCCGTCCAACACGGTAACCACTATGCCCACCATGATGATGCCCGCAACCACGTTGGTGTAATTAGCGTAGTTGGTGTAATTGATAACAAAATAGCCCAAACCGCTTTGCGCTCCGTACATCTCGGCCATGACCAGCATGAGCATAGCTGCCGGCAGCTGCGTCTTAAGACCGGTCACCACCGTGGGATACGAATACGGCAAAAGCACCTTGAAAATCATAGCTGGCGTAGAAAGCCCCAGCATGCGCGCAGAATCAACTATATGCTTGTCCATTTTCTCCACGCGCAAAATAGTGTTTAGCAACGTCGGCCAGAAGATCCCTAAAAAGATGACCATCACAGCGGCCGCCTTAAACGAAGGCATGAGCAAGATGAGATACGGCGCAAACACAATCGCCGGCACCGGCGCCAAAACATGAGCTATGGGATACACCGTCTCACGCACTTTGGGCATCCAGCCCACAAACATGCCGATGATATTGCCCGCCACAAGCGAAGTAAGAAAACCCTCGGCCAACAAAGTCAACGAAGACGTCACGTTAAGCAGGAGCTCATCCCAGCGACTGGGAAAAACCGCAAACACGTTTTCAGGGTTGGGCACGAGCACCGGATGTGTGAGTTTGAGGTCTGTAGAAACGAGCTCCCAGACAATAAACAGCAGCCATATCACGATAGCTATATGACACGTCGAACGCTTGCAGCCGTTTGCCAAGTAGCGCCAAACAAAGAGCGCCTCGACGATGGCTACAGCGCCGTAAAACGGAATGCTCGTCTTTGGCATAACCTTGCCGGGAACGGCGATGACCACGAGTAAAACGATAAACAGCGCGCTCGCCAGCGCAAAGGATACGTTGAAGAATCTGCCGGGCTTTTGTCGCGGGGATACGCCATCAGGCTGCGTCTGCATTTTGGGCATTGCATCCCGGCCTGCGACAACTGCGTCTTTTGCCAGAGCTGTCATCGCTTGTCCCCTCCCTGCGACGTGGCATCGAACAACTCGAGCACCTCGCGTTTTATCTTGTGCAAGCGCTCATCCTCGAGTACCGCCTCTGCGGTGCGCTCGCGATCCTTGGGGAGCACGAACTCCTTAATCACATGCTTGGGCTCCATAAATACGATGCGGTCGGCCAAGATGAGGGCTTCGTCGATGTCGTGCGTAACAAATAGAGCCGTCTTGTGCTTACCCTCCCCACTCCACAAGCGCAGCAAAAGCTCCTGCAACTTGCCGCGAATCATGGGGTCAAGCGCACCAAACGGCTCGTCTAAAAGCATTACAGGCGCGTCCACCGCCAACGCGCGTGCGATGGCCACGCGCTGCCGCATACCGCCGGAAAGCTGAAACGGATACTTGTTGGCAAATTTCTCCATATCTACCAGCGCCAACAGCTCCATTGCCTTTTCTTTGGCAGCCTGTTTGCCAAGCTGCTTGTTTGCCTGTCGAGCAGCAAAAACGACGTTTTTCAGCGCCGTCTGCCAAGGAAACAGCGAGTAGCTTTGGAAAACGATGGAGCGATCCAGTCCGGGACCCTCGACAGGGTTGCCGTCTATAAGGATTTCACCCGAGCTAGGCGCGATGAGACCGGCCAGCAGTGCCAGCATTGTGGACTTTCCGCAACCGGAATGTCCCACCAAACACAGAAACTCGCCATCGGCGATCTCCATATTCACTTGTTCCAACGCCAGGTAGGATTCGCCGTTGTCTTTATACGCATAGCTAAGG